>NZ_CP109000.1:1200000-1500000 GCF_036226605.1 Streptomyces sp. NBC_00704
CCCGCCGCGTTCGCGCACGACTGTGCGGCGCGCCCGCCGGGCCCGCGCCGGTGACGGTCATGAGACGGACCATACGGCGATCACATGTGTTCGTCCGTTAGTGTCACGGGATGCTCGATGCCACCACCCGCTCTGGGGGCACCGCCACGGCCTCTCCCCGGGCCGCCGGCACGGACTTCGTCGTTCCGCTGCTCACGCCCACCCCCCTGCCCGTGATCACGCCCCTCGCCGCCTCCGTCGTCGCGCGCGTCCCGGCCTCGGCTGCCGTTCCCGGCGGCCTCGCCGCGCGCTGCGGCAGAGTGCTGCTGTCGCCCTGGGCACGGCTGGCGCTGCTGGTCGCGCTGCTGGCCACGGCCGCGGCGAGCGTGCTGCTCTTCGAGCCGCAGAAGCTCCTCGCGGACGGCTGGCCGTCCCAGTCGGGCGGCGCGTCGGCGGCCGCGCTCTTCGCGGCCGCCTACGGGCTGTGCACGGTGGCCTTCGTGCCGAGACCACTGCTGAACCTGGCGGCCGGCGCGCTGTTCGGCTCCCAGTGGGGCGTCGGCGCGGCGCTGGCCGGCACGGTGCTGGGGGCGGGGATCTCCTTCGGACTGGGTCGCGTACTGGGCCAGGAGGCACTGCGGCCCCTGCTGCGCGGCCGCCTCCTCAAGGCGGCGGACGGCCAGCTCAGCCGGCACGGCCTGCGCTCCATGCTGGCGGCCCGGCTGTTCCCGGGGGTGCCGTTCTGGGCCGCGAACTACTGCGCCGCGGTCTCCCGCATGACCTGGCCGTCCTTCCTGCTGGCGACGGCGCTCGGCTCGATCCCCAACACCGCCGCCTACGTCGTCGCCGGGGCCCGCGCCTCCTCCCCGACCTCGCCGGCCTTCCTGATCGCGATGTTCTGCATCGCCCTGCCGGCACTGGTCGGCGCGGCGGTGGCCTGGCGCAAGCGCCACCACCTGCGCCGGCCGTAGCCGTCGGGGGCTCTCTCCGTCGGCGGCCGCGGCCGCCGACGAGCCGCCGTCAGCCGATGCGCGGGATCCATCCAGGGCTGTTCGCCGCCGTCCTGCCGTCCACGGTCGTCCGGCGCGTCCACCGGGAGCGCCGGAGCGGGAGCCGTGGCCGCAGCCGGAGCGGGGGGCCGGAGCGGTCGTGGAAGCCCTCGGGGCGGTCGGCTGCACGGACTCCAGGACCATCGCGTCGGAGTGGTCATCTGCTCGGCGTCCTGCGGCGACGTCCTGCGGGGACGCGGTGCGCCACGACGACGTGAGCGCCCGCCCGCGGACGCCGGGCTGGACGGTGGCGGGCCCTGCCGCCGCCTCCGCACCGGCCCGCCGTGATTCCGCCCGCACCGCGGTGACCGCCTGCGCCGGCGGTGCCGAGCCGGGACCGGGCTCACCCGCGACCGGGCGTCAGGCGTACACGTCCAGCCGTCCGCACATGCCGAATCTCCCCCGCGCGGACGGCCCCTCGGCCCGCACCGCGGCCTCGGCGAGATGGGAGACGTCCCCCTCGGCCAGCCGGTCGAGCTGCTCCCCGGTGGCCTCGGCGGCCGCGCGCGCACCGTGCGCCCAGCGTTCGCGCCACTCGGCAAGCCGGGGCCGGACGAGCGCCGCGGCGGCCCGGTGGAAGGCGGTCAGGGCCTCCCGGGGGTCCGGCGCCGCGCGCAGCATCCGGTAGCCCTCCAGCGCGAGGTCGCGCCGCGCGCGGGCGGCCCGAGCCTGCTCCTCCGGCTGCGCGTCGGTGGGGATGGCGGTCACGGCGGCGTACGCCTCCGGGTCGGCGAGGTGCTCCGGCGGCAGGGTGAGCACCGCGTCCCCCGCCTCGGGCAGCCCGCCGTTCTGCATGAGGACGGTGATGCGCAGCTCGTCCTCGTTGACCAGGCGGTGGATCGTGCCCGGGGTGAACCAGGCGACGGCGCCGGGCGCCAGCGGCGTCACCCGATGGCCGGAGAGGGTGAGGGTGTGCACCGCCCCGCGTCCGCCGGTGACGACGTAGCCCTCCGAACAGGCCAGGTGCACATGGGGTGTTCCGCCGCGCAGACCGTCCGCGGCGGGCCAGTCGTAGACGCGCAGGCGCGAGACGGCGACCCCGCCGGGGAGTCCCCCGTACGTGCTCACCACGGGTGCGTGCGCAGGTACTTGGCGATCTCCTCGCGCTCCCACGCGCCGTCGGCCACCACCACCCGGTAGCCGCGGGTGAGCGTGTCACCCGGCGCCAGCTCCAGCTCGTCGAAGAAGGCCCAGGACGGGGCGATGCCCGCGAAGGGCTCGTTGCGCACGAACCAGTGGGCGGGGTGGCTCCCGCCCGCGCCGGTGTGGTCGTTCGCGGGGGCGTGCTCGAAGACGACGGTGGCGTGGCCGTCGGCGCCGTCGTGCTCCCCGCTGAGGGCGAGCCACGGGCTCTGCGAGGCCATCAGACCGGGCCCCTCGCCGTCGGGTCCGATGATCCGGCCGTCCCGGAAAGCGCGCGGGCCGCGCCAGAACAGGCCCGTGTATCCGGCCATCTCGCGCCCGGCGGTGGTCGGACTCCCGAAACGCAGCGGCTCGGCACGGCGGTTGGTGACGGCGCTGGTCCAGGTCAGCGCCCAGGAACCGGAGTCGTGCTCGACGTCGTGCACCTCGACGCGGCGCGACTCCTCCGCCCACAGTTCACCGCCGGCCGGATGCCAGGTCAGCCGTTCGGCGATGACGGCCCGGCCCGCGCCCGCGGCGACCTCGTCGAAGCCGACGTGCGCCATCGACCCGACCCGCTCGGGCAGTTCCAGGTACCCCTCGCCGTGGACGTACGAGTTGCCGCCCCACAGGTTGGCGCCCGAAAGGTGCGAGGCGGTCAGGGACAGCCCCTTGTGCCAGCGGTGGTCGTGGGGCCGGTAGTCGGTGACGACGTCCCCGGCGAGCGTCCGCAGCGGGTGGATGTACGGCTTGGGCGCTTCCCAGGCCGCCTCGGGCCGGTACACGTAGGAGAGGAGTTCGACGCCGGTGCCTGGGTCGGTCACCGTGACGCGGTCGCCGTGGACGTGCACGAGCCGCAGCTCCGCGGTCATGCGGGCACCTCCGCGGGCGCGGCCGCCGGCGCCCATCCCGGAGCGCCGCCGTGCAGCGCCGTGTAATAGGGGTCGCCGGGACCGATCTCGCCCCGCCGCACGGTCGTGTCCGTGAACGCCGACCGGTACAGCGCGGTGATCAGCTCCAGACTGGTGCGGCCGTCGGCGCCGCTGCTGCGCGGTCGCCGGCCGGCGCGCAGGGAGGCGACCAGCTCGCGCAGCTGGGCCAGGTGCGAACTCGGGACGTCGGCGCCGAAGTCCCGCCAGCCTGCCGCCTCGTCGGCCGGGACGCCCGGGGCCGGGGTGAGGCGCCAGTCCGCGTTGGAGTGGCCGTACAGGTGGGTGAGCTCGACGGTGGCGCGTTCGCAGTCGATCCGGATGCGGCTGACCTCGTCGGGGCTCAGGACGCTGTTGACGACCGTGGCCAGGGCGCCGCTCTCGAAGCGGAGCAGGGCGGTGGACACGTCCTCCGTCTCCACGTCGTGCACGAGCCGCCCGGCCATCGCCCGCACCTCGCTCCACGGGCCGAGGAGGTCGAGCAGCAGGTCCGTCTGGTGGATGCCGTGGCCCATCGCCGGGCCGCCGCCCTCGGTGCGCCAGCGACCGCGCCAGGGCACGGCGTAGTAGGCGGTGTCGCGGTACCAGGTGGTCTGGCAGTGGGCGACGAGCGGCCGGCCGAGGGCCCCGTCGCCGAGCAGCCGGCGCACGTGCCGGGCTCCCGACCCGAAGCGGTGCTGGAAGACGATCGAGGAGTACGGGCCTCCCGGATCCCCCTCCTCGGCCGCCACGGCGTCGTAGTCGGCCAGGGTCGGCACAGGCGGCTTCTCGCACCACACCCAGGCGCCCGCCCGCAGCGCGGCCACGCTCTGCTCGCGGTGCAGGGTGGGCGGGGTGCAGATGGTCACCAGGTCGGGCCGCTGCTCGGCCAGCATCCGGTCCAGGTCGGTGTAGGCGTGCGGCACGCCGCCCTCCGCGCAGAACGCCCGCACGGCGTTGGCATCGATGTCAACGGCCGCCACGACCTCGGTCTCGCCTTCCGCGGCGAGCTGCCGGAAGGCGGGCAGATGCGAGTCGCGGGCGATCGCGCCGGCGCCGACGACGGCGGCCCGGATGCGCCGGCCGTCGAGCGGACCGGGCGGCGGAGTGGTGGGGGACATGGGCGTGATCAGCACTCCTCCGACGTACGGCCGTGGACCTGGCGGGTCCGGCAAGCGTGCGGGAGGCGCCCGGCACCGGCGGTACCCGTGCGGCGGCGGTACGCGTGCACCGGCGGCACCTGTGCACAGCAAGCGCTTTCCCGTCGGCAGCAACGTATGCGGCGGCCGGGCGACCGGTCAACCGTCCGTGCGCCGGGACCTGCGGCCCGGTCGGCCCGGCAACACCGCCGGTCAGCCTCGCGCACCGCGTCCCGGCGCGACCCGGCGCGCCATCGGATCGACCGCGCCCGCCCCGGACGAACGGCTCGGCGGCGTGCCCCGGCGACCCGGACCGGCTCCCGGTGTGCGTCTCGCGAGCGGGGCCGGGCGCCCGCTCCTCAAACCCCTGTGCGGTACCCGCCTTACGGGACCGCTACCCTTCCTTTGCACACCCTTGATCTTCGGGCGCGGCCGTCTGCCGTCGCCGCCGCCCCTCTCCGATCGGCACTTGGACTCCGTAACCTCATGTCTTGGTTTGAATCCCTCATCCTCGGACTCGTCCAGGGGCTGACCGAGTTCCTCCCCGTCTCCTCCAGCGCGCACCTGCGGCTGACCGCCGCGTTCTCCGGCTGGGAGGACCCGGGCGCCGCCTTCACGGCGATCACCCAGATCGGCACGGAGGCGGCCGTACTGATCTACTTCCGCAAGGACATCGGGCGGATCATCGCCGCGTGGAGCCGGTCTCTGTTCGACAAGACGATGCGCGGGGACCACGACGCCCAGATGGGCTGGCTGGTGATCGTCGGCTCGATCCCGATCGGCGTGCTGGGCGTCACTCTCAAGGACCAGATCGAGGGCCCCTTCCGCGACCTGCGCATCACGGCCACGATGCTCGTCGTGGTCGGCGTCGTGATCGGCATCGCCGACCGGCTCGCGGCCCGCGACGAGACGGGCGGCAAGCACCGCGCGCCCAAGCAGCGCAAGACCCTGGAGAACCTGGGCGTCAAGGACGGCCTCGTCTTCGGCCTGTGCCAGGCCTGTGCCCTCATCCCCGGCGTCTCGCGCTCCGGCGCGACCATCAGCGGCGGCCTGTTCATGGGCTACAAGCGCGAGGCCGCGGCCCGTTACTCGTTCCTGCTCGCCATCCCGGCGGTGCTGGCCTCCGGGGTCTTCGAGACGAAGGACGCGCTGGAGGGCGGCCATGTGGCCTGGGGACCGACGCTGTTCGCCACGGCGATCGCCTTCGCGTCGGGCTACGCGGTCATCGCCTGGTTCATGAAGTACATCAGCACCAAGTCCTTCATGCCGTTCGTCTACTACCGCATTGCCCTCGGTGTGGTGGTGATTGTGCTGGTCAGCATGGGTGTGCTCAGCCCGCACGCGGGCGAATCCGGCGGCTGAGGCAGCGCTGTCCAGCATTTCCCGGCTGTATTGATCACGAGCGTCGTTGACACTGGCGGGTCTTGAACATGGCGAAGACCTCCGATGTGGTGGAGCTGTCTGGGAACACACCGCACGGAGGTCTTCGTGTCCCACCGTAATGCCCGGCTGACCGTTCACGGCCGGCGGCACGGGGTGCGGTCACGCTTCTCTCACGTTCGCGCTCGAAGTCCCCGGTCGCGGCAGCCACACAGCGATCATCCCCATCGGATGCGCGCTCACCGACGATGTGCACGCTGCGAAGCGCGCCTACTTCGTCTCGTTCGGGTGGCTCGTGTGCACCTGCTCCAGGAAGACCGTGCGCTCGTGGACGTAGAACCAGATGCGCGCGGTGCCCTTCGCAGTCGGTTTGTGCTGCCACCGCTCATGGGGCGCGTCGCCACGCCCGATGACGCCGAGCTCACCCTTGAGCCGATAGTTCGTCGGCGTCATGGACAGCGGCGTCCGCGTGAGGAAGTCCCAGGTCTCCGTCACGGGGTTGCGGATCGTCGCGACGACGTCGCGCCAACCCTTCTGCGCGTCGGCTGTGGCGAAGCGGATCTCGTACTCGATCTTCTTCGGTGGGCAAGGAACCAACTCGCCCTTCCTGGCGGCCGCCACGGCTACGGACGCTCCACGGTCTCATCGTCGTCGAGCCACTCCAGATCGGCACTGTCGCTGCTGAGCCCGGCCGCGACGGCCGTGGCCGTCTCCTTCCAGGAGGTCAGCTCTGCGAGCGCGAGGTGCGGCTGGCCGGTGGCGAACGACGCGCGCGCCGCATCGACGAGGTCCTGCGCGCAGGACTCCCGGTCGGCCGGCGACAGCGCGAGCATCCAAGGGAAGGCCTTGGACATCCGCTCGGCGAGCGAGCCGCGGTCGTCGAGGGTGACGGTGATGAGTTGTGCGGCAAAGTTCAGCAAGCGGGCACGGCCCTCGGCCTCACGCTGCGACATCAGGACCAGAGCCTCGCCGTCGCGCCGGGTCACCGTCACGGGGTGATCCTCGGCCTCGGCGAAGACCTCGGCGGAGTGCTTGCTCAGGTCCGAGGAGCGCCGAGTCGCCACGGGGAGGCCTGCTGTGATGGTCATGGATCCATAGTATTCGGAACGTATTCGGAAGTCTAGTGGAGGCCGCAGAGTGCGTGCGCCGGACTCGACCTCCGGATGCGGTCCGCCCCCCGTCGCGACCGGCGCGCTGAGCCCGCACGCGGCGGAGTCCGCCGGCTGACCCCGCCGCTCCCCGGCCTCGCGCTCCCCGGCCTCGCGGTCGCCTGCCCGCGCTCCGGAACGCCCGCGCCGTTCCGCACCGTTCCGCACCGGCCGACCCAAACCGCCGCCGAGGAAGCGAAGTTGACCGACCGGCTGACCGTCCGGCCGGTCGATCGGCCGTGACCAAGCCCATAGCCTGGCGCGTAGCCGTCCGGTAGCGCAGTGTCAGTGGATGCGCCTACGCTTGTCGCATGTCCCCCCACTCTGTCGCCTCTGGTTCCGTGCGGTCCGCCGCCGAGTTGAACGAGCGGATTCGCGCCCTCTGGGCGCGCGCGGGCGGGTCGCTGTCGGCCCAGGAGCGGGCCGAGTACGAACTGCTGGTCGTGGAGTGGGCCGCGGCGATCCGCGGCGAGGTGGTCGCGGCGGCCTGAAGCCGCGCCGATCGCCGCACGGACCTTGGCTGTGCACCCGCCATGCCCAACACTCGGGCCATGACGCAGCGTGTGGAGCTCGCCGCCGTGATGGACCGGCTGGCCGTCGACGGACTGATCACCGACTACGCCGTGGCGGTGGACGACGGCGACTGGACGGCGTACCGGCAACTGTTCACGGCCGACGGACGCGCGGACTACCGGTCGGCCGGCGGCATCGAGGGCGAGGCGGGGAACGTCGCGTCCTGGCTCGCCGACACCCTGAGGGCGTTCGCGATGCGGCAGCACCTCATCGTCAACCGCCGGGTGCGGTTCGGCGTCCTGGACCAGGACACCGGCGACACGGCACAGGTGCAGGCCGACTACGTCAACCCCATGCGCCTCGCCGACGGGCGTGCGGAAGCGCCGGCCGAGGCGCCCGACTTCATCTGCGGCGGCCGGTACTCCTTCGCCCTGCTGCGCACGCCCGAGGGCTGGCGGGTGCACGAGGTGGTCGTACAGGAGAAGTGGCGGCGGCTCCCCGGCTGACACCGCCGCCCCGACCGCATCCCCACGACCGGAGCCCGCTGCCAGCGACCGTGCGCCCGGCCGCCAACACGACTGTGAACGACGGCCCGTCGACGACGGCACCGAATCGGGGCGGAGCCCGGCGCACGGCGGAGACCGTAGCGGGACACACCGCTGCCCCCCCGCGCGCGGCGGTGTCCGGTCGCCGCGTTCCGGCCCGGTGCGACGTGTGCACGGGGTGGTGCGCCGCTCGGGAACGGGCGGCGCGCACGCCCTGTCGGAGGTCGTCCCCGAGGCGCACACTGAAGCGACCCAACCCGGGTAGGGAGGTGTCGTATGAACAGATGCGGCCACTGGCTCACCTCCCCCTGGCGACGTACGGCCGTCGCCGCCCTCGCGGGCGCCCTGCCCGTGCTCGCCTTCCCGGGGCCCGCCCTGTGGTGGTGGGCCTACGTGGCGCTCGTGCCGTGGATCCTGCTGGCGCGCTCCGCGCCCACGGGGCGGCGCGCGGCGTACGACGGCTGGGGCGGCGGGTTCGGCTTCATGCTGGCGATGCACCACTGGCTGCTGCCGGACCTGCATGTGTTCACCCTCGTCCTGGCCGCGCTGCTCGGCGGGCTGTGGGCGCCGTGGGCGTGGCTGGTGCGCCGGTTCCTCGCCGAGGCCGAGGCCCCCACGCGCGGGCGGGTGCTCGCCGCGCTGCTGGTGCTTCCCTCGGCCTGGCTCGCCGTCGAGCTCGTCCGGTCCTGGCAGGGGCTGGGCGGGCCGTGGGGTGTGCTGGGGGCCAGCCAGTGGCAGGTGGCGCCCGCTCTGCGGCTCGCCTCCGTCGGCGGGGTGTGGCTGCTGAGCTTCCTGGTGGTCGCGGTCAACGTGGCGGCCGCCGTTCTCGTGGCGCTCCCCGCGTCCCGGGCGCCGGCCGTCGCCGGCCTGGTCGCCACCGCCGCCACGGCCTCCGCCGCGTGGGCGTGGGCGCCGCGTCCCGACGCCGACGGGGACACCCGGGTCGCCGTCGTCCAGCCGGGCGTCATCGACGGGCCCGACCTGCGCTTCGACCGCGAGGAGGAGTTGACGCGCCGTCTGGTCGGACGGGACGTCGATCTGATCGTCTGGGGCGAGAGCAGCGTCGGCTACGACCTCGCCGAGCGCCCCGACCTGGCCCGGCGGGTCGCCGGGCTGGCGCGGGCCACCGGCGCCGACATCCTCGTCAACGTCGACGCCCGCCGCTCCGACCGGCCCGGCATCTACAAGAGCTCGATCCTCGTCGGCGCGGGCGGCCCGACCGGCGACCGGTACGACAAGATGCGCCTGGTGCCGTTCGGCGAGTACATACCGGCCCGTGCGCTGCTGGGCTGGGCCACCTCGGTCGGCAGGGCGGCCGGTGAGGACCGGCGGCGTGGCGCCGGACAGGTCCTGATGGACGCGGGTCACGGGGTGCGCGTCGGGCCGGCGGTGTGCTTCGAGACGGCGTTCCCGGACATGAGCCGGCATCTCGTCGAGGACGGCGCGGACCTGCTGGTAGGTCAGTCGTCGACGTCGTCGTTCCAGCGGAGCTGGGCGCCCGCGCAGCACGCCTCGCTGGGCGCTCTGCGCGCCGCGGAGACCGGCCGGCCCTTCGTCCACGCCACGCTGACCGGCGACTCTGCCGTCTACGACGCAAGCGGCCGGCGGCTCGGCCCGTGGCTGGGTCCGGACGCGAGCACGGCCGCGGTGTACGACGTGCCGCTCGCCGACGGCGTCACCCTGTACGTCCGCTACGGCGACTGGGCCGTCCACGGGGCGCTGCTGGTCCTCGTCGCCCTGGGCCTCACCGAGGGCGTGCGGGCGGTCAGGCTGCGGCGGACCGTTCCAGCACCGCTAGGACCACCCGCTCGCACAGTTCGTGCGTGGCCAGCGCGTCCCTGGCGCTGAGCACCTTTCCCGCGCGCACGGCGTCGAGGAAGCCGACGACCGCCTGCTCGATGCCGCGCTGGCGGGCCACCGGCACCCAGTCGCCGCGCCGCCGCACCGTCGGCTGTCCCTTGTGGTCGACGACGTCGGACAGGTTGATCACCTGGCGCTTGGTGTCCTGCCCGGACACCTCCAGGATCTCCTCGTTGGAACCGCTGAGCCGGTTCATCACGCCGAGGGCGGTGAAGCCGTCGCCGGAGAGCTGGAGGACGACGTGATGCAGCAGCCCCTCCACCACGCGGGCGCGGACGGTCACGTCGTCGACCGGGCCGGGCGCCAGGAAGCGCAGGGTGTCGACGACGTGGATGAAGTCGTCGAGGATCATCGCGCGCGGTTCCTCGGGCAGGCCTACCCGGTTCTTCTGCAGGAGGATCAGTTCACGAGGATGGTCGGCGCACTGCGCGTAGCCGGGCGCGAGCCGCCGGTTGAAGCCCACGGCCAGCGTCGTGTTCCGGGCCTCGGCGAGCGTCACCAGGCGCTCGGAGTCGGCGAGTTCGTAGGCGAGGGGCTTGTCCACGTACGTCGGTACGCCCGCCTCCAGCAGCCGGCCGACGATCTCGGGGTGGACGGCGGTGGGGGCGTGCACGAAGACGGCGTCCATCCCGGCGGCGAGGAGTGCGTCGAGGTCGCGGTGGCGCTGCTCGCGGGGCACCCGCAGGCCGTCGGCGACCCGGTCGAGGGTGGCGGGGGTGCGGGTCTGCAGGTGCAGCTCGATCCCGGGCAGCGCGCCCAGCACGGGCAGGTACGCCTTCTGTGCGATGTCGCCGAGTCCGACGCAGCCGACCTTCACGGGCGCTCCTTCAGTGCTTGCCTGCCTGCCCGGCAGCATACGGCCCCGCCCGGGCGGGGCGAGGAGCGGCCGTCCCCGGACGGCATCGCGGGGGCCTGGGCCGGGGTCCCGCCCTGTCGGCCGGCGGCCGGTGACCGGCGGCCGGTGGCCGTGGCCGGTGGCCGGCCACCGGCCACGGCGGCCGTGGCCGGTGGCCGTGGCCGGTGGCCGGTGACCGGTGGCCGTGGCCGGTGACCGGTGACCGGTGACCGTGGCCGTGTCCGACGGCCGGTGGCCGGTGGAAAACCCGTGGTGGGCGGAGCGGTCGGCGGGCACCATGCGGGGGATGACGACACCGCGCACCGTACCGGCCCTGAACGCCGACGAACGCACGATGCTGGAAGGCTGGCTGGACTACCACCGGCAGACCCTGGCGCTCAAGTGCGAGGGCCTCACCGACGGCCAGTTGCGCACCGCCTCGGTGCCGCCGTCCGAACTGTCCCTGATGGGGCTGGTGCGGCACATGGCGGACGTGGAGCGCAGCTGGTTCCGCAGGGTGCTCGCGGGCGACGGGGCCGGACCGCTCCACTACAGCGACGCGGACCCGGACGGCGAGTTCCACCTCACCGAGGCGGACACCTGGGCGCAGACGCACGCCACCTGGCAGGCCGAGATCGAGACCGCCCGGCGGTACGCGGCCGGCTTCGCCCTGGACGATCTCTCGCGCGGCCCGAGCAGGTTCACCGACGAGCCGTTCAGCCTGCGCTGGATCTACACGCACATGATCGAGGAGTACGCCCGCCACAACGGCCACGCCGACCTGATCCGCGAGCGGATCGACGGCGCCACCGGGGACTGACGCCCGCGACCGCCGACCGCCGGCCGCGGGCATCGGCGTCGGCGTCGGCGTCGGCGTCGGCCTGGGCCTCGGCGTCGGGGTACCGCCGGCACAGGTCGTCGCCCGTGGCGGCGTCAGCGGGGGCGGCGTCGCGCCCTTCGTACGGGGTACGGGATCACCCGTGCGGGGCAACCTCCGCTCGTGTGCTGTCGCTCGGGCGGCCGGACCCGACAGAGTGGCGCGGGTGCATCGAACGACGACTACCGCGACGCTCCTGGTCACCGTGGCCCTCTCGGCCCTGTCCGGCTGCGTGACCGTCCAGCGTCCGCCCGTGCCCGGTCCCGCCGCGGCGCCCTCCGAGCCGTCCGTGCCGCGGCCGGACGGGCGGGCCGGGACCCAGATCGTGCAGGCGCCGGTCCGGGAGGCGCTGGAGATGGCGGAACCGTCCCGCGAACCGGAAGGGCGGCGGACGGAGCGGCGGCGGGAGCCCGCCGAGGAGCCGCCGGCCGGGCCGCCCGCGTCGTCCGGTCCTCGTCCGCCCGCCCGACCTCCCCACGAGCAGCCGCGACCGCACGCACGGCCGCGCGTGGACCTCCAGGACGTGGAGGACGCGGTGCGCGGGAAGGCCGACGTGTGCGCCTTCGGCAGGAAGTACGGCGGGTGGCAGGGCGACAGCCCGGAGGCGGTGCTCTGCCGGCGGGCCTACGGGCGGTGAGCACGGGCCGGGTGGCCGGGGGCTGCCGTACCGGCGCCCTCCGCTCTCATCGGTCCCGCCGCCACTCGCCCTCCCCGAGACGCAGCTCCATCCTGCTGATCGCGGCCCGCATCCCGTCCCCGTAGCTGTCGTCGCCCAGTGCGGCGGCCGCCCGGCGGGCCCGGCGCACATGGGAGCGGGCGGCGTCGGGGCGGCCGAGCTTCACGTAGTCGGCGGCCAGGTTGAGGTGGAGGGAGGGGAAGAGCGCCCTCGCCTCGGGGGAGCCCCGGCCGTGGGCCCCGCCCTCCGGCTCCTCCCCCGGCCGGCCGCGCCCGTCCTCCGAGCCGTCCCCCGGGCCGTCCGCCGGGCCGTCGTGCTCCTGCGCCGCCGTCAGCGCCCGCAGGTCCCAGGCCAGTTCGTCGCAGGGGTCGTCGTGGGTGTCGGCGAGGTAGTGGGCGAGGGTGCAGCGGTGCAGGGCGTCGCCCTCCTCGCCGATCTCCGTCCACAGGCCGAGGAGGCGGCGGCGGGCCTCCTCGCGGTCTCCCCCGTGGTGCAGCATCACGACCTGCCCGATCCGCGTGAGCAGGGTGTCCGCCGTCGTGCGCCCCTGTCGCTCCGCCACCCTCGGCCTCCTTGCGTCGTTGCGACGACGCTAGCCGCCCGCGCGGACGATCACGGTCAGGCGGCACCGGGCCGGGCCCGACGGGTACCGGCCCGGCGGCGGGAGGCCCCCGCCGGAGCGGCGGACGGCCCCGGCCGAACCGGGCGGGCGGCCCCCGCCGGACCGTGTCAGGCCCGGTTCGGGATGGTCCAGTCGATGGGCTCGTGGCCCTGCTGGGCCACCGCCGCGTCGATCTGGGTGAACGGGCGGGAGCCGAAGAACTTCTTCGCCGACAGCGGCGAGGGGTGCGCGCCCTTGACCACGATGTGCCGCGTCTCGTCGATGAGGGGCAGCTTCTTCTGCGCGTAGTTGCCCCACAGCACGAAGACCGCCGGGTCGGGCCGGTCGGCCACCGCGCGGATCACCGCGTCGGTGAACTTCTCCCAGCCCTTGCCCTTGTGCGAGTTCGCCTCCCCGGCGCGGACCGTGAGGACCGCGTTGAGCAGCAGGACACCCTGCTGCGCCCACGGCATCAGGTAGCCGTTGTCCGGGATGGGCGTGCCCAGCTCCGCGTGCATCTCCTTGTAGATGTTGCGCAGCGACGGCGGGATCTTCACGCCGGGCCGCACCGAGAAGCACAGGCCGTGTCCCTGGCCCTCGCCGTGGTAGGGGTCCTGTCCGAGGACGAGGACCTTCACCCGCTCGTACGGTGTCGCGTCGAGCGCGGCGAACACCTCCTCGCGCGGAGGGTAGACGGGGCCTTTCGCCCGCTCCTCCTCGACGAACTCCGTCAGCTCCTTGAAGTAGGGCTGCTGCAGTTCGTCGCCCAGAACCCCGCGCCAGGACTCGGGCAGCATGGCGATGTCGGTCACGTCAACGTCCTTCGGTGTGCGGTCGCTTCAGACCACAGAACCTACAGGCGGCCACTGACAGCCCGGCCCGCGGCCGGTCTGCCCGCCCGCCACCGGGCGCGGCGCCCGGCTCGTCACCCGTGCGCCGGCCCGTCGCTACCAGCTGGTCTTCCGCGAGAGCTCCCACACCATCATGATCGTCGACGGGTCGAGGGCGCGCTCTCCGCCCGAGACGTCCTCGGAGGAGGCGATGTACTGCTTGCCCTGCCACAGCGGCAGCAGCCGGGCGTCCCGGACGAGGATCTGCTGGGCCTCCTCGAAGTCCTTCGACACCTCGGCGCGGTCGCTCTCCCGGCGCGAGCGGGGCAGCAGCACCTGCGTGATCTTCTTCTCCGGGTAGGGCGTGCCGAGCGCGTTCTGCTCGCCGACGAAGGGGGCGATGAAGTTGTCGGGGTCCGGGAAGTCGGGGGCCCAGCCGCGCCCGAACACCGGGTACTCGCCGTTCTGGTAGCCGACCACGTAGGTGTTCCAGGGGCTGCTCTTCAGGGTGACCGAGAACAGGCCGGACGCGTCCAGCTGACGCTTGATCTCCTTGAACTCCAGCGCGGTGTCGGAGCCGTAGCGGTCGGTGGTGTACCAGAGGGTGAGCGGCACGGTCCGCGTGATGCCGCCCTCGGTGAGGATCTTGCGGGCCTTGGCGGTGTCGGGGTCGCCGAAGGAGTCGAAGAAGCCGGTGGTGTGGCCGGTCAGGCCGGTCGGGACCATGGAGTACAGCGGGTCGACGGTGTCCTTGTACACCTTGTGGGCGATGGCGGCCCGGTCGATGACCTGGGCGATGGCCCGGCGCACGGCCAGCTTGTCCGACCAGGTGTCCTTGGGGTTGAAGACCAGGTAGTTGATGTTGGTGGCCGCGCCCTCGACGAGTTGCAGGCCCTCGTTCTCGGCCTTCTTGTTCTCCAGGTCGACGATGTCGTCGGCGGCGAGCCCCTGGTAGGTGATGTCGATGTCCCTGGCGCGCAGGGCCTTGACCATGGCGCCGGAGTCCTGGAAGTAGCGGATGTTCACCGCGTCGTTCCGGCGCTCGGCGAGGCCCTTGTAGTGGTCGTTGCGCACGAGGACGGACTGCTTGCCCTCCTCGTAGGACTGCAGCCGGTAGGGCCCGGAGCCGACGATCCCGTCGTCCTTGCGCAGGGACTTCGCGGGGTAGTCGTCGGGGTCGACGATCGACATGCCGGGGGTGGCGAGCACGAACGGGAAGGTGGCGTCGGCCTTGTTCAGGCGGAAGAGCACCTCGCCGTCGCCCTTCGTCTCGACGCTGTCCAGGCTGCCGAGCAGGCCGTTGGGGCCGGTGGGGGCGTTGATCGCGCGGATCCGGTCGATCGAGTACTTCACGGCCTTGGCGTCCAGGGCGTCGCCGTTGGAGAACGTGAGCCCGTCGCGCAGTTCGCACCGGTAGACGCGGCTGGTGTCGTCCGTGAACCCGCAGGACTTGGCGGCGTCCGGCTGCGGGGCCGTCGTGCCGTACGGGTAGCTCAGCAAGGTCTGGTAGATGTTGCGGAACAGCTCCCAGGAGCCGTCCCAGGCGGCCGCGGGATCCAGCGTGCTGGGCGCACTGGTGGTGCCCACCACGATCGGCCCGGCGTCGTCGGAGCTCTCCTCCCCCAGGAGGCTGCACCCGGCCACCAGGGATATGGACACGATCGCCGCCATTCGCTGCAAGGATCGGTTCCGGTTGAACACGCGCACGCTCCTCGATCTGCCATGCCAAGGGTTGGCAGACCATACCGCAGCGCCAGGCGGCCTGAACCCGCGCCTGTACGGCGTTCTTGATCACTCTCGGTATGACGACGTTGTCATCACCGTGTTCGGGGTGGAGATGTCCGGTATAGGACGACACGGGCGCCGTTTCCGTCGGGGAAACGGCGCCCGTGGACGCGGTCGTCGCGGTGGTCCCGGACCGGCGTGCGGTCCGGGGCGTTCTCAGCCCACGCCGGCGTTGAGGAAGATCCCGCCGTCGACGACGATGTTCTGGCCGGTGATCCAGTCGGACTGGTCCGAGGTCAGGAACGCGGCCGTGCCGCCGATGTCGGACGGCACGCCCAGCCGGGCCAGCGGGTAGGCCGCGGCCGCCTCCTCCTCGCGGCCCTCGTACAGGGCCTGGGCGAACTTGGTCTTCACCACGGCGGGGGCGATCGAGTTGACCCGCACGCGCGGCGCGTACTCGTGCGCCAGCTGCACGGTCAGGTTGATCATCGCGGCCTTGCTGATGCCGTAGGCGCCGATGAAGGGGGAGGCCGAGATTCCCGCGACGGAGGCGATGTTGACGATCGCGCCGCCGTTCTCCTTCTGCCAGGCGTGCCAGGTGCGCTGCGCGAAGCCGAGCGCGGAGACCACGTTGGTCTCGAAGACCTTGCGGGCCACGTTGAGGTCCAGGTCGGCGATCGGCCCGAACACCGGGTTCGTGCCGGCGTTGTTGACCAGGAAGTCGACGCGGCCGAAGGCCTCCATCGTGCGGGCCACGGCGGCGGCCTGGTGCTCCTCGTCGTGCGCCTTGCCGGCGACGGCGATGACCCGGTCGGCGCCGAGCCGCTCGACGGCCTCCTTCAGGGCGTCCTCGCCCCGGCCGGTGATGCAGACCCGGTCGCCGCGGGCGACGAGCGCCTCGGCGACGCCGTAGCCGATGCCCCGGCTGGCTCCGGTGACGAGGGCGACCTTGCCGGAGAGTGCGGGCAGTTCAGTCATGTTCGTGATCCCCAGGGTCCTTGGCAGCGGTTAGTCGAGCGGTCCGCCGGCGACGTACAGCACCTGGCCGGAGACGAAGCCGGCGGCCTCGTTCGTGAAGAAGGCGATCGCGTTGGCGACGTCGCCGGGCTCGCCGACGCGCGCGACCGGGATCTGGGTGGCCGCCGCGGCCTTGAACTCCTCGAAGCCCATGCCGACGCGGGCGGCGGTGGCGGCCGTCATGTCGGTGGCGATGAAGCCGGGGGCGACGGCGTTGGCGGTGATGCCGAACTTGCCGAGCTCGATGGCCAGGGTCTTGGTGAAGCCCTGGAGACCGGCCTTGGCGGCCGAGTAGTTGGCCTGGCCGCGGTTGCCGAGCGCCGAGGACGAGGACAGGTTGACCACGCGGCCGAAGCCGGCGTCGACCATGTGCTTCTGGACGGCCTTCGTCATGAGGAACGAGCCGCGCAGGTGCACGTTCAGGACGGTGTCCCAGTCGGCGGCGCTCATCTTGAACAGCAGGTTGTCGCGCAGGACGCCGGCGTTGTTGACGAGGATGGTCGGCGCGCCGAGCTCCTCGACGATCCGCGCGATCGCGGCCTCGACCTGGGCCTCGTCGGAGACGTCGGCGCCGATGGCGACGGCCCTGCCGCCGGCCGCGGTGATCTTCTCGACGGTGTCCTTGCAGGCGGCCTCGTCGAGGTCGACGACCGCGACGGCGCGGCCCTCGGCCGCCAGCCGTACGGCGGTGGCCGCTCCGATGCCCCGTGCCGCGCCCGTGACTACGGCGACCCGCTGCTCAGTGGTGGACATTGCTGGTTCTCCTCGCCCTTGAGAAAGCCTGATGCGCCCGGAGGCGCTGTTCCGCCCGGGGCGCCGGTGCGCCCGGCCGGCGCCGGTGCGCCCGACTGGTGAGCGACCGCTTAGTACCTTCGGCAGACGTGACGCTAGAAGCCCTGGCACCCGGTGTCAACGCCACACGTCGCCGGTGTGATCCATTACCTCACCAGCAACTGGAGGAGCCGGTCCGCCTCGGCCGCCGGATCGGCGGTGAGTCCGGTGTGCACGGGGCCCGGCTGGACGATCGTCGAGCGGGGCGCGATCAGCCACCGGAAGCGCCGTCCGGCGTCGTCGTGCGCCGCCTGGCCGGCGAGGGCGCCGCCCGCGCAGACGCCCTCGACGGCCCGCAGGGCGGCCCGCACCCCCGCCACGTCCGCGCGCGGGTCCAGCGCCAGCAGTCTCGCCTCGTCGAGGTGGGTGCGGGCGCCGACGTAGTCCCGGCCGCGGCAGTAGACCAGCACGCCCGCGTTGATGCACTCGCCGCGCTCCACGCGCGGGACGACGCGCAGCAGCGCGTACTCGAAGACGTCCCGGTCGCCGCCCTGGCCCGGCCTGATGATGTGGCGGTCGTTCACTCGGTCCCCTTGATGCGGTCGTGGATGACGGCGGCGCGTGCCAGGAGCGGCGCGGCGTAGGCCTGCCGGAGGCTGTCCGGGGTGTCGAAGCCGGGTTCGTCCGTCAGCCAGACGTCGGGGATCTCGGCGGTGACCTCGGCGAGCAGGTCCGCGGTGACCAGCGGGGCCAGTCGCTCCGCCGCGGCCGCGACGTCCGGCCCGAAGGGGGCGAGGACGTGGTCGGAGGCGTCGTAGGGGCGGGCCGCGGAGGCTTCGGCGGTGGGCCAGTTGTGCTGCCAGATCATGGTGGCGCCGTGGTCGACGAGCCACAGGTCGCCCCGGTGCACCAGGAGGTTGGGGTTGCGCCAGGAGCGGTCGACGTTGTTGACCAGCGCGTCGAACCAGACGATCCGGCCGGCCTCCTCGGGGCTCACCGGGAAGGCGAGCGGGTCGTAGCCGAGGGCGCCGGAGAGGAACTGCATGCCGAGGTTGGTCCCGCCGCTCGCCTTGAGCAACTCCTGCACCTGGGTGTCGGGTTCGCCGAGTCCCAGCAGGACGTCGAGTTCCACGGCGGCCAGCCGGGGCATCCGCAGGCCGAGCCGGCGGGCCAGCTCGCCGCAGACCACCTCCGCGACGAGCGTCTTGCGGCCCTGTCCGGCCCCGGTGAACTTCAGGACGTACAGGCCGAGGTCGTCCGCCTCGACGAGCCCCGGCAGGGATCCGCCCTCGCGCAGGGGCGTGACGTACCGGGTCGCGGTGACTTCCTTGAGCATCGCCCCAGGCTACTTGAGCGTCGCCGCAGGTGGCCGGGCCTGGGCCGATGCGCGGCCGACAGCTCGGCGACAGCTGCGGCTTACGCCGTGCTCATGTCGAAGCCGTCACCATCGCGACACTGCCCGAACTCGGCGGGGGCGCTGAACACGGCGTCCCCCCGGCCCGTACCTGACGGCAGATCCACACTCCCCCCTGGAAGGGAACCCCCCAGCATGACCAGCGCATCGTTCAAGTCCGCGTCGGGGCCCGCCCGCCGTACCGTCGTGGCGGCCGCCGGAGCCGCGGGGCTCTCCGTGGCGCTGACCGCGTGCGGAGGATCCGACGACGACGCGTCGGGCTCCTCGCCGTCCGGCGCCGCGGGCGCCGCCGGCGGCACGGCGGCCGCGAGCACGGGCGGCGGTGGCGGGGACAACGCGGCGGCGGGCGCGGCGCTGTCGAAGACGGCCGACATCCCCGAGGGCGGCGGCAAGGTCTTCGACTCCGAGAAGGTGGTCGTCACCCAGCCGACGGCGGGCACGTACAAGGCGTTCTCGGCGGTGTGCACGCACGCGGGCTGCGCGGTGAAGTCCATCAGTGACGGCGTGATCAACTGCCCTTGTCACAACAGCAACTTCTCGATCACGGACGGCAGTGTGAAGAGCGGTCCCGCGCGCAAGCCGCTGCCCGAGGTGCCGATCAAGGTCAGCGGGGACTCGATCACTCTCGCCTGACCCGCGCCGGGGCGTCCGGCCGGAGGGCGTCCAGCACCTCGTCGGTGGTCGCGACCGTGGCGACCAGCGCGAGGGTGTGGCGGATCATCGCGGCGGTGTAGTCGGCGGGCACCCCCGCGACGGCGTCCGACGGCACGACGACCGTGTATCCCCGGTTGACGGCGTCGAAGACGGTGTTGGGGATCGCGACGTTGGCGGAGACCCCGGTCACGATCAGGGTGCGGCAGCCGAGGTTGCGCAGCAGGGCGTCGACGTCGGTGCCCTGGACGGGTGACAGCCCGTGCAGCCGCCGGACGACGAGATCCTGTCCGGCGACCTCGATCGGGGGTGCGACGCGGGTCGCGTCGGTTCCGGCGAGCTGCTGGACGGGGAGGCGTTCGGCCGCGCGGAACAGCCGGGCGTTGCGGTTGGCGCCCCGCCCGTCGGGCCGGCGCTCCGCCACGGCGTGCACGATCTGGACGCCCCGCGCGCGGGCGGCCGTCACCAACCGGGCGATGTTGGCGAGGGCTCCGGACTCCCGTGCCTCGCGGGCGAGTTGCGGGAGGGCGGCGGCCGGGCCGACGACGCCCTGCTGGCATTCCACCGTGATCAGGACGGTGCCGGCGGGGTCGAGCAGTTCGCCGAGCTGTTCGTGCGACGGCATGGGCTCCCCTGACGTCGGTGTGGGGCGGGCGACACTAACCGCCATTGCGCGGAGAAGGAAGAAGACCCATCATTTTCTGACGGAGTCTCAGGAATCGGCGTCTCGGACCATCAGCACAGGACGACACAAGAGAAGATGAGGGGGCCGGATGACCGCCACTCAGCGTCGGGGCCGGAAGATCATGATGACCTCGGGCGAGCTGGACGCGTTCCTCACCGTCCAGCGCACCTGCCGGGTCGCGACCGTGTCCACCGACGGCGCCCCGCACGTCAGCGCCCTGTGGTTCCTCTGGGACGGGACCGCGCTCTGGCTGTACTCGGTCGTGCGCAGCAAGCGCTGGGCCGATCTGCGCCGCGATCCCCGGGTCGCGATCGTGATCGACACGGGCGAGGAGTACGACTCACTGCGCGGGGTGGAGCTGTCCGGCGCCGTGGAGTTCGTCGGCGAGTGCCCGCGCACCGGCGAGCTGTGCGCCGAACTCGACGCGGTGGAGACCCTGTTCGCCCGCAAGAACTTCGGTCTCGACGCGATGCCGCACGACGGGCGGCACGCCTGGGTGCGGTTGACGCCGGAGAAGGTCGTGTCCTGGGACTTCCGCAAGCTCGGCGGGGTGTGACCCGGCGGCCCGCCCCGGCCGGCAGTTCCGCGGGCTGCCGCGCCGCCGGTCGCCCGGGGGCTCGTCTCAGCCGGCCCGCTCCCCCGCCGGGCCGTCCGCCGGGCGGCCCAGCGCGCCGCCCGCCGTCTTGAGCGCCTCCACGGCGGCCCGGATGGAGGGGCGGCGGTCGGCGTCCGCCCGCCACACCGCGTACACATGGCGGCGCACCCGCTGCCGCAGCGGCACCGTCACGACTCCTTCGGGCACCGGGTGCCGTCCGAGCAACGGGGCGATGCAGACGCCGAGACCGGCCGCCACCAGGCCGAGCTGGGTGTGCGTCTCGGCCGCCCGGTGGCCGACGATCGGCTCCACGCCGCGCGAGCGCAGCGTGAACATGAGCCACTCGTGGCAGAACTCGCCCTCGCCCCAGGTGATCCACTCGTCCTCGGCGAACTCCGCGAGGTCCACCTCGTCCCGGTGGGCGAGGGGGTGTCCGGCCGGCATCGCGACGTCGGCGGGGTCGTCGAGGATCGGCGCCTTGACCAGGCCGTCCGGCACCGGCATCGGCTTGTTGTACCAGTCCAGGACGACGGCGAGGTCGAGGTCGCCGCGCACGACGCCGGCGATGCCGCGCTCCGGCTCCAGCTCGGAGGAGCGCAGCCGCAGCCCCGGATGCGCCTTGCGCAGTTCGGCGAGCACGCCGGGGAACAGCCCGCGCGCGGCGGTCGGGAACGCCGACAGCCGCAGTTCGCCCGCCACCTGGCCGCGCTGGGCCTCCAGATCGGCCTGGGCCAGCTCGACCTGGGACAGGATCCGGGACGCGTGCTCGGCGAGGAGCCGGCCCGCGTCCGTCAGCCGCACTCCCCGTCCGTGCTTGGCGAGGAGCCGCTGGCCCACCTCCCGCTCCAGTTTCGCCATCTGCTGCGAGACGGCCGACGTGGTGATGTGCAGGCCCAGGGCCGCTCCGCTGACCGATCCGTGCCGGGCGAGGGCGTCGAGGGTGCGCAGGCGCTCCAGGTTCAACATATAAGCGATGCTACGAGGTACTGCTCCAAAATTCTCGATTGTGCTACGAGGACGTCTCCCGCATCGTTGAGCCATGACCACGGCGACCGCATCCACTCCCTCTTCCACCGCCACCTCCCCGTCTCCCGCCGGCCTGCGACGCCCGGCCCTCGACTGGCGGCTGCGCTTCGGCGCGCTGTCGCTGATCTGGGGTTTCAGCTTCCTGCTCATCAAGGTGGGCACCGGCGGCTACGCGCCCTTCCAGGTCACCTTCGGCCGGCTGGCGTTCGGGACGGCCGTGCTGGCGGTCGCGATGGCGGTCAAGCGGGAGCGGCTCCCGCGCGGAGCGCGCACCTGGGCGCACCTGACCGTGTCGGCGTTCCTGCTGAACGCCCTGCCGTTCTCCCTCTTCGCCTATGCGGAGCTGACGATCCCGTCCACGCTGGCCGGCATCTGCAACGCGACCTCGCCGCTGTGGGGCATGGCCCTGTCCCTCGTGGCGTTCTCCGAGGACCGGCCGACGCGGCTGCGGGTCGCGGGGCTCGGCCTCGGGTTCCTGGGCGTGCTGACCGTGCTCGGCGCCTGGCAGGGCTTCCACGGCCTGGACGCCCGGGGCACGTCGCTGGCGCTGCTGGCCTCGCTCAGCTACCCGGTCGGCTGGATCTACCTCCGCCGCACGCTCGCGGGCGCCGGCTCCTCCGCCCTGTCGATGACGGGCGCGCAGCTGTTCCTGGCGACCCTGCAACTCGCCGTGGTCACACCGCTGTTCACCACGCTCCCGGCCCGTTTCCCGCTGCTGCCGCTGCTCGCGACGGCCGCTCTGGGGGCGCTGGGCACGGGCCTGGCGCTGCTGATCCAGTACGGCCTGGTCGCGGAGGTCGGCCCGACGACGGCCCAGATGGTCACGTACTTCATCCCGGTCATCGCCACGGCGGCGGGCGTCGCCCTGCTCGACGAGCCGCTGAGCTGGTCGACGCCGGTGGGCGCCGCGATCGTCCTGGCCGGCGCGGCGCTGACCCAGGTACGGCGCCGGTCCTGACCGGCGTCGGGCCGGGCGGAGTGGACCTGCTCGGGACGGGTGCGCGACGGCCCTCCTTACAGGCGCTCCCCTTCCGGCCGCTCCCCTGACGGGGGGCGGCCGCGCGTCAGGGGCGTCATGGGCGTCAGACGTATCCGCGCACGCCGCTCACGCGTACCGCGGCGGCGACGGCGTCGGCGAGCCCGTCGACGTCGTCCGGCGTCAGGGCGGACACGGTGATCCGGACGCCGGGCGGGGACTCGACGCGGAACCGCGCGCCGGGGGCGACCGCCCAGCCCGACTGGAGCAGCCGGGTCACGGCCCCCGTCTCGTCCGGCACCGGCACCCACACGTTCATTCCGCTGCGGCCGCGGGCCGGGACACCGCGGGCGGCCAGTGCGGCGATCAGCGCGTCCCGCCGGCCGCCGTACGCCCGGGCCACCGCCCGCGTGTCCACCGCGCCCTCGGTCCACAGCCGCAGCACGGCCCGCTGGGTCGTCCTGCTGACCCAGCCGGGGCCGAGACGCTGGCGTCCGCTCATCCGGTCGAGGGTGAGGTCGTCCCCGGTGAGGACGGCGAACCGCAGGTCCGGACCGTAGGCCTTGGCGACCGAGCGCACGAAGGCCCAGTGCCGGGTGACGCCCGCGAGGGGGTGCAGGGGCAGGTCGACGATGCCGTGGCCGTGGTCGTCCTCCACGAGCAGGGTGTGCGGATGCTCCGCCAGCACGGCGCGCAGGGCACGCGCGCGTGAGGCGCTCACCGCCGCGCCGGTCGGGTTCTGCGCCCGGTCGGTGACGATCAGGGCACGCGCCCCGGCCTCCAGGGCGCGGCGCACGTCCTGGGGCAGCGGGCCCTCGTCGTCGAGGCCGACCGGCACGATGCGCAGTCCGAGGGCCGGCACCAGGTCGAGCAGGGAGCCCCAGCCGGGATCCTCCACGGCCACGACGTCACCCGGCCGCAGATGGGCGGCGAGGACGCGTTCGATCGCGTCCAGCGAGCCGGAGGCGACGGCCACCGGTCCGGCGGGCACGCCGTCCGCGTCCAGATCCGCCCGGGCCGCGGCGGCCAGACCGGGCTCCACCGGCGCGTCGCCGTACAGCACCGGCTCCCGGTCGCCCCGGTCGGCCGCCCACGCGAACGCCGGGCCCAGGGGCGGCAGCAGCGCCGTGTCCGGGTTGCCGGTGGAGGCGTCCCGCACGCCCCGCGGGACGTCCACCCGGATGAACTCGCGTCCGGTCGTGGCGGGCTTCGCGCGCACCCGGCTGCCCCGGCGGCCGTCCGTCTCGATCACCCCCCGCTCGCGCAGAGTGCGGTAGGCGGCCGCGACGGTGTTCGGGTTGACCCCCAGCGTGGACGCCAACTCCCGCATCGGCGGCAGCAGTTGGCCGGGCCGCAGCTCACCGCGGCCGACCGCCGCCTCGACGCTCGCGGAAATCTCCGCCGCTCCACGGCCCTGGATCGGATAGTCTCCTAGCACAAAAGCAATTATGCACTAGTGCAATGGAGAACGCCATGCAGGGGACCCAGCAGCCGACGACGCCACCGCCGCCCGCCGCCTACACCCCGACCGAACGCACGGTCCCCACCCGCGCGGCCCAGAAGGCCTCGTACGACAGGGACCTGGTGCACGCGATACTCGACGAGGGCTACGTGTGCCACCTCGGCTTCGTCCGCGACGGCGCGCCGGTCGTGCTGCCGACGCTCTACGCCCGGGTCGGCGAGACGCTCTACGTGCACGGCTCGACGGGCTCGCGCCCGCTGCGGATGACGGGACAGGCGGATCCGGGGCTGCCGGTCTGCCTGACGGTGACGCACGTCGACGGCCTGGTGCTGGCCCGCTCCGCCTTCCACCACTCGATCAACTACCGCTCCGTGGTGGTGCACGGCACCGCGTACGACGTGACGGACCCGCGGGAGAAGCGCGACGCCCTCGACGCCCTCGTCGACCACGTCGTCCCGGGCCGCTCCGCGGACTCGCGCCCCGCCAACCGCAAGGAACTGGCGGCCACCGCGGTGATCCGCCTCGACCTCGGCGAGGTCTCCGCCAAGACCCGCACCGGGGGCGTCAACGACGAGCCCGAGGACCTCGCCCTCCCCCACTGGGCCGGCGTGGTGCCCCTGCGCAAGGGCTACGAGGCGCCCGTCCCGGAGGCGGACCTCGCGCCCGGCGCCCGGGTCCCCGGCTACCTCGCGGCGCTGTGATGCTCGTCCACCCCTGGGACGCGCCCCACGACGACGCCGAGTGGCGGGACTGGCTCGCCGCGCACGACTTCGGCGAGCTGGCCGTCAACGGCCTGCCGGGAGAGCCGCCGTCCGTCCAGCCCCTGCACTTCGCGTACGACCCGAGCGACGACACGGCCGTCACCCACCTCGCCCGCCCCAACCCGCTGTGGCCCGCGCTGGAGGCGAATCCGGCGGTGACGCTGAGCGTCGTCGGCGACTGGGTCTTCGTGCCCGGCCCCTGGCAGGCGCCGCCCGGCGCCCCGGCCGAGCACGGCACGCCGACGAGCTTCTACACGGCGGTCCAGCTCCGCTGCACGGCGCACATCGTGGACGACCCGGCGGCCAAGGCCGAGCTGCTCGCCCGGCAGATGGCCCACTTCCAGCCGGAGGGCGGCTCCGCGCGCCCGGCGCCGGGCGAGGCCCCGTACGGCCGCCTGCTCTCCGGCATCCGGGTGATCCGGCTGGAGGTGACCTCCGTGGAGGCCAAGTTCAAGTACGCGGCCCACCGGCCGGCCGAGACCCAGGACCGCATCGCCGCGGGCCTGACCGCCCGCGGCGGACCGGGCGACGCGGCGGCCCGCGAGCACCTGCTGCGCCGGCGCGCGACGCGACCGCAGGGCTGATCCGGCGGTCCGCCGGGCGGGGGCCCGCCCACCGGGTCCCCGCCGGCGACGGGCCGCGCCCGCCCGCGCGATGCGTCACGCCGGCACTCCTCGAAACAGCTGACGCGCCGATGTCGATCCGGCCGCGCCCCGTTCGACATCCTGGTGCAAGGACGCATCGCCACACATCAGGAGGCGACAGGACCGATGAGGAAACCCGTGGACCAGCTGCTGCGCGTGCAGAACTTCACCATCTCGAGCGACGGCGTCGCGGCGGGCGAGGACCAGACCCTGGAACGGCCCTTCGGCCACCACATCGACCCGGGCAAGCTCTTCTCCTGGGCCGGGGCCACCGCGAGCTGGCCCAACCGCACCGAGCCCGGCGGCAGCCGGGGCCTCGACGACTACTTCACCCGGGATTTCAGCCACAACATCGGCGCCGAGATCATGGGCCGCAACAAGTTCGGCCCTCAGCGCGGTCCGTGGACCGACCACGAGTGGAAGGGCTGGTGGGGCGACGAGCCGCCGTTCCACACGCCCGTCTTCGTCCTGACCCACCACGGACGCCCGTCGCTCACCCTCTCCGACACCACGTTCCACTTCGTGGACGGCGATCCCGCCGCCGTCCTCGCCCGGGCGCGCGAGGCCGCGCAGGGCAAGGACGTCCGGCTCGGCGGCGGAGTGACCACCGTGCGGGAGTTCCTCGACGCCGACCTCGTCGACACCCTGCACGTGGTGGTCTCACCGGTGAAGCTCGGGCACGGACTGCGCCTGTGGGACTCGCCCGACGAGCTGCTGGACCGCTTCCACATGGACGTCGTGCCCAGCCCGAGCGGGGTGACCCACCACCTCTTCTGGCGCAAGTGACAAACGCCTGCCCCGCCGGCCGCGGCGGGCTCGTCGTTGCCGGTGGGCGGGAACTTCGGGGTGGCGGGCCCTCGCTAGGCGGCCGTGCCGCGGGCCGACAGTTCTCGTTCGGGGCCGCCGGCGGCGACCGGGTCCGGTGAGCCCTTGGCGGGCGCGGACGACTGGGCGATGAACGCGCCGAGGAGCACCACGGCCCCGCCCGCGATCTGCGGGACCGACAGGTGCTCGCCGAGCAGCACCCATGCGAGCACGGTCGCGATGACCGCCTCCAGACAGGCCACCACTCCCGCGACCTGCGGGGAGAGCCGGCGCACGGAGACCACGCCGGTGACGTACGCGACGACGGTGGCGAGCAGCACGATCCAGGCGAGCAGCAGCCAGGCGGGAACCTCGGAGCCGTTCATGCCGGCGGTGTGCGCGAGCACGGACCAGTCCATCCCCCAGGGGCGGGCGACGACGCTCAGCACGGCGGCGCCCACGAGGAGGCCGTAGGCGATCACCCCGAGCGGATCGGGGACGTCGTCGCCGCCGTCGCTGCCCTGGTCGGACAGGACGAAGTAGCCGACCTGGCAGCAGGCGGCCGCCAGCGCGAGCAGCAGGCCGAGGGCGTCGAAGCCCAGGCCCGCCCAGATCTCGACCACGCAGGCCAGTCCGCCGACCGCGAGCACGACGCCGAGCGCGGCGGCCCGCGTCACCGGCCGCCGCTGCACGAAGCGCACCCAGCCCAGCACCAGCGCGGGCGCGAGGTACTCCACGAGCAGTGCCACGCCGACGGGGATCCGGGAGATCGCGGCGAAGTAGAAAGCCTGCACACCGGCCACGCCGAGCAGGCCGAAGCCCGCGAGCAGGGCGGGCCGGCGGCGCAGCAGCGCGCGGTGGCGCACGGCGAGCGGCAGCATCACCAGCGCCGCGCCGGTCACCCGCAGCCACACCACGTGCAGCGGGTCGAGGCCCGCCTCGATCAGCGGCTTCGCCGCGACCCCGGATCCGCCGAAGGCGATGGCCGACCCGACCGCGAGGGACAGGCCGAAGCCCTTCCCACGGTTGCCGTGGCTGCTCACAGTGGTACGCACCGCCCCATGATGACAGGCGATGACATGAGCGTCATCCCCGTTGACACCTGTCTCATCGGCTGGACGTGCCCGTCGGGCCCCGGCCGTTCGGCAGGCGGACGAGCCCCGTTCCGGGCACTCCTCGCGCCCTTGGGGGCCGTCCTCGATCCCGGCCCGCAGCGCGTCGACGTCGACGCCGGCGCGGGCGAGGACCTCGGCCGCGCGGGCCCGCGGGTCCGCGACCATCGCCGCGAGCAGGCCGACGCCCCGGGCCGGAGCGCCGGTGCGCCGGGCGGACCCCTCGCACGCCCGCTCCACCGCGGCCGCGGCCGGCGGCCGTCACGACGGGCACCGCGCCGGAGCCCTCGACGCCACTTCCTGACGGTGCGTCAGTATTGAATGTTAGGCCG
Source organism: Streptomyces sp. NBC_00704 (assembly GCF_036226605.1). Taxonomy (NCBI): domain Bacteria; kingdom Bacillati; phylum Actinomycetota; class Actinomycetes; order Kitasatosporales; family Streptomycetaceae; genus Streptomyces; species Streptomyces sp. NBC_00704. Next base: position 1,227,438 of record NZ_CP109000.1, read on the forward strand.
TGCGGAGCTACGTTCCGCGACACCGCAGCCGGAGCTGCCCGACACGAAGAGGTGGTCGCATGGCCGAAGTCAGCGCGGAGGCACGCATCCAGGCGCCGGCCGAGAAGGTGTGGGCCCAGCTCACCGACTGGCCGGCGTACGGGGAGTGGAACGCGACGCACACCAACTTCCCCAAGGGCGGCCCCGCGACCCTCGAACCGGGTGCGACCTTCCTGGAGAACATGAAGCTCATGGGCTTCCCGGCGGAGGTCGAGTGGACGGTGGCGGAACTGGAGCCCGCGCGCGTCCTCGCGATCCGCGGCAAGGGGCCGATGGCCGTCTCCGTGGCCACCCGCTACACCCTGACCCCCGACGGCGACGCCACGACGGTCCGCATCGACGGCGAGTTCACCGGCGCCGCCGTGTCCCTGATGGCGGGCAGGCTCAAGGACTCGGGGACGGCCGCGCTGAACGAGTCGCTGCGCAAACTGGGCACGCTGGTGACCTGAGCGACGCGCGGCCGCCCGGCCGGACGCCGGTTCGCGCGACGCGGCCCGCCCCGGACACGCGAAGGCGCCTCGCGGACGGTTCCACGAAGCGCCTTCCTCGCCGTCCTGCCGGCCGCCGGGCCGCCTCAGCCCTCGTCGGCGAGGATCAGGTACAGCTTCTTGCGGGCCTCGTTGACGACCGCGAGGGCCTTCTCCCGCTGCTCCTTGCTGCCGGTCTTCCAGACCTGCCCGAAGGCCTCCATCAGACCGAAGCCGGCCTGGCGGATCTCCCCGAGGGCCTCCCAGTCGACGCCGCGCGAGGCCTCCTCCCAGGGGGCGTCCGGGCCGGCCTCGGCGGCCGCGCGGCCCTCCTCGGTGAGCGAGAACAGCTTCTTGCCGCCGTCGCTCTCACTGCTGATCAGGCCTTCGTCCTCCAGCAGCTGGAGGGTCGGGTACACCGAACCCGGACTGGGCTTCCACGCCCCGCCGCTGCGCTCGGCGATCTCCTGGATCATCTCGTAGCCGTGCATGGGCCGGTCCGTGAGCAGGGCCAGGATCGAGGCCCGTACGTCACCGCGCCGCGCCCTCCCCCTGGGCCCGCCCCGCCCTCGTCCGCCCCAGGCGCCGGGGCCGAAGCCCGGACCGCCGAAGCCGAAGTCCGGCCCGCCGGAACCACCCGGCCCTCCCGGACCGAAGGGCCCGAAGGCCGCACGCCGTCCGTCGAAGCCGCCCCGTCCGCGCCGGGGGCCGTCCTGTCCATGTCCACGCTCGAATCCGTGGGTACGCATCGCAAACCACTCCTTCATTTCATCGTTGATCTGTCGCGCATCGTTGATCTGTCGCGATGCGTCAACGATATATCGGTGAAGTTCGGTTGGCAAGGTCCCGACGACAGGGCGCGCGCCCTTCCGCTTAGGGTGCGGACATGACACCTCCGCACGCCTCGCCCGTCCCGGCGCCCGGCCCGGCCCGTTCGGCCGCCTACCTCTCCGAGCTGTTCTCACTCGACGGACGGATCGCCCTGGTGACGGGCGGCAGCTCCGGCATCGGCCGCGCCATCGCCGGCGCGCTCGCCCGGGCGGGAGCGAGCGTGGTGATCGTGGCGCGCGGGGAGGCCGGGCTGGCCGCGACCGTCGACGAGCTGACCGCGGACGGCTGCCGCGCGGCCTGGGTGAGCGGCGACCTGAGCACCCGCGCCGGGGTGCGCGCCGCGGCGGACCGGGCTGCCGACGTCTACGGCGAGCCCGACATCCTGGTCAACTGCGCCGGCATCAACCTGCGACCGCCGATGGACGAGCTGGACGAGACGGTGTGGGACGCCACCATGAGCGTCAACCTGGAAGCGCCCTACCTGCTGGGCCGGCGCTTCGGGCCGGGCATGGCCGAGCGGGGATTCGGGCGGATCATCCACATCACCTCGCAGCAGGCGCACCGGGCGTTCGTCCGCAGCGGCGCCTACGGGGTCTCCAAGGGGGCGCTGGAGTCACTGGCCCGCTCCCAGGCCGAGGCCTGGTCACCGCACGGCGTCACCTGCAACACCCTGGTGCCCGGGTTCGTCATGACCCCGCTCAACACACGGCTGTCGTCCGACCCCGAGAAGGTGGCGGCGCTGGCCGCCCGCACGATGGTCGGCCGCAACGGTCTCGCCGAGGACTTCGCCGCGGCCGCGGTGTTCCTGGCCGGCCCGGCCTCCGGCTACGTCACCGGACAGGCGCTCTTCGTGGACGGCGGGTTCTCCGTCCACTGACCCGAGCCGTCCCCGGTTCCACTGACGCGGGCCGTCCGCGGTCCGTGCCGCCGCGCTACGCGGCCAGCGGGGTGAACTGCAGGATCTCGTCACCGCCCGGCTGGACGATGCCGTAGGTGTTCTCCGGCACCTCGTTCCAGGCGCCGGGCAGGTCGCCCAGGGGCTCGGAGACGATGAGACGGGTCTCGTCGGAGACCTCGCGCAGGAACGCCATGTCGGGATGGAGCTCCCGCAGCGTCTCCACGCGCGTGCTGTAGAAAAGCGAGCGCGAGGCGCCCTGGCTGGAGTAGCGGAACGCCCACAGCCGCACCCCCTCGGTCACGGCGACCGTCATCTGCAGCGGGAACTCCACTCCGTGCGCCCGCCCGACGCGCTCCACCATGCCCACCATCCGGGCGACCGCCCCCGGCGGATCCTCCTCCAGACCGAAGGTGAGGGCCAGGAAGAACATCAGCTCGGAGTCGGTGGATCCCTCGATGTCGGGGAAGAGCAGCGGGTCGACGGCAAGGGCCAGATCCCGGCGGATGCGGTGGAAGTCGGCGATCGCGCCGTTGTGCATCCACATCCAGCGGCCGTGCCGGAACGGATGGGAGTTGGTCTGCTGCACCGCCGTACCGGTCGAGGCCCGGATGTGGGCGAAGAACAGCGACGAGCGGACGTGCCCGGCGATCTCCCGCAGATTGCGGTTGCTCCAGGCCGGCCCGATCTCCCGGACGACCGCCGGGGTCCCGGCCGACCCGTCGGCCGCGTACCAGCCGACGCCGAAGCCGTCGCCGTTCGTCGTCTCCACGCCCATCTTGGAGTGCAGGCTCTGGTCGATCAGCGAGTGGGCGGGCCGGTAGAGAATCGTTTCGAGCAGGATCGGGGTGCCCGAGTAGGCGAGCCAACGGCACATCTTCGCCGCCTTCCTGGCAGTGCCGGGGAACGGGACCGGGCGGTGGGGCCCGGCGGGGTCAGTCCGCGAACCGGTCCGGCCTCACCACGCACAGGGCCCAGATGACGAACGCGGAGAAGGCGATCATCACGACGGACCAGACCGGGTAGTACGGCAGCGAGAGGAAGTTGCCGACGATGATGAGCCCGGCGATGACGACTCCCGCCACCCGCGCCCACGTCGCTCCCGAGAACAGTCCCATGCCCACGATCACGGCGACCGCGCCCAGGGCGAGATGGATCCAGCCCCAGCCGGTGACGTCGAACCGGAACACGTACTGCCGGGCGGACACGAAGATGTCGTCCTCGGCGATGCCCATGACGCCCCGGAAGATGTCCAGCACCCCGGTGAGCAGGAGGGTGACGGCGGCGAAGGCCATCAGTCCCCCGGCCCAGGCCTGCCGGGCCGGATGCCGCTCGGCGGCCGGGGGGTGACTGCTGTGCGTCTCGGTCATACCGGTGCCTCGATTCGTCGTCGTCGTTCGCGGCCCGCCCGCAGGCCGGTCACGGGCCCGTCGCGGGCCGGTCGCACACCGATCGCGGGCCGGTCGCGGACGGCGGGGCGGACCGCTCGGCGGCCTCGGGCCCGGGGCCGGTGGCCGGTCGACCGGGCCCGCTCGGAGCCCCGCTCGCGGTGGGCCGCCCGCCCGCGGTGAACGGTCCGCCCGCCGTGGACGGCCGGCCGGTCGAGCGGCCGGTTCAGCGGCGGGAACCGCTCAGGACCATCTGCTTCGCCTTGGCGAACTCCTCGTCCGTGATGTCGCCGCGGGCGCGGATCTCGGAGAGCCGGGCGAGTTCGTCGACGCCGCTGGAGGAGCCGCCGGAGGAGCCGTCGGAGCCCTTGGCCGTCTCACGGATGTAGCTGTCGAAGGCCTTCTGCTGCTCTCGCGCCTGCGAGGCCTCCCTGCGCCCCATGTCCTTGCCGCGCGCGATCACGTAGACGAACACGCCGAGGAAGGGCAGGAAGACACAGAAGGCCAGCCAGCCGGCCTTGGCCCAGCCGCTGAGGTGGTCGTCGCGCAGGACGTCGACGACGACCCGGAACAGCAGGACGAACCACATGATCCACAGGAAGAACACCAGCATGGTCCAGAAGGCGCTCAGCAGTGGATAGTCGTACGCGAGGTAGGTGTCCCCACTCATCTCTTTCCTCCGTTCCGGGCTCTCGCCCGACAACCCGGCATGGCGTCGCATGCCGGTCCCAGCCTGCGCCGGACGCGGCCCGCCGGCCTCACCCGGAAGGGGTGAGCCGGGGACGGATGACCCCGGGAAGGGTGAGTCGGGGAGGGGTACCGCGGGAGGGCGTGAGGCCTTGAGCGGCCGGCCCGAGGGGTGACGGCCCCGACCGCTCCCGCGCGGCGAGTGGACGTCGACGTGCACATCGGCGCGCGCATCAGACGGTCCCTTCGCGGTCCCCGCCGTCCGGGCCCCGGTCCGGAGCCGCGTCCCGGCCTCGCTCCCCGTCCCGTACGGCGGTGCCGGCCCTGCGCAGCGCCGCCCGCCAGGCGAACGCGACGGCCGCCTCGACCAGGGCGAGCAGGACCAGCCACAGGCCCAGCAGCCGGGTCAGCGCCCGGGCCGACTCGGTGGGCAGGGCGAGCACCACGACCCCCGCGACGACGGCCAGCGCCGCCGCGCCGATCACGACGCCCCGATGGGGCATGTCCCTGGTGGACAGCGCCGTGAAGAGCGTGACGATGCCGGACACCAGCCACAGGACGCCGACGATCAGCGACAGCGCGGCGATCGTCTGGAGCGGGTTGCGCAGGCACAGCACCCCGGCCACCACGTACAGCACCGACAGCAGCAGGCCGGTCACTCGACTGCCGCCGTCCTCCCCCGCGAAGGACGCCACGAACCGGAACAGCCCGGTCGCCAGCAGGTACAGGCCGATGAGGACCGCGAGGACGTGCAGGGTCTCGTCCGGCCAGACCAGGATCAGGACGCCCGGCACGAACGTGACGACGGCCGAGCCGAGGATCCAGGTCCAGGAGCGCCCGAGCACGGCCAGGGTGGCGGCCGGATCGCCGCCGGCCGTCCCGGGACGGGGGTGCGGGCCGCCCGGCGGCCGGGGGTCCGGTCCGGGGTGCGGTGCGGGCGGCGGTGCGGAACCGGGCGACACACTCATGACTCCTCCTCGTGTCCTCGCGGCGGGCGAAGCGTCCTGGCGGCGGACCCGGAACTCACTCCGGCAGCTGGCGCATCTCCATGACCCGCAGGCCCAGGGACTGGCAGCGCGCCAGCAGTCCGTACAGATGGGCCTCGTCGACGACCTGTCCGAACAGCACGGTCTGGCCGGACATGACGACATGGTCCAGCTCGGGGAAGGCCTCGGTCAGCGCCTCCGAAAGCTGTCCTTCGACGCGGATCTCGTAGCGCATGAGCTGCTCCCGGGACGGCCTGGGACAGGCGGACTGCGCCCTTGCTCCCCGATCCTCCGTCCCCCGCCGGCCCGCGGCCTCACCCGTTGGAGGTGAGAGCCGTTTGAGGTGAGAGCCGCCGAGGTGAGAGCCGCCGGAGGTCAGTGCGTGACCACGAGCTTGAAGACGATGATCAGCAGGCCGAGCACGAGGTTCACCGACGCGGTGACCGCGACCAGCCGCCAGGGTGCGCCGGCGCGGCGGGCCGCCGCCGTCGACCAGCCCACCTGGCCCGCGACGGCGACCGCGAGCGCGAACCAGAGGGTGCCGGTCAGATCGAGGCCCAGCAGCGGGCTGACGGCCACGGCGAGGGCCGGCGGGACGGCGGCCTTGACGATCGGCCACTCCTCGCGGCACACCTGCACGACGATCCGCCGGTCCAGCCGCCGCTGCACCAGCCGCGCCCCGAACAGGTGGGCGTGGACATGCCCGATCCAGAACACGAGACCGGTGAGCAACAGCAGCAGCACCAGCTCCAGCCGTGGCACCGACCCCAGGGTGCCCGCGCCGACCACCACGGAGGCCGCGAGCATGGACCCGTAGACGCCGCCGGTGTAGTCGGCGGCGGCCCGGCGCTCGTCCGCTCGGGCCCGGCGCCGGTCGGATCGTGCTCGGCGCTCGTCGGCTCGTGCCGGGCTTCGCGTGTGGGGTTCGGCTCCTGGCACGCCTGGGCTCCCTCTGCGGTTCGGACGGTCCGGGCCGGTCTCCTCGCCGCCGTTCACAGCAGTCCCTGTTCGCGGGCGCGGCGGACCGCCTCGTTGCGGCGGCCTGCCGAGAGCTTGCGGTAGGCGCTCTTGAGGTGGGTCTTGACGGTGTTCACGGAGAGGTACAGATCGGCGGCGATCTCCTGCGTCGACATGGTCAGGGCCAGCCTGCGCAGCACGTCGAGCTCCCGCCCGGTCAGCTCCTCGACGAGCGGGGGCGGGGGGCCGTCGGACGGCCTGACGCCGCGCCCGTGCGCGTCGGCCGTCCCGCCGCGCGAGGTGGACGTGCCGAGAAACGGACGGATCCACGGTCCGGCCTCGGTGAAAGGGCGCCGCAGACCGTCGTGCCGGGCCTCGCGCAGCGCCAGGGCGACGAGTCGGCTCGCCGCGGCCCGGTCGCCCGCCGCGTCGGCGGCCTGGGCCCGCACGAGAAGGGCCCGGACGGTCACGGCGGGCCCACCGCGGTCGCCGGGGCTCATCCGGTCGAGCAGGTCGATCGCGGCCGGCGGCCGGCCGGCGGCGAGTTCGGCGCGGGCGGCGGCCACCGTGCAGGCGGGGGTCGCTCCGTGCAGCGCCCGCAGCACCTTGACGGCCGTCTCGGGCCGGCCGTCGGCGAGATGCGCGGCGGAGACGACGAGCGCCGTCTGGCCTTCCGCCCAGGGTGAGGCGACAGCGGCGGGCACGGTGCGCTCGGCTGTCGCGAGCGCGGCCCCGATGTCCCCGCGGGCCAGCTGGAGACGGGCGGTGGCGATGGCCCGGCCCGCCTCCATGACGGGGTCCAGCAGCGCGGGGTGCGGCTGCGCCGCCTCCGCGAGGAAGGCCTGCGCCCGGTCCAGGTCGTCACGCTCGACGGCGACGGCGGCCAGCACCAGCCGTCCCATGCCGGAACCGGACGCCTGGGGCAGGCCGTAGCGCTCCGTCTCGGTCAGCGCGGCGCGCGCCGTGCGCTCCGCCCCGGCGAGCCTGCCGTCCAGGTAGTCGATCAGCGCCAGCCGGCCGAGCGAGTCCTCGCGGGCGAGCGCCGTGGAGGCCCCGGGGACGGTCCCCGCCGCTCCCGTCAGGGCGGCGTGCGCGTCCTCGAACCGTCCGGCCCACAGGCGCGCGGAGCCCAGGTGGGCGAGCAGGAGGGCGAGGAGTTCGGGGTGGCGGTCGAGCAGGTGGGCCGGGACTTCGCCGCGCAGCGTCTCGGCTGCCGTCGCGGCCAGCTCCGCGCGGGCGGGCGCGCCGGTCAGCCGGGCCGCCAGCGCTTCCAGCAGCGCCCAGGTCAGCCGGGCCTGCGCCTGTGCGGGCTCGCCGCCGGGCGGGCCCCACCCGGTGACCGGGCCGGGCGCGCCCGCGAGCCGCTCTCCGAGCCCGGCGGCCGCGCCCGCCGTCGTCGCCGTCCCGGCGGACACGGCCGACAGGCCCTGTTCCGCGCGGCGCAGATGACCCAGACCGCGGTCGACCTCGTGCCGCCCCAGTTCGCGGGCCGCCCGCACCAGTTCGGCGGCGGGGCCCGCGGCCTCCGGCCCCATCCGGGAGAAGAGTTCGCCCAGCTCGTCCGTGCGCAGGCCGGCGAAGAGCCAGCCGATGGCGAGGTCGTCGACCAGCGCGTCCGCGGTGAACTGCCAGTCGCCCGCGGCGGCGCCGTGCCCCAGCGTCTCCGTGAGCGAGCCCGAGTCCCGCAGCCAGCGTGCGGCCCGCCGGTGGAGTTCGGTCTCCAGCCCCGGCGCACGCACCCGCAGATGCGCCCGGAGGATCTCGCCGAACAGCGGATGCAGGCGGTACCAGTCCTGTTCCAGGTGTTCGACGAAGGCGTTCGCGCGGCACAGACCGGCCAGGATGGGCTCGGCGTCGGTCCGGCCGGTGAGCGCGTTGACCAGGTCCGGGCGGAACCGGTCGAGGACGCTGACCCGCAGCAGCAGGTCCTGGGTGGGGGCGGGCTGCCGTCTGAGCACCTCCGCCAGCAGGAAGTCGGCGACCGAGGTGCGGTCGGCCTCGAACTCCTTGAGGTAGGTCTGCGGATCGGGGCTCTCGCGTGCGGCGAGGGCGCACAGCCGCAGGCCCGCTGCCCAGCCACGGGTGCGTTCCACGAGCCCCCGGGTGGCGGGTTCCGGGAGGCGCAGTCCGTGCAGTTCCAGCAGTGCGGCGGCCTCCTCGCAGGTGAAGGCGAGTTCCGCGCCCCGGATCTCCGTCAGGGCCCCGGCCGCCCGGTAGCGGTGCAGCGGCAGCAGCGGCTCGGTGCGGGTGACGAGCACGAGACGCAGCCCGTCGCCGGCGTGGTGCAGCACGAACTCCAGTTGTTCGGCGATCTCCGGGTCCGTCACCCGGTCGTACTCGTCGAGGACGACGACGACCGGCCGGTCCAGGGCGCTCAGCTCGGCGGCCAGCCGTGCGAGCAGCGTCGGGGGCGCCCGGCCCGCGTCGGCCGGGCAGCCGATCCCGGCGGGCAGGGGCATGCCGGACGTGCGCAGGGCCTCGAGCAGGTACGCCCAGAACACGCCCGGCTTCTGTCCCGCGGCGTCGGTGGTGAGCCAGGCGACGGGCGTCTCGCGCGCGGCGGCCCAGTCGGCCGCCAGCAGCGTCTTGCCGGCCCCCGCCGGGCCGTTGACCATGGTCAGCGGTGTCCGCAGGGCCCGGTCGAGATGGCTGACCAGCCGCTCGCGCCGAAGGAACGCCACCGGCCGGGCCGGCATCACGAACCGGGTGCGCAGAAACGGATCCCCCTGGGGATCCGCGTCCGGCGCCGAGTGTGCGGCGTCGCTCTCCTCGGGCTCGCTCATGGCGCTCACCGCCCCTGTCCTGAGCTGCTGGATGGCGCTGCGCTCCTCCCCCAATATCCCAGCCTTCGCCCGACGCCGCCCTGCGAGCGGGGAGCGGTGCGAGGGGACCCCGTTGCGGGCGGGACGCGGTGCGAGGGGGCCCGCTGCGGGCGGGGAGCGGTGCGAGGGAGTCCCGATGCGGGCGGGGCGCGGTGCGGACGGGTCCCGGCGCGGACCGGGCAGGCGCGGCGCGGGACGGACGGGTGCGGGCGCGGGACGGACGGGCGCGGGCCGGACGGGCGCGGGCGCGGCGCGATGCGGGCCGGACGGGCGCGGGCCGGTACGGGTGCAACTGGGGCGCGGTGCTGGCGGGGACGGGGACGGGCGACCGGCGGAATGCCGGCGGACGGGGTCCAGGACTGGTGGATTGGCCTTGGCGCGGGGCCGCGGCGACCCCCTAGCGTCGACGGCATGCGGATTCACATCGTCGACGCCTTCACCGACCGCCCGTTCGCCGGCAACCCGGCCGGGGTCCTGCTCCTGGACGCGGACGCCTTCCCGGACGACGCCAAGCTGCAGAACGTGGCCCTGGAGGTCAACCACGCCGAGACGGCGTTCGCCCACCCGCTTCCCGGGGGCGGCGGGGCCGACTGGGCGCTGCGCTGGTTCACGCCGGTCGCCGAGGTCGCCATGTGCGGCCACGCCACGCTCGCCGCGGCCCACGTCCTGCGCACGACCGGCGCGCACGAGGGACCGGTGCGCTTCGCGACCCGCAGCGGCGTCCTGGTCGCCACGCCCGCCGAGGACGGCTCGCTCACCCTGGACTTCCCGACCGCCCCGCTGACGCCGACGGAGATCCCGGCCGGCGTTTCCGACGCCCTCGGCGCCGAGCCGCTCGCCTGCTTCGACACCGGCCCGCAGGTGGGCGACCTGCTGATCGAGGTGGCCGACGAGAAGACCGTCCACGCGCTGCGGCCCCGGCACCGGGAGCTGGCCGCCTACTCGAGCCGCGGCGTCATCGCCACCGCCCGCGCCGAGGACCCGGCCCGGGGATACGACTTCGTCTCCCGGTGCTTCTTCCCCAACGTCGGCATCGACGAGGACCCGGTGACGGGCAGCGCCCACACCGCGCTCGCCCCGTTCTGGTCCGAGCGGCTCGGCCGCCCCGACCTCACCGGACTGCAGGCGTCGCCCCGCTCCGGCCGCGTCCGCACCGCGCTGCGCGGCGACCGCACGCTGCTGACCGGCCGCGCGGTCACCGTCATCGAGGGGGAACTGCTCGCCTGGTAACGCTCCGCGGGCGCAGGGGGCGGCTCACGCAGGTCGCAGGCGCAGGGGCGGCTCACGCCGTCGGGAGCCACCCCACCTTCCCCGCGAGCAGCGCGTACCCCACGAAGGCACCGATGTCGAGCAGGGAGTGCGCCACCACGAGCGGACCGACCCGTCCCCACCGCCGGTAGAGGAGGACGAAGACGACGCCCATCACCATGTTGCCGATGAAGCCGCCGATGCCCTGGTAGAGGTGGTACGAGCCGCGCAGCACCGCGCTGGCCACGAGCGCGGTGCCCGGCGTCCAGCCCAGCCCGCCGAGTCGGCGCAGCAGATACCCGACCACGATGACCTCTTCGAGGATCGCGTTCTGCAGCGCGGACATGATCAGCACCGGGTACTTCCACCAGACGTCCGGAAGGGCCTCCGGCACCACCGTGAGGTTGAAGCCGAGGCCGCGCGCGGCCAGGTAGAAGGCGATGCCGGTGCTGCCGATCACCGCCGCGATCACCGCCCCGCGGCCGAGGTCCGGCCGGGGCCGGGTGCGGTCGAAGCCGAGCGTGCGCAGCCCGCGTCCGCCGGGCTCGCGCAGCAGGAGGTGCGCGACGAGGGCGACGGGGACGAGCGCCGAGGCGATCCCGAAGAGCTGCCAGGCGAGATCCAGCCAGGGCCGGCCCGGCGCGGCGGAGGCGTTGAGCGTCGCCGCCTGATCCTTCAGGCCCCCCGGCTTGGTGACGGATCCGACGAAGCTGATCAGCGCGGACACACCGCTCGCGCCGAGCGAGAGCCCCAGGACGAGGAGCGTCTCGTCCCGGAGCATCCGTCGCGAGAGCGCGTCCCGCGGAAGGGAATCCGTCAACGTACCGCCTCCACCTGCACACTCGCCCCCCTCCCCGCGCCTGCCGTACGGCGGGAACCGCCGTGGTGGCCGACAGGGTGGGCGGCACCGTCCTGGGACGTCACAGCTTGCCCGATGAGCCCCGGACGATCGGCAGCGCCCCCGCCACCCCACCCACTCGCGCCCCCTCTCCCCCACCCGCCACACCGCGCCACTCCCGTGACGGCCCTCCGACGGGTGACGGGCGCGTCGCCCCCGACGGGCGCCCGGAGTCGGAACGGCAGGGGCCACCCGCCTCCCCCGCCGTTCCCTCGGTTCGCCGCTCCGCGGCGCTTCCGCCGTCGTTCCGCCGCCGCTCCGCCCCGGCCCGGCGCGGGTGCCCGAACTCCGCTGCCCGAAGGCGCCGCCCGATCCGCTGTCCCCGCCAGGACCTGACCAGGCCGGGCCGGGCCGGGCCAGGCCAGGCCAGGCCAGGTCGAGTCGGGTCGGGTCGGGTCGGGTCGGGCCAGGCCAGGCCAGGTCGGGTCGGGCCAGGCCAGGCCAGGTCGGGTCGGGTCGGGTCGGGCCAGGTCGGGTCGGGCCGGGCCGGGTCGGGTCGGGCCCCGCGGACGCAGCGGGATGTCAGCCGCGTCCGGGCACGAGCGGCCGCCCGTGGACGTCGCGCGGCGCAGGAAGCGTCAGCCGCGCCCGGCTGCCGACGGCCGTCCCTGGACGTGGCACGTCGTCGCGGCTGTGCGACGGCTCCCCCGGCTCACCCCAGGGCGGCGGGTTCCGGCGTGCCCACGGGCCAGGTGTGGACGGGCTCCCCGAGGTGCATCAGCTCCGCGTAGCGCCGGGTGGTCGCGGCCAGCGCCGCCTCGCGGGACAGGCCGGTCTCCAGCGCCCGGTGGAACGTGGCCACCTGCCAGGTCGCGCCGTTGACGCGCCGCCGGCAGCGCTCGTCGATGACCCCCAGGTACAGGTCGCGGTCGGCGGGCTCCACGCCCCACGCGTCCAGCCCCGCCTCAGCCAGCGGCAGCAGCTCGTCCCGGACGAGGCTCACCGCGTCCACCTCGACCAGGCCGCCGAGCCGGCCACGCCGGGGCCATTGCAGGCGCGCGTCGATCCCGTCGCGGCAGGCCGCCTCGAAGTTGGCGGCGGCCGTCTCGAACGGCAGCCGGGACCACACCGGCCGGGACTCCTCCGCGAGCGACCGCACGAGGCCGTAGTAGAAGGCCGCGTTGGCGATCACGTCCGTCACGGTCGGCCCGGCGGGCAGGACCCGGTTCTCCACCCGCAGGTGCGGAACGCCGTCGGCGATGCCGTAGACGGGCCGGTTCCAGCGGTACACCGTGCCGTTGTGCAGCACGAGTTCGGCGAGCGAGGGCACCCCGCCGGCGTCCAGGACCTCCAGCGGGTCCTCGTCGTCGCAGATCGGCAGCAGCGGCGGGAAGTAGCGCAGGTTCTCCTCGAACAGCTCGTGGGCCGAGCTGATCCACCGCTCCCCGAACCACGTCCGCGGCCGCACGCCCTGCGCCTGGAGTTCCGGCGGCCGGGTGTCGGTGGCCTGCTGGAACAGCGGGGGACGCGACTCCCGCCACAGCTCGTGACCGAACAGGAAGGGAGAGTTGGCGCCGACGGCGATCTGCGGCGCGGTCACCGCCTGCGCCGCGTTCCACACCGCGGGGAAGCGGGCGGGCGTGACCTGGAGGTGGAGCTGCACGGAGGTGCAGGCCGCCTCGGGCACGATCGACTTCGAGGTGCACGACAGCCGCTCGACCCCGTCGATCTCCAGGGCGAAGTCCTCGCCGCGCGCGGCGACGATCTGGTCGTTGAGGAGGGTGTAACGGTCGACGTCGGAAAGGTTGGTCGACACCAGGTCGTCCCGGTCGAGCGTCGGCAGAATACCGATCATCACGATTCCGGCGTCGACCTCGCCCGCCTTTCGGTGGGCATATGCCAGCGACGTGCTGATTTCCTCCGCGAGCCTGTCGAATACCCGGCCGCCCAATCGGTGTGGGGCTATGTTGACTTCCAGGTTGAACATGGCGAGTTCTGTTTGGAAATCCCGGCTCGCGATCCTCTCCAGTACCTCGCCGTTCAACATTTTCGGCTGACCGTCCGCGCCCGCCAGATTCAGTTCGATCTCAAGTCCCATGAGGTTCTTGGGGCGGTCGAAGCGCTTCTGGGCCAGCAGTCGCTCGAGCCCCGTCAGACACCGTCGGAGCTTGTCCCGGTAGTGCTGACGATCGGACAGGTCGAATGCGCCTGCCACGACCTTCTCGCCCATCGAAGCGTCCCTCCTCGTGCGGCGGCCGGCCGTCTGCGTCCGCCGGGTGTCCCTGACAGGAAGGATGATGCCCAGCCCGGCGCATCGATAACGTCCCCGGCCGCCCCCGGCACCCGCTACGCTGACCGAAATCCGTCCGCCGCGTTCCCATGGCACATTCCCCGGGCATGCGGCAGGAGGCGCTTTCACTCATCAAGGTCTCGTGAAAAACGCCGACGAGAATGGGCCGACCGCTACGCGCGCATAATGCGAGGTCACCACGGTATGGCCCCCGGTGAACCGGGACGATTTCCGCGTATCGGCGACCGGATGAACCCTTGCCGGATATCCGCGGATCGACTAGACGAAACACCGTCTGAACACATGTCGTATAAACTCCGCGGACAAGGCAGAGAAGGTTGGCGCCCACGGTCGAAGGAGCCTGTCGTCGAGGTGACGGCAGGCCGCTCGCGCACCCGAGCCCCCAGGCCGGGCCCCCGCCTCTCCGACCCCCCGAGAGCTAGCTGACAGCGCCGTCCGCCCCCGCCCTCGCGCCACCGTGCCTGTCGAATGAGAGGCGACCCACCATGCCTTTGCATGTCCCCCCGGCTCCCGCGCCCGCCCTGCGCTCCGTCCTCACGGCACTCGGTTCCCCCACCGCGGTCCGTGAGATTCGCACGCCCGCCCTGCGCACCGCCCGGCAGGAGGCCGTCCCGGACCATCCGCTGCCCCTGCACGTACTGGACGCGATCGGCGCGCAGGGCGTGGCCGAGACCCGGCTGGCCGGCTGGCGCTTCCTGATCCGCTGCGACGAGCGCGCCGTGGCCGCGGCCGAGACCCGGCTCACCCCGGACGGCTGGACGTTCTCGCACTTCTTCGAGGGCCCCTACATCGCCTCCACCGAACGCGCCCTGCGCCAGGCCGAGTCGGCGGCCCAGCCGTACCAGGCCCGGCTGCTCTCGGTGCCCGGGCTCTACATGCTGACCCTCTGGCTGCACGGCGACTGCGCCTCCGACGGCACCACGGGGCGCCCCGACCCGACCGATCTGCTGATCCCGCTCGCCCCGGCGCCCCCCGGCATCGCCGCCCACCGCCCGCACCGCGTCGCCGAACTCCTCCCGGTGCTCACGCTTCGCGTGGCCCCGGCGCCTCCGCCGCTCCTCGGCTCCCCCGCCTGACCCATCCCGGCCCGGCCCGCACCGCCCGCGCCCGACACCCCGAGTCCCGTACCCCGCCGCCGCGGCCCCGGCGACGGGGTACGGCCGTGCCGGACGCGGCGGGCCGAGCGGGCCGGGCCGGTGGGACTAGCCCTATCCGGCCACCGGAAACCACCCGAAGTGACAGTGCGGTGGGGATGAACCGCCCGCGTGGGTGACGCGTCATGAACCTGTGAGAAGCGGTGCCGCGAAATCCCTGCGGAAAGACCTCCGTGGGGCAACACTGGGTTCCGACGACTTATCACAACGGGGGGCGGCCATGAACGACGCTTCAAGCCGCGTGACAGACACCACCGACACGACATCCACCTCACTCATCACGCAAGAGCGGAAGTTCCCATCCATGTGCCAGCACCAGCCACCGTGCCCGTCAGCGACCTCGGCCGACAGGGAGTCCGCCCGTCTCGTGGCGCACCACCCGGAACAGGGCTGGAGTCTGCTGTGCAACGGCGTCCTGCTCTTCGAGGACACCGGTGAGCTCCTGCCGGACGGCAGGGTCATCGCCCCCCACCGGGTCGTGACCGCCGCCTGAAGCCCGGCGGACGGCGCGGCACCGCCGTCCGCAGCCCTGTGGGGCCGGCCGCGGATCCCTCCGCGCACCGGCCCCGACGCGTGTCCGCGGCCCTTCACTCCCCGTAGTCCCCCGGCTCCGCGGCGACTGCGCCCACCGCTCCGCTCCTCAGGCGCCACCCCCGAAGGCTCCCCCGTCGTCGCCCCGAGCCGCCCCTCGCAGCCCTGGCCCAGGCAGACCGGCCCCGATCGCCGTGCCCTCGGGTCGTCCCTCCGTCGTCGTCCCGTCGCCTTACCGTCGTCGCGTCGTCGTCGCGTCGCCGTCGCTCTTCGGCCTCCCGAGCGCCGCCCCGGACGTCTTCCCACGGCGGCACGTCTTCCGGAAGACTCCTGGAAGTTTCGGCGCGGCGGCCGGAGCGCGGTGACGGAGGTGGGGGAAGTGACGACACAGGACAGGGCACCCGCGTCCGGAGGCAGGGTCACGATCACGGAGATAGCCCGCCGGGCCGGAGTCTCCGTGCCGACCGTGTCCCGCGTGGTCAACGGCCGCTCCGACGTCTCCCCGCAGACCCGCGCCCGGGTCGAGGACCTGCTGCGCCTGCACGGCTACCGCAAGCGCCCCGCCGCCTCCCCGGCCCGCGCCACGCTGATCGACCTCGTGTTCAACGACCTCGACAGCCCCTGGGCGGTGGAGATCATCCGGGGCGTCGAGGAGGCCGCCCACGCGGCCGGCGCCGGCACGGTTGTCTCGGCGATCCACGGCCGCTCGGGCGACGCCCGCGAGTGGATGCGCAATCTGCGCTCCCGCGCCTCCGACGGCGTCGTCCTCGTCACCTCGGCGCTGGAACCCACCCTGCACGAGCAGTTGCGCATCCTCGGCGTCCCGCTGGTGGTCGTCGACCCGATGGGGTCTCCCGCCGACGACACCCCGACCGTCGGCGCGGCCAACTGGTCCGGCGGCCTCGCGGCCACCGAACACCTGCTGTCGCTGGGCCATCGCCGGATCGGCCTGATCGCCGGCCCGCCCAGACTGCTGTGCTCCCGGGCGCGTTTCGACGGGTACCGCGCCGCCCTGGAGGCGGCCGGCCTCGCCGTCGACGAACGCCTCGTCGTCCCCGGCGACTTCCGCCCCGAGTCGGGATTCACCGGCTGCGCCGCCCTGCTGGACCTGCCCGAACCGCCCACCGCCGTGTTCGCGGCGAGCGACCAGATGGCCCTCGGCGCGATCGAGGCGCTGCGCCGGCGCGGCCTGCGCGCCCCGGAGGACATGAGCGTGGTCGGCTTCGACGACCTGCCCGAAGTGCGCTGGTCGGCCCCGCCGTTGACGACGGTCCGCCAGCCCCTCGCCGACATGGGCAAGCTCGCCGCCCGCACGGTCCTCGGCCTGGCCCGCGGCGAGCGCCCCGACTCGCCGCGGGTGGAACTGGGCACGGAGCTGGTGGTGCGGTCGAGCACCGCGTCGCCGCGCGCGGCTAGTTGAGCGCCTCCCGGATCGCCCCGTAGGCCGGCTTGGGCGCCAGCTGCTCGTCCCAGGGCAGTGCGGCCCCCTCCTCGGGGAACACGGCGGGTATCCAGGAGTACTTGTCGGTGAAGTCCCAGATGGTGACGCCGACGCAGCGCCGCACCGTGAGACACGCCTTCGTCAGATCCCGGTACCAGTCGGCCTGCTGGGCCAGTTTCTCCTCGGTCGCGGGCATCAGCATGCGCACGTCGACCTCGGTGAGCGCGGTGTCCAGGCCGAGCCGGGCGAACCGCCGCAGGTTGTCCGGGAGCGTCGTCGGATAGCCGTACTGCAGGGCGAGATGGGCCTGAAGGCCGATGCCGTCCAGCGGGACGTGCCGGGCCTTCAGCTCCTTCGCCAGGGCGTAGTAGGCGTCGCTCTTGGGGCCGACGGCCTCGATGTTGTAATCGTTGAGGTAGAGCTTCGCCCGGGGATCGGCCTCGTGGGCCCAGCGCAGGGCGTCGGCGATGTAGCCGGGGCCGAGCGTCTTGTAGAACACCGTCTCCCGGTAGGTGCCGTCCTCGTTGAACGCCTCGTTGACGACGTCCCAGGAGTAGACCTTCTCCCGGTAGTGGCGCACCTCGGTCTGGATGTGCTTCTTCAGGACGGCGCGCAGCTCGTCCGGCGTCCACTGCCTGCCGGTGACCCAGTCGGGCAGCTGGCTGTGCCAGACGAGGGTGTGGGCACGGACCTTCTGGCGGTGCCCCCGCGCGAGGGCGACGATCTCGTCGCCCGCCGTCCAGTCGTAGACGCCCTGCTGAGGCTCGGTGGCGTACCACTTCATGCCGTTGCCGGGGGTGATCATGTCGAACTCGCGGCCGAGGATCTTCGTGTAGGCGGCGTCGGTCAGTTCGGGGTTGTCCGTGGCGCTGCCGAAGTAGCGTCCGTGGCGCTGGGCGAGTTCGGCGAGGGTGGGCTGCGGTTTCCCGTGGCCCGGCCGCTCGTGCGCCTGGGCGGCCGGCCCGGCGACGGCCCCGGCGGCGACGAGCACGGCGGCGAGGGCTCCGGCGAGCCCGAGCCGGGTACGGACTGCTGTTCCGGGCATGGTTCTGGGCATGGTGCGACTCCTCACGTCGGGTGGGTGTGAGCCGTACGGTCCGCGGGCGCGCGTCATCCCTTGGTGGCGCCGGCGGCGAGACCGCCGACGAGCTGGCGCTCGGCGACGGAGTAGAAGGCCAGGGCGGGAACCATGGCGAGGACGAGGTAGGCGAACACGCGGGCGTACTCGGCGGAGTACTGGCCCTGGAACTGCTGCACGCCGATCGGCACGGTCCACCAGGTGGGCTCGTTGAAGACCAGCAGCGGCAGGAGGAAGTTGTTCCAGCTGCCGACGACGGCGAGGACGGACACCGTGCCGAGGGCCGGCCTGGCCATGGGCAGCAGGATCCGCCAGAAGAAGCCGAGCGGCCCGCAGCCGTCCAGGGTGGCCGCCTCCTCCAGCTCGGCGGGGATCTCCCGGAAGAAGCCGCGCAGGATGACGATGGTCACCGGCAGTCCGAACGCCGCCTGCGGCAGGATCACGCCGAGCGGATTGTCCAGCAGCCCGAAGGAGCGCAGCAGCAGGAACAGGGGCAGCGCCGCCACCGCGAAGGGGAACATCAGCCCCATCGTGAACAGGGTGAACAGCACCTCCCGCCCGCGGAAGGCGAACCGGGCGAAGGAGAACGCGGCGAGCGCGGACACGGCGACGACGACGACGGTCGTCCCCACCGCGATGAGGGTGCTGCTGCCGACCAGCCGCCAGAACGAGCCGGAGCCGAGGATGTCGGTGTAGTTGGAGGGGACCCACGGGTCGGGCAGCCCGATGGGGTTGCGGGAGAGCTGGTCGGTGGACTTGAAGCCGGACAGCACCGCGTAGACGAGCGGTACGGCCATCACCGCGCCGGCGATCCCGAGCACCAGGTGCAGCGGCAGGGACCGGACGCCCCGGCCGCCCGCGGGCGCCGCCCGGTCGCCGCGGCGGGATCCCCGGTCGGTCCCGCGGGCCGCGGGACCGGTCTTGACGACGCTCACGAGCCGCCTCCTCGCATGGTCGTGGTGGCGCCCTGGAGGTCGCGGCGGAGCACGAACCGCTGGTAGGCGAGGGCGAAGACGAGGCAGATGCCGAACATGGCCACGCTGATGGCGCTGGCGTAGCCGACCTGGTAGCGCTTGAAGCCGTACTGGAACATGGTCACGGCCAGGGTCTCCGAGTGGTGGTCGGGCCCGCCCGCGGTGATGACCCACACCAGGTCGAAGAGCTGGATCGCGCCGATGACGGACAGGAACACGCTGATGCGCAGGGTCGGCGCCAGCAGCGGCAGGGTGACGTTGCGGAAGCGCTGCCAGGGGCCCGCTCCGTCGATCAGGGCCGCCTCGGTCAACTCGGCCGGGATGGACTGGAGTCCGGCCAGGTAGAGCATCATGTGGAAGCCGAAGTACTTCCACGTCATGACCAGGAAGAGGGTCGCCATGACGGTGGAGGGGTCGGCGAACCACTGCCCGCCCGCCCCGTCCAGGCCGACGGCCCCCAGCACGTGGTCGGCGAGACCGTCGTCCGGGGCGAAGATCATGCTGAACAGCACGCCGGTGATCGCCTCGGAGAGGATGTACGGCGCGAAGAACAGCATCCGGTACACGGCCCGGCCGCGGATGCGCTGGTTGAGCGCGACGGCCAGGGCGAGCGCGAACGGCAGTTGCAGCACCAGCGAGAGGCCCACGAGCAGCAGGCAGCGCCACAGGTCGCCCAGGAACACCGGGTCCTGGAAGAGGCGGGTGAAGTTGTCGCCGCCGACGAAGTCCTCGGGCATGCCGAAGCCGCCCCAGCGGAAGAACGCGGCGTACAGCGCGAACAGCATCGGCAGCAGCACGAGCGTGCCGAACAGCGCCAGCGCCGGCACCTGGAAGGCGACGGCGGTGAGCCAGTGCAGCGCCCGCCGCCGCGCCCGTCCCCGGCCCGCGCCGGCGACGGGAGGGGCGGGCGTGATGTCCGGACCGCTGCGCTTGTCCGGGAGGAAGGTGGAGGTCATCGCCGGCTACTGCTCTTCCTTCGCGACCTTGGTGATCGACTGGGCGACCTGCTGGGGCGACTTCGAGCCGGATATCAGAGCGGCGACGCTGTCGTTGACCTCCTGGCCGAGGGCGGGCGCGTACGCCTGGTCCAGATAGAGCTGGAATCCGGTGGCGCCCTTCAACTGCGCCTGGACGGCCTTGATGTTGGGGTCGGTGAGGGCGCTCTCCGCGGCCGGGACGATGGGCAGCACGCCGGTCTTCTTGACCAGGGTGGTGTCCGTGGCGGCGGAGGCGAAGAACTTCAGGAATTCGACGGCCGCCTGCGGGGCGCCCTTGCGCAGCGCGTGCCCGCCGCCTCCGCCGAACACCTCGGTGATGACGCCCTTGCCGCCGTCGACCGCCGGGAAGGGGAAGAACCCGAGGTTCGCGCCGAGCCCCTTGCCCGCGTCGGCCTCCACGACCGGCGCCCACTGACCCATGAGCTCCATCGCCGCCTTGCCGTTGCCGACCGCCGCGGCCTGACCGGTGGGGCTGGAGTAGGCGGCGCCGAGGTAGCCCTTCTGGAACGGCTGCAGGTCCACGAGGTCCTGCAGATGCTGTCCGGCCTGCACGAACCCGTCGCCCGTGAAGTCCTTGTCCTCGCCCGCCTTGCGCAGGGCGTCGACGCCCGCGGTGCGCATCGCGAGGTAGGCCCAGTAGTACATGCCCGGCCACTTCTCCTTGCCGGCCAGGGCGATCGGGGTGATGCCGGCGGCCTTCAGCTTGCGCACGGCGTCGAGGAAGCCGCTCCACGTGGTGGGCGGCGCAGCGACGCCGGCCTTCTTGAAGAGCGCCTTGTTGTACCAGAATCCGATCATGCCGATGTCGAACGGGACGCCGTAGGCCTTGTCGTCGATCAGGTACGGCTCCCGGGCGACCGACAGCAGGCTGTCGCCCCAGCCCTTCGTCCGGTCGGTGAGGTCCTCGACGAGCCCGGCGTCGACCTGCTGCCGCAGGACGCCACCGCCCCAGGTGTGGAAGATGTCGGGAAGCTTCCCGGAGGCGGTCAACGCCGTCATCTTCGACTTGTAGGCGTCGTTCTCCAGCTGGACGATCTTCACCTTGATCTTGGGGTTCTGCGCTTCGAACTGCTTGGCCAGCGCTGCCCAGACGTCCTTCGTCGGCTGAGTGGTGGAGATGTTCCACCACTCGATGGTGGTCGTTCCGCCCGACGACCCTCCGTCCGAGTCGCCGCCGCAGGCGCTCAGTGCCGTCATGCTGACACCGGCCGCGGCGGAGGCCGCCAGAAAGCCGCGGCGGGAGAGTGCCGGGTCGCCCATCATGCGCTCCTTGATAGATCGAAAGTTTCGAACGAGATCCAGAAAGCTTCGCTGCTGCCGCACCCTAGAGACACCCTCCAACGCGAGGCAACCCCTTGAACGCAGCCAATATGGAGCCCAGTTCGGAAACCGGCGTGAGCAGCGGCCCTTGATCACATCGAAACATTCGGATCAATGGGCGAACATTACGGAACCGAAGAGCACCGGGATCGACACCGGTCGGTCCCCCTCCCGCCGCCCGACGTGACGCTGAGTGTTCCGGCCGCCGACTCAGACCGGCCCATGAGCAGCACAGACACCACACGGGACTCCCTCGCCCCGGCACGCACGCCCCAGAACGTCACCCTCCGCTCACACCGGCGCCCACCGCCCACGCGATGGCCGAAACCATCCACGGAACCGCATGCCCGGACAGGAAGGTTCCCGACCGGGACCGGCGGCCGCACCCCGCCCGGCCACCGCCCGCACCCTGGGAGTGACTACGGCACACAAACCCGCATACCAGACATAAGGCACCAAGGGCTCTACGGTGGCGCTCATGACCATGAGCATCCGCAACCAGCTCCCCGGCACCGTGACCGCCGTCCAGACAGGCGAGGTCATGGCCACCGTCAGGATCCGCCTCGACGGAGGGCAGGACCTCACGGCGGCCATCACCCTGGAGGCCGCGCACCAGCTCGGTCTCGCCCCGGGCACCGCCGTGCACGCCCTGGTGAAGTCGACCGAGGTGGCCCTGGCCGCCGGGCAGGTCGCCGGCCTGTCCATCCGCAACCGGCTCCCCGGCACGATCACCGGACTCACCGTGGGCGAGGTCATGGCCTCGGTGAAGATCACGCTGGAGGGCGCCCTGCTCACGGCGGTGATCACCAAGGAGGCGGCGACCGACCTGGGGCTCTTCGTGGGTTCCGACGTCGTGGCGCTGATCAAGGCGACCGAAGTGGCCGTGGCGACGGCGTAGAACGCACCACGACCCGCCCGGCGAACAGAGCCGCCCGCACACACATCGGCCCCCGCGCGATCCGGTGGGGGCACAGACGGTCTCGTCCCACCCCGGCCGACAGGACCCCGCGAGCGGCGGGCAGGGACCAGCGGCCCCCGCACAGGCGCACCGACCTCGACGGGCGACGCACGGGCCCACCGACCCCGGCGGGCGACGCACGGCCGACAGGACCCGACGGGCGACGGACGGGCGACCGGCCCCGACGGGCGGCGCACGGCCAACAGGACCCGGCGGGCGACGCCGGACGGTCTCTTCCCACCCCGGCGACAGGACCACGCCAGCGGCCGGCAGGGACCAGCGGCCCGCGCACAGGCGCACCGACCTCGACGGGCGAGGGACGGGCCGACCGACCCCGACAGGACCCGGCAGGCGACGCACGGCCGACAGGACCCGGCAGGCGACGCACGGGCGACCGGCCCCGACGGGCGGCGCACGGCCAACAGGACCCGGCAGGCGACGCACGGGCGACCGGCCCCGACGGGCGGCGCACGGCCAACAGGACCCGGCGGGCGACGCCGGACGGTCTTCCCACCCCGGCCGACAGGACCACGCCAGCGGCCGGCAGGGACCAGCGGCCCGCGCACAGGCGCACCGACCTCGACGGGCGACGCACGGGCCGACCGACCCCGGCAGGCGACGCACGGCCGACAGGACCCGACGGGCGACGGACAGGGGACGGCCGACGGCGGGCAGGGGGCGCCGGGCAGCAACGACCGGGCAGACGTGGTCTGGGTGGCTCACAAGGCGCGCGCCGCGCGGTCACTCGCGCGCCGACGGGGCCACCGGGCCCGCGAACGGCCGCAGGGCCCCCTCCGTCGTGGAGGGGGCCCTGCGGTCGGCGTCACGCTCGATCAGTCCTCGTACGCGTCCAGCGGCGGGCACGAGCAGACCAGGTTCCGGTCGCCGAAGGCCTGGTCGATCCGGCGCACCGGCGGCCAGTACTTGTCGGCGGCCGACACCCCGGCCGGGAAGACGGCCTCCTCACGCGAGTACGCGTGCTTCCACTCCCCGCCCAGGGCGGCGGCGGTGTGCGGGGCGTGGTGCAGCGGGTTGTCCTCGGCCGGCCATGCACCCGAGCCGACCTTCTCGATCTCCGCGCGGATCGCGATCATCGCGTCGCAGAACCGGTCCAGCTCGACGAGGTCCTCGGACTCGGTCGGCTCGATCATCAGCGTCCCCGCCACCGGGAACGACATCGTCGGCGCGTGGAAGCCGTAGTCGATCAGCCGCTTGGCGACGTCGTCGACGCTCACACCGGTCGCCTTGGTCAGCGGCCGCAGGTCGATGATGCACTCGTGCGCCACCAGCCCGCCCGGCCCGTTGTAGAGCACGGGGTAGTGCGGCTCCAGCCGCTTGGCGACGTAGTTCGCGCTGAGCACCGCCACCTGGGTGGCCCGCTTGAGGCCCTCGCCGCCCATGAGCCGCACATAGGCCCAGGAGATCGGCAGGATCCCCGCGGAACCCCAGGGAGCCGCGGAGATCGGTCCCACGCCGGTCTCCGGGCCCGCGGCGGGCTGCAGCGGGTGGTTGGGCAGATAGGGCGCGAGGTGCGACCGTACGGCGACCGGGCCGACTCCCGGACCGCCGCCGCCGTGCGGGATGCAGAACGTCTTGTGCAGGTTCAGGTGGGAGACGTCACCGCCGAAGTGCCCCGGCTTGGCCAGCCCGACCAGCGCGTTGAGGTTCGCGCCGTCGACGTAGACCTGCCCGCCGGCCTCGTGCACCTGAGCGCAGATGTCGGCGACGTGCTCCTCGAACACCCCGTGCGTCGACGGGTAGGTGATCATCAGCACCGCGAGCTCGTCCCGGTGCTTCTCGATCTTCACACGGAGGTCCTCGACGTCGATCTCGCCGTCCTCGGCGGTCCTCACGACGACGACCTTCATGCCCGCCATCACCGCGCTGGCCGCGTTGGTCCCGTGCGCGGAGGACGGGATCAGGCACACGGTCCGCTGCTCGTCGCCGTTGCCCCGGTGGTAGCCGCGCACGGCGAGCAGCCCGGCCAGCTCGCCCTGCGACCCGGCGTTCGGCTGCAACGACACCTTGTCGTACCCGGTGACCTCGGCGAGCCGCTCCTCCAGCTCACGGATGAGCGTCAGGTAGCCCTCGGCCTGCTCGGCCGGTGCGAAGGGGTGCATCTGCCCGAACTCGGGCCAGGTGACCGGCTCCATCTCGGTGGTCGCGTTGAGCTTCATGGTGCACGAGCCCAGGGGAATCATGCCGCGGTCGAGCGCGTAGTCCCGGTCGGCGAGGCGGCGCAGGTAGCGCAGCATCGCCGTCTCGGAGCGGTACCGGTGGAAGACGGGGTGCGTCAGGACCGCGTCGGAGCGCAGCAGACCGGCGGGCAGCGCGTCCTCGGTGACCGCGTCGAGCGCCTCGACGTCGCCCGTCACGCCGAACGCGGCCCACACCGCGGCCAGCTGCGCCCGCCCGGTCGTCTCGTCACAGGCGACCGACACGTGGTCGGCGTCGACGAGGTGCAGGTTCACCCCGTGCTCGCGCGCCCCGGCGACGACCTGCGCGGCCTTCCCCGGCGCCCGCACGGTCAGCGTGTCGAAGTAAGAGCCGTGCAGGACGTCGATCCCGCCGGCCCGGAGCCCGGCGGCGAGCACGGCCGCGTACCGGTGGGTGCGCCGGGCGATGCCCCGCAGCCCGTCGGGCCCGTGGTAGACGGCGTACATCCCCGCCATCACCGCGAGCAGCACCTGCGCCGTGCAGATGTTGCTGGTGGCCTTCTCCCGCCGGATGTGCTGCTCACGCGTCTGCAACGCGAGCCGGTAGGCCTTGTTGCCGTCCACGTCGACGGACACGCCCACGAGCCGCCCGGGCAGGCTGCGCGCGAACTTCTCGTGGACGGCCATGTAGCCGGCGTGCGGTCCGCCGAAGCCCATCGGCACCCCGAACCGCTGGGTGGTGCCGACGGCGATGTCGGCCCCCAGCTCCCCCGGCGACTTCAGCAGGGTCAGCGCGAGGAGGTCCGCGGCGACCGTGACGAGCGCGCCCAGACCGTGCGCCTGCTCGACCAGCGCCCCGAGATCACGGACGGCGCCGGAGGCTCCCGGGTACTGCACCAGCACGCCGTTGATCTCGCGCTCGGCGATCTCCGCCGGGATCCCGTCGCTCAGATCGGCGACGACGACCTCGACGCCGGCCGGCTCGGCACGCGTCTCGATCACGGCGATGGTCTGCGGCAGCGCGTCCGCGTCGACGAGGAAGAGGCCCTTCTTGTTCTTCCCCATCCGCCGCGAGAGCGCCATCGCCTCGGCGGCGGCCGTGCCCTCGTCCAACAGCGACGCACCGGACGTCGGCAGTCCGGTCAGGTCGGCGACCATGGTCTGGAAGTTCAGCAGCGCCTCCAGCCGGCCCTGCGAGATCTCCGGCTGGTACGGCGTGTACGCCGTGTACCAGGCGGGGTTCTCCATGACGTTGCGCAGGACGACCGGCGGCGTGAACGTGCCGTAGTAGCCGAGCCCGATCATCGGGGCGAGGACCTGGTTGCGATCCGCCAGGGAGCGCAGCTCGGCCAGCACCTCGGCCTCGGTGCGCGCGCCGGGCAGGTCCAGCGCATCGGCGTTCTTGATCACGTCCGGGACCGCGGCGGCCGTGAGCTCGTCGAGCGAGCCGTAGCCCACGTGAGCGAGCATCTTGGCCTGCGCCTCGTGATCGGGTCCTACATGGCGCTGCTCGAACGGGATTCCCTGCTCGAGTTCGGAGAGTGGAATGCGATGGGCGGTCATTACGGAGGCCTCCTGGTCTGACACGACCTTCGTGGGTCACCACGGCGCGGGTACCCGGACGGCCTCCCCCTCTGTCATCTCAACCTGAGAGCTTCACCGGCCGCCCGAGGGACGACCGGCTTTCACCGTCGGTGAGAGCGGGGTCCGTCGACGCCGTCGGACCCGCCCTGCTTTCCAGAGTGACCTCGTCCGTGCGGTACGTGAGCCTGAGAGATTCCGGGGAGGATTTGCTCCTTCGGCGCCTCCGATGTCGTTCGGAGGACTCTCCCGCACGGGGTCAGCAGCCGTTGTCAGACTACCAGCGAGGTCAACATCACCCTCTCGAGTGGCCGCCGATCCCATTGTGCACTTTTGTAGTGCTAACGGATGAGTTGCGACCCAGTGGAGGGCCCGTGCAGACCGACATCGATCCGCGCAACCTGATCGGCCGCAAGGCGTTCGACCGCAACGGCACCAAGATCGGCACCGTCGACGAGGTCTACCTGGACGACGCGACCGGCGTGCCGGAGTGGGCGGCCATACGCACGGGTCTTTTCACCCGCGACGCCTTCGTCCCCCTGGAGCCCAGCGAACTGGTCGAGGGCGCCCTGCGCATCCCGTTCGACCGGGCCCTGATCAAGGACGCCCCGGACTTCGGCGTGGGCCGCCACCTCTCCCCGGAGCAGGAACTCCAGCTCTACCACCACTACGGTCTCGACCTGGGCAGCCCTCCCCCGCTGCCCGACCACGACTTCGGGCGGCTGGCCGGCACGGACGACGGCTGAGCGCTCAGCCGCAGGCCCGTATCAGCGCCTCCAGCATCCCGGCCGGGTCGTACAGCGGCCGGGCTCCGTCCGTGACGACTCTTCGTGTGCCGGCGTCGACCGGATCGGTTCTCGCCCAGTCGGCGGGACCGACGCACAGCTCCACCTCCAGACCGGACCCGGTGCGATGCCGCCATTCGGTCAGCGGCCCCCAGGCACGGACCCGCACCACCTCGCCCAGGGACAGCTCCCGCAGCCAGGCGTCGTCGGCCGCGTACCCGTCGGGCGCCGTCGACAGCAGCAGCAGATCGACGTCGGAGTCGGCGCGCGCCGCCCCCCGCGCACACGACCCGACGAGCAGCAGACCGGCCGCGTCGCCGCGACCGGCGGCCCACCGCGCCACCCGGCCCGTCACCGAACCCATCTCGGCCGCCCGCTGCGGCGACACCCCGGCAGCCCGCTCCGCGCACCGCTCCCCGTCGACGTTCATCCGGCTCCCCCTCCCCTGTCGGCGCCGCCGCCCGGCACCGCCGTCCCTCACGAGTCCCGCCACACCACCCGGCGTCCTTCGGACGACCCACTCGCCCTCACTCTATGTAACTGACCGGTCTCGCCGAGAGTTCCCGGATCCCCATCCCGTGAGCCCGAGATCGGGACCGGTCACTCCGGCGGCCTGCGGCCCGCCGCCCACGTCGGGTCCTCGCCGTACCAGCGGCAGCGGATCCGCCGGTTCCAGCCCCGGATCGTCCGTCCGGAAGGTCCGCACCCGCCCGGGCTCCGACTCGGGCGTCTCGAAACGCACCGTCACCCGGCCGAGCCCACTGCCCTGCACCCACCCGTGCCCCAGCTCGGCATGGCGGACGTCGTGCCCGGGCCGCCACTGCCGCTCGGCCGGCGCCGCCTCCTCGACGACGGGCTCACCGGCCGGTTCCTCCTCGGGCCCGTCCGCACGCTCCTCCGCGGCCTGGGCGAACAGGTCCTCCTGGGTGAAGTCCGCGAGGCCGCTGACGCCGACCCCCAGCAGCCGCACGCCACCGGTCGTGTCCACGGCGTCCAGCAGCCGCGCCGCCGCCTCACGGACCACCGCGGGATCGTCGGTCGGCCCACGCAGCGTCTCGGACCGGGTGAGCGTGGAGAAGTCGTAGCGCCGCACCTTCAGCACGATGGTCCGCCCGGACAGACCGGCCTCGCGCAGCCTGCGCACGCACCGGTCCGCGAGCCTGTGCACCTCCAGCTCGACCCGCGTCCGGTCGTGGATGTCCACGTCGTAGGTGTCCTCCACGGACACGGACTTGGTCTCACGCTCGGCCACCACCGGCCGGTCGTCCCGCGCCAGCGCCATGGCGTACAGGGCGTGCCCGTGCGCCTTGCCCAGCAGCCTCACCAGCTCGTCCTCACCGGCCTCGGCGATCTCGTCGACCGTGGTGATGCCGGCCCGCCGGAGATGGTCCCCCGTGGCCGGGCCGACCCCCGGCAGCGTGCGCACGGACAGGGGCCCGAGCATGGCCCGCTCGGTGCCCGGCTCGATCAGCACCAGGCCGTCAGGTTTGGCCTGCTCCGAGGCGATCTTGGCGAGCATCTTGCAGGAGGCCAGCCCCACCGAACCGGTCAGACCGGTGACCGCCCGTATGTCCCCGCGCAGCCGGCTGCCGGCCAGCCGTGCGGAGTCGCCGTCCCA
Organism: Streptomyces sp. NBC_00704; assembly: GCF_036226605.1. Lineage (NCBI taxonomy): Bacteria > Bacillati > Actinomycetota > Actinomycetes > Kitasatosporales > Streptomycetaceae > Streptomyces > Streptomyces sp. NBC_00704. Next base: position 1,255,501 of record NZ_CP109000.1, read on the forward strand.
GGCGGCCTCACCGGCCTCCAGGTCCACGAACGCCTCGTCCAGGCTCAGCGGCTCGACCAGCGGCGACAGCGCCCGCAGCAGCCCCATCACCTGCTCGCTGATCGAACGGTAGAACGCGAAGCGCGGCACGAGATAGGCGGCGTTGGGCGCCAGGCGGCGCGCCTGCGCCGTGGGCATCGCGGAGTGCACTCCGAAGACACGCGCCTCGTAGGACGCCGTCGCCACCACCCCGCGCGGCCCCAGACCGCCCACGACCACGGCTTTCCCGCGCAGACTCGGCTTGGACGCCTGCTCCGCCTGGGCGAAGAAGGCATCCATGTCGAGATGCAGGATGGTGGGCGCGTTTCTCACATGTCCGATGCTGCACCACGCCACTGACAACGGCGTTCCACCACTGCCGCCGACGCCCCGGACCCGAACCCGCTTCAAGCCGCCCGGTCGCTCCGACGCGCCGGAAGGGCCTCAGACGGCCCGATTGCGCCGACGCGCCAGCTCGTCCGCCGGATTGTGCCCGACGAGCGTCTCCCCCGTGTCCACGCGCTCCCCGTGCAACTGCGACAGCGCGCTCTCCACGTCTCGCCACACCACGCCCACGGCGATCCCGAACACGCCCTGCCCGCCCTGGAGCAGGGCGTGGACCTCGTCCGGCGAGGTGCACTCGTACACGGTCGCGCCGTCGCTCATCAGCGTCATGCGCTCCAGGTCGCTGAACCCGCGCTCGCGCAGGTGCTGGACGGCGCTGCGGATGTTCTGCAGCGACACCCCGGTGTCCAGGAAACGCTTCACGATCTTCAGGACGACGACGTCCCGGAAGCTGTACAGCCGCTGGGTGCCGGATCCGTGCGCGGGCCGCACGCTCGGCTCGACGAGCCCGGTGCGGGCCCAGTAGTCCAGTTGGCGGTAGGTGATGCCCGCTGCCGCGCAGGCCGTCGGACCGCGGTAGCCGATCTGTTCGGACGCCATGGACGCCGCCCCTTCGCCGCTCGGCACGGCCGCCGGTCGATGGGGGGCGTGATCGGCCGCGCCCGCCTGGTGCGGGTAACCCGCACCCGGGCGCAACCGAGAGCTCGGGGGAGGGTACGGACCGCTTCCCCCGACACCGAGTCCGGGGGCACCCCCAGCCGTACCGTCGCCGCTGCTTCTCACGCCGACCTCCGTCCTTGAACTGCCTTCTCGACGGTAGGCAGTCACCAGGGGTGCGTCAACGATCGCCACACTCGGCACGCCGAGTGATAATCACCCTAGGAGTGGTTTCCCGTACCCCACCGCGGGGAAAGGCTAGCCGAATGCGCTGAGAACCAGCCGTAGGACGCTCTCAGTGGCCCCCGGCATTTGCCGGGAACGGAACGGGCGCCCCGGTACGGGACGCCCTCGCCTCACGTCTGCCGCCTACTGGTTGCTGGTGCCGAAGTCCTCGGGCGAGATCTGGTCGAGGAACTCGCGGAACTTCTCCACCTCGTCCTCCTGCTCGTCCGGGATGGCGATCCCCGCGTCGTCGAGCACCGTGTCACTGCCGTAGATCGGCGTTCCGGTGCGCAGCGCCAGCGCTATGGCGTCCGACGGCCGCGCGCTCACCTCGACCCCGCTCGCGAAGACCAGCTCCGCGTAGAAGACGCCCTCACGCAGATCCGTGATGCGCACCTCGGTGAGCTCCTGGCCGACGGCCTCCAGCACGTCCTTGAACAGATCGTGGGTCAGCGGCCGTGCGGGAGCCATGCCCTGCTGGGCGAAGGCGATCGCCGTCGCCTCGCCCGGTCCGATCCAGATGGGAAGGTAGCGGTCGCCTCCCACTTCACGCAGCAGCACGATCGGTTGGTTGGAGGGCATCTCGACTCGGACACCTACGACATCGAGCTCGTTCACACAGCAACCCTAGGCCGTGCCCGGGACGTTTGGGTAGTCGGGCCGGGAACGGGTGACCGATCCGTACCCGGCGAGACCGCCCGCTCAGGGCAGCCGCACCCCGAGCGCGGTCTGCACCAATGCCGTGTGCAGCCGCACCGTGAGCCCCGCGATCTCCTTGGTGCGGGCCTCCGCCAGGACCCTCGTCTGCGGATTGCGGTGACGCTTCAGCGGAGCCACCACCTGGTCCACGAGCCCGGCCTCCCGGTCGGCGGCGGCCTTCATCACCCGCAGGTGCCTCGGCTCGATCCCGAAGCGGCCCAGCTCGGCGACGAGCGCGGCCACCGTGGCGGCCTCGGCGTCGTAGACCCCGCCCTCCAGCGGCACGACGAGCCCGTACGACTCCCACTCCTCGAGTTCGCGCTCACCGATCCCCGCGGCCGCCAGCAGCTCGGCGCGGCCGAGGCGGGCGACGGTGGGGCCGTCCGACGGCTCCACGGCGGTCTCGCCGTCGCGCTGCCGGCCCACGGTGGGCAGCGGCGCGGCCTCGCCGCGCTCCATGGCGTCCAGATGCTCACGGATGACCTTGAGCGGCAGATAGTGGTCCCGCTGCATCCTCAGCACATGGCCGAGGCGTTCGACGTCCCGCGCGCTGAACTTGCGGTACCCCGAAGGGGTCCGCTGCGGCTCGACGAGCCCTTCCGACTCCAGGAAACGGATCTTGGAGACGGTCACTTCGGGAAACTCGTCACGCAACGCGTTCAGCACCGCGCCGATGCTCATCGGATCGCCGTCCGCGGGGGCGGTGCCGTGTCCGGCACCGCCCCTCGGTGTTCGAAGCATGGACCTTCCCTGGGGAATCCCCCCGGGCAGCGCCCGGGGGCGGGTCAGTAGCCCTGCTGGCTCGCGTAGAAGACCAGCCGGTACTTTCCGATCTGCACTTCGTCACCGTTCGACAGAGCGACCTCGTCGATCCGCTCGCGGTTGACATAGGTGCCGTTCAGGCTGCCGACGTCCGCGACCCTGAACGTGCCGTCGGGGTTGCGCCGGAACTCCACATGCCGACGGGAGACCGTGACGTCGTCCAGGAAGATGTCGCTCTGCGGGTGCCGGCCGGCCGTCGTGAGGTCGCCGTCGAGCAGGAAACGACTGCCCGAGTTCGGGCCACGCCGCACCACCAGCAGCGCCGACCCCAGCGGCAGCGCGTCGACCGCGGCCTGCGCCTCGGGAGACAGCGCCGGCAACTGCGTCTGGCCGGTGACCTCCGCGTCGTAGGCCTCAAGACCGGAAATGGAGATCGTGGACGTCGTCTCCGACGCCCGCTCGGGCGTCAGCCCGGGGCGCAGCGGCGCGCCGCAGTTGGAGCAGAAACGGCTGTTCTCCGCGTTGCGGTTACCGCACCTCGTACACACCAGGGCCGACATAGGGGAAAACCCTCCACCCGCACTCGAGGCTGACGGTTGGCCGAAACCTATGCCGCCGGCCTGTGCAGGGTCAACAGACGCCGCGCCCTGACCACCGGAAATGTCGCTGCCCTGACCACCCACCTGGTCCCTGAACAGCGGCCGCTGGCCTTCCGCGTCGGGCTGTGCACGATGACGGGCGGTCGCGTTCTCGCCGCCCTCTCGCGCGCTCTTGCCGAACAACTTCGCAAACAACTTCACGGGCGATTCCCCTTGACCGAAACAGACCCGCCCGTGGGGCAGGACGAACCCTGACTGATTACACCGGTCGACCCGGACACCTTCACAACGTCCGTGCCCACCAGACAGTTTCCACCACGCACCACCCGATCGGTGCGTCGACCCCCCGCAACCTCATGCCCCTGCCCGACGTCCCCCAAGCACACCCGGGTCACCGGTCCGACGACCGAGCGTAGTCAGGCCGCTTCGCTGCTCGCAAGGCGTCCACGACGATCTTGTCGGAACGCTCGACGGTCGCGGTGGCCTGCTCCTTCTCCAGAGTCTGCACCACACCTCCCGGGATGTTCAGCGCCGGCTCGAGATCCTGCGGGTTGCCGATGACCTTGAAACGAAAGGGCGCGTCGATCTTGTTCCCGTCGACGCTCACGCCCTTGCCGGATTCCGTCAGATAGGTCCCGGCGACCACGCGCACGCCGTTCACCTGGATCGCCTCGGCCCCGGCCGCACGCAGCTCCTGGATCGCGTCGAGCAGCATGTCGGCCTCGACCGTCCCCTTCGTGTCCTCGATGGTCATCGTGATGCCCGGCCCCTGCGCGGCGACCGTCCCCGCCAGAATGCCGAGTTGCCTCTGCTTCTCGACGGTCTGCTTGCGGGCCTCTTCCGCCTGGTCGGAGCTGTTCTCCAACTCCTGCTGCTGCTTCTCGAGGCCCTGCTTCTCGTCCTCAAGACGCTGAGTTCGGTCCCCGAGTTCATCGAGGATGCGAACAAGATCTTCCTGACGCGCGCCGCGCAGGGCGTTGCCGCTGTCGCTGTTGGACGCGACCTGGACGGCCAGCCCGAAGCCGAGACCGAAAAGCAGCAGGGCGACGATGAGTTGGGCCCGGGTGACTCTCGGCGGCCACAGCCCCTGCACCAGCCGCTGCCGGCCGGTCAGCGCGGGCTCTGCCGGCTCGGCGGCCGTGCCGTCCGCGGGCGCGGCCACGGGAACCTCGTCCGGCAGTTCCTTGCGCAGCCGGTATTCGGGCGTGTCGTCGTTCTCGTCCTGGTTCCCCATGCCCGTCACGCCCTGAACACGTGCCGGCGGATCGCCGCGGCATTGGAGAAGATCCGGATCCCGAGGACGACGACCACACCCGTCGACAGCTGCGATCCCACGCCCAACTCGTCGCCCAGGAAGACGATCAGCGCGGCCACCACCACGTTCGACAGGAACGACACCACGAACACCTTGTCGTCGAAGATGCCGTCGAGCATGGCCCGCAGTCCGCCGAACACGGCGTCCAGCGCCGCCACCACGGCGATCGGCAGATACGGCACGACGGCTGCCGGAACCTCGGGCTGGACCAACAGTCCGGCCACGACTCCCACGACGAGGCCCAGTACGGCGATCACGATGCGTCCTTCTCAGTTCTCGGCTGTGCAGTACGTACGATCACACTCGGTGCGGCGGGCAGCCGGACGTCGTCCACCACCGAGATGGCCGTCCGGATCCCGTAATTCTCCTGCAGAGCGTTCAGGTACAGCCCGTCCGCGCTGTCCTGGAACCGCGTGCTCAGGTTCTTCCCGTCCCCCACCGCCAGCACCGTGTACGGCGGCACGAGCGGCTTGTTGTCGACCAGTATCGCCTCACCCGCGGCCCTGATCGCCGACAGCGCCGTCAGCCGCTGTCCGTTGATCGACACGGCTTCGGCGCCCGAGGCCCACAGGCCGTTGACCACCCGCTGCATGTCACGGTCACGAACGCGGCCGGTGTCGGAGAAGCCCGCGGTCTCGCGCGGGCCGCCGCCACCGCCCGAGCTGGCCTCCTTGGCGTCGTCCACCACCAGCTTCACTCCGGGACCGTGCACTTCGACGGCACCGGCCAGGATCCCCACCAGGTCCGCCCGCTCGCCGCCGCCGCTGTGCTCGAGCGCCTTCCGCTGCCGGTCGCTCACGTCGTCGCGGAGCTTGTCGACCGTGCTCTCCAGGTTGTCGGCCGCCTCGGTCTCGCGGTCGATGCGGTCGATCAGCTCCTCGCGCTCCTTGGCGACGACCGGAGCCGCGACCCGCGCCTGCACCGCGCCCACAGTGACCACCAGGGCCGCGAGCACCAGCCCCGCGGCCAGAACGAGCTTCGCCCGCGCCGTCCTCGGCAGGCCCCCGGCACCCTCGGTCGCCTTACGCGCGGCCGCCTCGGCGTAGCCGTCGTCGAGGCTGTGGTCCATCACGTTGGTGAGCAGCGACATGGAGGCGTCCGGGCGCGACACGCGCGCGGGTGTGCTCCGAACGGGGGGCGGCTGCGGCATGCCGCACATCGTCGCACGTCGCGTCCCGTACCTCCGAACGGCCCCACACGCGTGCCGGACAGGCTCCCTTGGGGACACCTGTCCGGCACACGCGTGTGCAGGCGGTTCAGCGGCCGGCGCTGTCCACGACCGCGGCCCACTCGTCGAGCAGGGCCTGCGCGGACGCGTCGTCCGGCCCCTCGGCCCACAGGTGGGTGACGGCCTCGGCCGGGTCGGGCAGCACCATCACCCAGCGGCCGTCGGTCTCCACCACCCGGACCCCGTCCGTGGTGTCCACGAAGCGATCTCCGGCCGCCTCGACGACCCTGCGCATCACAAGCCCCTTGACGGCCCACGGGGTCGCCAGATCCCGCTTCAGGACGTGCGCGCGCGGGATCCGCGCGTCGATCTGGCTGAGGGTGAGCTGCGTACGGGCCACGAGCCCGATCAGCCGCACGAAGGCCGCCGTGCCGTCGAAGACGCTGCTGAACTCCGGGACGATGAAGCCGCCCTTGCCGTCACCGCCGAAGATGGTGGTCTCGTCCTGTCCGACCCGGGTGAGATCGTCGGGCGACGTCGTCGTCCATTCGACCTGGGTCCCGTGATAGGCGGCGACCTGCTCGGCGATGCGCGTCGTCGTCACCGGAAGGGCGACCCGCCCGCTGCGCCGTTCGGCGGCCACCAGGTCGAGCAGGACCAGCAGGGCGCGGTCGTCCTCGATGATCCGCCCCTTCTCGTCGACGAGGGAGAGCCGCTCGCCGACCGGGTCGAACCGCACGCCGAACGCGGCCCGCGAGGAGGCCACGATCTCCCCGAGCCGCACCAGCCCGGAGCGGCGCTGGTCGCCGGTCTCCGTGGGCCGCGCCTCGTTCAGACCCGGATTGATCGTGAGCGAGTCCACCCCGAGCTTGCCGAGCAGGCTGGGCAGCACCAGACCGGCGCTGCCGTTGGAGGCGTCCACGACGACCTTCAGCCCGGACTCCGCGATCCCGGTCGTGTCCACGTTCCGCAGCAGCGATCCGGTGTACGAGTCGAAGACACTGGCGGGGAAGTGCAGGTCCCCGATCTCACCCGGGAACGCGCGCCGGTACTCCTGCCGTGCGAACACGCGGTCCAGCTTGCGCTGGCTGCCCTGCGAGAGGTCGGCGCCCTGGCTGTCGAAGAACATGATGTCGACGGAGTCCGGCACGCCGGGCGAGGTCCGGATCATGATCCCGCCGGCGCTTCCGCGCGCGGTCTGCTGCCGCGCCACGGGCAGCGGAACGTTCTCCAGGTCCCGTACGTCGATGGCGCTGGCCTGGAGCGCGGAGATCACCGCCCGCTTGAGCGCCCGGGCGCCACGGGAGTGGTCGCGGGCCGTGGTGACGGTGGACCCCTTCTTCAGGGTCGTCGCGTACGCACCCGCCAGCCGCACGGCCAGTTCCGGTGTGATCTCGACGTTCAGGATGCCGGACACACCGCGCGCGCCGAAGAGGTGGGCCTGCCCGCGGGACTCCCAGATCACCGAGGTGTTGACGAACGCGCCGGCTTCGATGGTCTTGAACGGGTAGACCCGCACATTGCCCTGCACGATCGATTCTTCACCGATCAGGCACTCGTCGCCGATGACGGCGCCGTCCTCGATCCGGGCGGCCCGCATGATGTCGGTGTTCTTGCCGACGACGCAGCCGCGCAGATTGCTGTGCTGCCCGACGTACACGTTGTCGTGCACGACGGCCTTGTGCAGGAAGGCGCCGCTTTTCACGACGACATTCGACCCGATGACCGAGTGTTCGCGGATCTCCGCTCCGGCCTCGACCTTCGCGTAGTCGCCGATGTACAGCGGCCCGCGCAGTTCGGCGTCCGGGTGCACTTCGGCCCCTTCGGCGACCCACACGCCCGGCGAGATCTCGAAGCCGTCGATCTCGACGTCGACCTTGCCCTCCAGGACGTCGGCCTGGGCCTTCACGTAGCTCTCGTGCGTGCCCACGTCCTCCCAGTAGCCCTCGGCGACGAAGCCGTAGACCGGCTTGCCCTCCTTCATGAGCTGCGGGAAGACGTCACCGGACCAGTCGACCGGCACGTCGGCCTCGACGTAGTCGAAGACCTCGGGCTCCATGACGTAGATACCGGTGTTGACGGTGTCCGAGAAGACCTGGCCCCAGGTCGGCTTCTCCAGGAAGCGCTCGACCTTGCCCTCTTCGTCGACGATGGTGATACCGAATTCCAGCGGATTCGGCACCCGCGTCAGACAGACGGTGACCAGTGCCCCCTTTTCCTTGTGGAAGTTGATGAGTTCGGTGAGGTCGAAGTCGGTCAGGGCATCACCGGAGATGACGAGGAAGGCGTCGTCCTTCAGCGCCTCCTCTGCGTTCTTGACGCTTCCGGCGGTACCGAGTGGCTTCTCCTCGTTGGCATAGCTGAGCTCCATTCCGAGCTCTTCGCCGTCACCGAAGTAGTTCTTGACCAGCGAAGCCAGGAACTGAACGGTTACGACGGTCTCATTGAGCCCATGCCTTTTGAGCAGCCTCAGAACGTGCTCCATGATCGGCCGGTTGGCCACCGGCAGGAGCGGTTTGGGCATGCTCGAGGTCATAGGGCGAAGGCGCGTGCCTTCGCCTCCGGCCATCACGACGGCCTTCATGTCGGAAGCGTCCTCCTAAAGAGACGACGGTCTAGCCGACTTCACCCGTCCAGATTGTCCCGCAGTTTCACGCCGCAGGCCATCGAGCCACTGTTGCTGCGAATCGGCGAGGTCAGTCGGCCACAGCGTCCGCACGAACGAGGCGGCGGACCTGTACCACGTACAGGACTCCTGCCCACCAGTACAGGGTTGTACCCCACCCGGCGAACGCCCATCCGAAAATAGCAGCGAGTGACGCCAACCACCCACTTCCGTCACTGAGCAGGAGCAGCGGGAAGGCGTACATCAGGTTGAAGGTGGCGGCCTTCCCCAGGAAGTTCACCTGGGGCGGCGGATAGCCGTGCCGCCTGAGGATTCCCACCATCACCAGCAGTACCAGCTCGCGCGCGAGAAGTACCGCCGTCAACCACAGCGGGAGAATCTCGCGCCATGTGAGGCCGACCAGGGTCGAGAGAATGTAGAGCCGGTCGGCTGCCGGGTCGAGGAGCCGGCCGAGGCTGCTGATCTGGTTCCAGCGCCGCGCGAGCTTGCCGTCCAGATAGTCGCTGACCCCGCTGAAAGCGAGCACGAGGAGGGCCCAGCCGTCGCTCTGCGGGCCTCCGAACTCGGGCCGGAGGATCAGCCACAGAAACAGGGGCACGCCGACGAGACGCGCCATGCTGAGGATGTTCGGGATGGTGAGTACCCGGTCTGTCTGAACGCGGGTCTCCTGGACCTCCACCCGGGGGCCTCCAGTAGAGAATGAGCCAACGATGCCCCCTGACCCTACCCCAACGCAAAAAAGCTCTGGCCCTCGGGCTGTATGCCCAAGAGCCAGAGCTCTAAAAGGAGTTCGGCGGTGTCCTACTCTCCCACAGGGTCCCCCCTGCAGTACCATCGGCGCTGTAAGGCTTAGCTTCCGGGTTCGGAATGTAACCGGGCGTTTCCCTCACGCTATGACCACCGAAACACTATGAAACTGTCAGCCGCACCACACCCGTGACCATGGGCATGGGGCTGTTCGTGGTTTCAGAACCAACACAGTGGACGCGAGCAACTGAGGACAAGCCCTCGGCCTATTAGTACCAGTCAGCTTCACCCATTACTGGGCTTCCACATCCGGCCTATCAACCCAGTCGTCTACTGGGAGCCTTACCCCATCAAGTGGGTGGGAATACTCATCTCGAAGCAGGCTTCCCGCTTAGATGCTTTCAGCGGTTATCCCTCCCGAACGTAGCCAACCAGCCATGCCCTTGGCAGAACAACTGGCACACCAGAGGTTCGTCCGTCCCGGTCCTCTCGTACTAGGGACAGCCCTTCTCAATATTCCTGCGCGCGCAGCGGATAGGGACCGAACTGTCTCACGACGTTCTAAACCCAGCTCGCGTACCGCTTTAATGGGCGAACAGCCCAACCCTTGGGACCGACTCCAGCCCCAGGATGCGACGAGCCGACATCGAGGTGCCAAACCATCCCGTCGATATGGACTCTTGGGGAAGATCAGCCTGTTATCCCCGGGGTACCTTTTATCCGTTGAGCGACGGCGCTTCCACAAGCCACCGCCGGATCACTAGTCCCGACTTTCGTCCCTGCTCGACCCGTCGGTCTCACAGTCAAGCTCCCTTGTGCACTTACACTCAACACCTGATTGCCAACCAGGCTGAGGGAACCTTTGGGCGCCTCCGTTACTCTTTAGGAGGCAACCGCCCCAGTTAAACTACCCATCAGACACTGTCCCTGATCCGGATCACGGACCCAGGTTAGACATCCAGCACGACCAGAGTGGTATTTCAACGACGACTCCACAACCACTGGCGTGGCCGCTTCAAAGTCTCCCACCTATCCTACACAAGCCGAACCGAACACCAATATCAAACTGTAGTAAAGGTCCCGGGGTCTTTCCGTCCTGCTGCGCGAAACGAGCATCTTTACTCGTAGTGCAATTTCACCGGGCCTATGGTTGAGACAGTCGAGAAGTCGTTACGCCATTCGTGCAGGTCGGAACTTACCCGACAAGGAATTTCGCTACCTTAGGATGGTTATAGTTACCACCGCCGTTTACTGGCGCTTAAGTTCTCAGCTTCGCCACACCGAAATGTGACTAACCGGTCCCCTTAACGTTCCAGCACCGGGCAGGCGTCAGTCCGTATACATCGCCTTACGGCTTCGCACGGACCTGTGTTTTTAGTAAACAGTCGCTTCTCGCTGGTCTCTGCGGCCACACCCAGCTCGAGGAGCAAGTCCTCTCACCAAACGTGGCCCCCCTTCTCCCGAAGTTACGGGGGCATTTTGCCGAGTTCCTTAACCATAGTTCACCCGAACGCCTCGGTATTCTCTACCTGACCACCTGAGTCGGTTTAGGGTACGGGCCGCCATGAAACTCGCTAGAGGCTTTTCTCGACAGCATAGGATCATCCACTTCGCCACAATCGGCTCGGCATCAGGTCTCAGACTATATGGTGTGCGGATTTGCCTACACACCGTCCTACACCCTTACCCCGGGACAACCACCGCCCGGGATGGACTACCTTCCTGCGTCACCCCATCACTCACCTACTACAAGTCTGGTTCGCCGGCTCCACCACTTTCCATTCCCCGAAGGGTCCGGAACGGCTTCACGGACTTAGCATCGCCTGGTTCGATGTTTGACGCTTCACAGCGGGTACCGGAATATCAACCGGTTATCCATCGACTACGCCTGTCGGCCTCGCCTTAGGTCCCGACTTACCCTGGGCAGATCAGCTTGACCCAGGAACCCTTAGTCAATCGGCGCACACGTTTCTCACGTGTGAATCGCTACTCATGCCTGCATTCTCACTCGTGAACCGTCCACAACTACCTTCCGGTGCTGCTTCACCCGGCACACGACGCTCCCCTACCCATCCACACAGGCGTTGGCCCTATTGTGTGAATGACACGACTTCGGCGGTACGCTTGAGCCCCGCTACATTGTCGGCGCGGAATCACTAGACCAGTGAGCTATTACGCACTCTTTCAAGGGTGGCTGCTTCTAAGCCAACCTCCTGGTTGTCTGTGCGACTCCACATCCTTTCCCACTTAGCGTACGCTTAGGGGCCTTAGTCGATGCTCTGGGCTGTTTCCCTCTCGACCATGGAGCTTATCCCCCACAGTCTCACTGCCGCGCTCTCACTTACCGGCATTCGGAGTTTGGCTAAGGTCAGTAACCCGGTAGGGCCCATCGCCTATCCAGTGCTCTACCTCCGGCAAGAAACACACGACGCTGCACCTAAATGCATTTCGGGGAGAACCAGCTATCACGGAGTTTGATTGGCCTTTCACCCCTAACCACAGGTCATCCCCCAGGTTTTCAACCCTGGTGGGTTCGGTCCTCCACGAAGTCTTACCTCCGCTTCAACCTGCCCATGGCTAGATCACTCCGCTTCGGGTCTTGAGCGTGCTACTAAAAACGCCCTGTTCGGACTCGCTTTCGCTACGGCTTCCCCACTCGGGTTAACCTCGCAACACACCGCAAACTCGCAGGCTCATTCTTCAAAAGGCACGCAGTCACGAGAATGGAGCAAGCTCCATTCCGACGCTCCCACGGCTTGTAGGCACACGGTTTCAGGTACTATTTCACTCCGCTCCCGCGGTACTTTTCACCATTCCCTCACGGTACTATCCGCTATCGGTCACCAGGGAATATTTAGGCTTAGCGGGTGGTCCCGCCAGATTCACACGGGATTTCTCGGGCCCCGTGCTACTTGGGTGTCTCTCAAACGAGCCGCTGATGTTTCGACTACGGGGGTCTTACCCTCTACGCCGGACCTTTCGCATGTCCTTCGCCTACATCAACGGTTTCTGACTCGTCTCACGGCCGGCAGACCGTAAAAGAGAGATCCCACAACCCCGTATGCGCAACCCCTGCCGGGTCTCACACGCATACGGTTTGGCCTCATCCGGTTTCGCTCGCCACTACTCCCGGAATCACGGTTGTTTTCTCTTCCTGCGGGTACTGAGATGTTTCACTTCCCCGCGTTCCCTCCACACTGCCTATGTGTTCAGCAGCGGGTGACAGCCCATGACGACTGCCGGGTTTCCCCATTCGGAAACCCCCGGATCAAAGCCTGGTTGACGACTCCCCGGGGACTATCGTGGCCTCCCACGTCCTTCATCGGTTCCTGGTGCCAAGGCATCCACCGTGCGCCCTTAAAAACTTGGCCACAGATGCTCGCGTCCACTGTGCAGTTCTCAAACAACGACCAGCCACCCATCACCCCCAACCTGAGCTGGAGTTCACTGGGGCCGGCATCAGAAGGACGACCTTGCGGCCGTGCCCTCAGACACCCAACAACGTGCCCGGCACCCCCGCCACTCGTGATCAGCTTTCCACGCTCCGAAGAGCAGTACTTGCAGCCCGAGATGACTGAGAGTGCCGAATAATCAACGTTCCACCCTTGAGCAACCAGCATCGGACGTTCGCCGATGAACTGGCCTCTGACCTCACCCCGGAGGGATCGGTGAGAAGTGCTCCTTAGAAAGGAGGTGATCCAGCCGCACCTTCCGGTACGGCTACCTTGTTACGACTTCGTCCCAATCGCCAGTCCCACCTTCGACAGCTCCCTCCCACAAGGGGTTGGGCCACCGGCTTCGGGTGTTACCGACTTTCGTGACGTGACGGGCGGTGTGTACAAGGCCCGGGAACGTATTCACCGCAGCAATGCTGATCTGCGATTACTAGCAACTCCGACTTCATGGGGTCGAGTTGCAGACCCCAATCCGAACTGAGACCGGCTTTTTGAGATTCGCTCCACCTCACGGTTTCGCAGCTCTTTGTACCGGCCATTGTAGCACGTGTGCAGCCCAAGACATAAGGGGCATGATGACTTGACGTCGTCCCCACCTTCCTCCGAGTTGACCCCGGCAGTCTCCTGTGAGTCCCCATCACCCCGAAGGGCATGCTGGCAACACAGAACAAGGGTTGCGCTCGTTGCGGGACTTAACCCAACATCTCACGACACGAGCTGACGACAGCCATGCACCACCTGTACACCGACCACAAGGGGGCGACCATCTCTGGCCGTTTCCGGTGTATGTCAAGCCTTGGTAAGGTTCTTCGCGTTGCGTCGAATTAAGCCACATGCTCCGCTGCTTGTGCGGGCCCCCGTCAATTCCTTTGAGTTTTAGCCTTGCGGCCGTACTCCCCAGGCGGGGAACTTAATGCGTTAGCTGCGGCACCGACGACGTGGAATGTCGCCAACACCTAGTTCCCACCGTTTACGGCGTGGACTACCAGGGTATCTAATCCTGTTCGCTCCCCACGCTTTCGCTCCTCAGCGTCAGTAATGGCCCAGAGATCCGCCTTCGCCACCGGTGTTCCTCCTGATATCTGCGCATTTCACCGCTACACCAGGAATTCCGATCTCCCCTACCACACTCTAGTCTGCCCGTATCGAATGCAGACCCGGGGTTAAGCCCCGGGCTTTCACATCCGACGCGACAGACCGCCTACGAGCTCTTTACGCCCAATAATTCCGGACAACGCTTGCGCCCTACGTATTACCGCGGCTGCTGGCACGTAGTTAGCCGGCGCTTCTTCTGCAGGTACCGTCACTTTCGCTTCTTCCCTGCTGAAAGAGGTTTACAACCCGAAGGCCGTCATCCCTCACGCGGCGTCGCTGCATCAGGCTTTCGCCCATTGTGCAATATTCCCCACTGCTGCCTCCCGTAGGAGTCTGGGCCGTGTCTCAGTCCCAGTGTGGCCGGTCGCCCTCTCAGGCCGGCTACCCGTCGTCGCCTTGGTGAGCCATTACCTCACCAACAAGCTGATAGGCCGCGGGCTCATCCTTCACCGCCGGAGCTTTCAACCCCCACCCATGCGAGTGGAAGTGGTATCCGGTATTAGACCCCGTTTCCAGGGCTTGTCCCAGAGTGAAGGGCAGATTGCCCACGTGTTACTCACCCGTTCGCCACTAATTCCCACCGAAGTGGTTCATCGTTCGACTTGCATGTGTTAAGCACGCCGCCAGCGTTCGTCCTGAGCCAGGATCAAACTCTCCGTGAATGTTTTCCCGTAATCGGGACCACACATCACGAGAGCGGAACGGTCAGGCGGAATAGGCCCGACCGTTCACAGCGTCCTCGCTGTGTTTTTTTCAAAGGAACCTCATCCTCGGCTTTCACGGCCGGGGACGGGGTATCAACATATCTGGCGTTGATTTTTGGCACGCTGTTGAGTTCTCAAGGAACGGACGCTTCCTTTGTACTCACCCGAACTTCTCGGGCTTTCCTCCGGGCGCTTCCCTTCGGTCTTGCTTCTCAAACTCTATCAGGGTTTTTCCGGCCCCCTGACCACCGTCCCGCAGACATGCGGAAGATGATCCAGAGAAGGGATCTGACGAGTTTGGTTGCTGCCCGGCGAGCGTGCTTGATCGCTTCGCTCACCCTGAGCAGGAGTACGACTGTACACGGGGCCGCAGAGCCGCCGCAAATCGACTAGGGTAGTGGTCTAGACCACGATCGGTTGTTCTTGTGCAGAACCGGTACATCATGTGACATACCCTGCTGCACAGTGCGCCGCCCTGGCAGTCAGTAACGGCTCATATACATACATCTCCACCCCGGGAGGTTCTCCATGACCACCGTGACGTCCCCGCTTGCAGGACGCGCCATCGGACTCGCCGCGGTACCGGATCCGGTTTTCGCCGGGGCCATGGTCGGCCCGGGCATGGCGATCGACCCGGTGCGCGAGCGCTCCGAGGCCGTCGCGCCCGTGGACGGAGTCATCGTCTCCCTCCACCCGCACGCCTTCGTGGTCGTCGACGCGGACGGTCACGGCGTGCTCACCCATCTCGGGATCGACACCGTGCAACTCAACGGTGAGGGCTTCGAGCTCCTCGTGAACAAGGGGGACACCGTCACGCGTGGGCAGGGCATCGTGCGGTGGGACCCGAGTGCGGTGGAAACGGCCGGGAAGTCCCCGGTGTGCCCGATCGTCGCCCTGGAAGCCACGGCCGATTCCCTCGGCGACCTCTGCGAGGACGGCGAAGTGAGGGCAGGCGACACTCTGTTTTCCTGGAAGTGACGCCGGCGCCGTCCCGGTCGACGGCACGCAGGACAACCACCGCGGCGGCGGGACCCGCCGCACTATGGGAGACGGGCGAGATGGAGACAACGCTGCGAGGCGTCGGTGTGAGCCACGGTGTGGCGATCGGCGAGGTTCGGCACATGGGAACGGCGGTGCTCGAACCGCCCGCCAAGCAGAACCCGGCGCAGGACGCGGAGCGCGAACAGGGGCGCGCCCGCAAGGCCGTGGAGGCGGTGGCGGCCGACCTGACGGCGCGCGGCAATCTGGCGGGAGGCGAGGCCCAGGCGGTGCTCGAGGCCCAGGCCATGATGGCCCAGGACCCCGAGCTGATGGTGGACGTGGACCGGCGTATCGCCGTCGGCAGCACGGCCGAGCGTGCCGTGTACGACGCCTTCGCCGCCTACCGTGAACTGCTCGCCGGGGCCGGCGAGTATCTGGCGGGCCGCGTGGCTGACCTGGACGACGTGCGCAACCGTATCGTCGCCCGGCTGCTGGGCGTTCCGATGCCCGGGGTGCCCGACAGCGACGATCCCTACGTGCTGGTCGCACGGGACCTGGCTCCGGCGGACACCGCGCTGCTGGACCCGACGCTGGTGCTCGGCTTCGTGACCGAGGAGGGCGGGCCGACGAGTCACAGTGCGATCCTCGCCCGCGCGCTCGGGGTGCCGGCCGTCGTGGCTCTGCCGGGCGCCGGCGAGCTCGCGGAGGGCACCATGATCGCGGTCGACGGCAGCACGGGCGACGTCCATGTGAATCCGAGCGACGAGAAGAAGGCACGGCTCGAAGCGGCGGCCGCCGAGCGCAGGGCCGCGCTGGCCGCCTCGACCGGGCCGGGTGCGACCGCCGACGGTCACAAGGTGCCGTTGCTGGCGAACGTGGGAGGACCGGCCGACCTGCCGGCTGCCCTGGACGCCGGCGCGGAGGGCGTCGGACTGTTCCGTACCGAGTTCCTCTTCCTCGACGACAGCAAGAACGCGCCGAGCGAGGAGAAGCAGGTCGAGGCCTATCGCCAGGTGCTCGAGGCGTTCCCTGAGGGCCGGGTCGTCGTGCGGGTGCTGGACGCGGGGGCGGACAAGCCACTGGACTTCCTGACTCCGGCCGACGAACCCAACCCGGCGCTGGGTGTGCGGGGGCTGCGGACGCTGCTGGACCACCCCGACGTGCTGCGGACGCAGCTGACCGCGCTGGCGAAGGCCGCCGAGGGGCTGCCCGTCTACCTCGAGGTGATGGCGCCCATGGTGGCGGACCGCACCGACGCCAAGGCGTTCGCGGACGCCTGTCGCGAGGCGGGGCTGCGGGCGAAGTTCGGCGCGATGGTCGAGATTCCGTCGGCGGCGCTGCGGGCTCGTTCGATCCTCCAGGAGGTGGAGTTCCTGTCCCTCGGGACGAACGACCTCGCGCAGTACACGTTCGCGGCGGACCGGCAGGTGGGTGCGGTGTCCCGGCTTCAGGACCCGTGGCAGCCGGCGCTGCTCGACCTCGTCGCCGTGTCCGCCGAGGCGGCCAAGGCCGAGGGCAAGAGCTGCGGTGTGTGCGGCGAGGCCGCCGCCGATCCGCTGCTGGCGTGTGTGCTGACGGGGCTGGGCGTCACCTCTCTTTCCATGGGGTCGGCGTCGATTCCGTATGTGCGCAGTGCGCTGGCGAAGTACACGCTGGCTCAGTGCGAGCGCGCGGCGGCCGCCGCGCGGGCGTGCGACAGCGCGCAGGAGGCACGGGACGCGGCGCAGGCCGTGCTGTCCGGCGAGTAGTCGCGGCCGGCCGTCGGCCGGTGGACAGGGGCGCTCCGCCTTCGGGTGGGGCGCCCCTGGCGCGTGTGCGGGTGTGGTCCGCGGGTCAGTGGGCGTGGCCCGGGGGCCTGCCTCCGGGGCCGAGGTTCGGTGGGAAGCAGTAGTCGACGCCTGACTCTGGTGAGATGAGCTCGCCGGACTCGACGTCGGTGCAGTAGGCGTCGAAGACTTCGCCGGCGGTCAGGGGTTCGAGGCCTTCGCCGCGCAGGCGCCAGCCGTAGATCTGGTCGCGGGCGCCCGGGGCGGTGGTGCGCATGACCAGTCCGCCCGGGCTCTGGGTGGCGAGCCCGAGCGCGAGGACCGTGGTGAACTCCAGGGCCTCGGCGTCGTCGAGCGGAAGGCCGGTGTCGTCGGTCTCGTCGTCGGCCTGGAGGACGGCGACGAGCGTTTCGGGTGGGGCGGTGACGCTGCAGACGAGGTGCCTGTCCCCCGGCGGCGCGGTGTCGAGGATGCGGGCGAGGAGGTCCGAGGCGCGGGTGAAGGCGGCGCGGCCGATGTCCTCCCCGCAGGTGGCGCAGGGGCCGAGGCGGGCGAGCAGCGTGGCGGCGTATTCCCAGGTGGCCTGTCGGACGGCCTCGTCGACGAGGGTGGGCAGGAGGTCGGCGAGGGGCTGGCCCTCGTAGGGGACGGTGGGGCCGGTGGTCGCGAGTGCGGCCGTGAAGCGGGTCCGGTTGGCGGGATCGTCGGCGTCGAGGCCCTTGGCCTTGCAGTAGTCGGCGTAGTCCTGCGGGTCGAAGAGGGCCAGCGTGGTGTGGCTGCCCTGCTGGGCGCGTGTCCTGAGCAGGCCTTCGACCTGCTCGAGGTAGGCGGCGTGGTCGTCGAACGTGAAGGTGCGGTAGCGCCGCATGACGCGGAAGTCGTGTTCGTCGGTGAGGACGCCGATGGTTCCGGCGATCTCCCGGCGCAGGTCGCGTCGCATGGTGTGCTGGTCGGTGTCTGCCACGGTTTTCCCCCTGGTGTGCACGTCGATCAATGCTCACTCACAGTAACCGGCAGCACTGACAGTGAGGGGGCGACGGGTCGTCGGCTGACCGGCGCGGCACAGAAAAGCCCTGGTCGCAGGGGAATTCGGCGGTGGTCCGGGCCTTCGCGGTCGTGCTCGGCGAGGCTCGGACCAGCCGCGGTGTTCGGCCGGCGGTCCGGCCGGGGGGTGGTCAGGATCGCTTGCGGGCGAGGTCCTCGTAGAAGTGCAGGAGGCCGAGGTCGTCGATGGAGCCGGGGTTGACGGCCTTTTCCAGCGGGGTGCCCTGGAGGAGTCGTTTGACCGGGACCTCGATGCGCTTGCCGGTGAGGGTGTGCGGGACTCCCGGCACTTCGATGACCTCGTCGGGGACGTGGCGCGGGGAGAGCTGTTCGCGGATGGCCCGTTTGATGCGGTCCAGGAGCGCCTCGTCGAGGACGGCTCCGGGGGCGAGGTGGACGAAGAGCGGCATCCAGTACCCGCCGTCGGGCTGCTCGATGCCGATGACCAGGGACTCCTTGATCTCGGGAAGGCGCTCGACGACCTCGTAGATGTCCGCCGAGCCCATGCGCACGCCCTGGCGGTTGAGCGTGGAGTCGGAGCGGCCGTGGATGACGACGGAGCCGCGCGAGGTCACCGTGATCCAGTCGCCGTGCCGCCAGACGCCGGGATAGGTGTCGAAGTAGCTGTCGTGGTAGCGGCTGCCGTCCGGGTCGTTCCAGAACCGGACCGGCATCGAGGGCATGGGGTTGGTGACGACGAGCTCGCCGACCTCGTCGATCACGGGGCGGCCGTCGGGGTCCCAGGCCTGCAGGTCGGTGCCGAGGCCGGGGGCCTGGAGCTCGCCGATGTACACCGGGAGGGTGGGGACGGCTCCGGCGAAGCAGGAGCAGACGTCGGTGCCGCCGCTGACGGAGGCGATCCACAGGTCGTCGCGGACCTCGTCGTGCAGCCAGCGGAAGCCGTCGGGCGGGAGTGGGGACCCCGTGGTGGCCACGCACCGGATCCTGGAGAGGTCGAAGTCGCGGGAGGGATGCACGTCGGCCTTGCGGCAGGCCATCACGTACGCGGCCGAGGTGCCGTAGAGCGTGGCCCCCGTGCGTTCGGCGACGCGCCACTGGGCGCCTGTGTCGGGGTGGCCGGGGCTGCCGTCGTACAGGACGATCGTGGTTCCCGTCAGGAGGCCGGAGACGAGGAAGTTCCACATCATCCAGCCGGTCGAGGTGTACCAGAAGAAACGGTCCTCGGGGCCGAGATCGCAGTGCAGGCCGAGTTGCTTGAGGTGCTCGACGAGGATGCCGCCCTGGGACTGGACGATGGCCTTGGGCAGGCCGGTCGTGCCGGAGGAGTAGAGCACCCAGAGCGGATGGTCGAAGGGGACCTGTTCGAAGACGGGTTCCTCGTCGGCGGCCGTCAGGGCCGACCAGTCGAGGGCGCCTTCGGGCGCTTCGGCGCCGAGCAGGGGGATGTGGACCACGGCGCGCAGGGTGGGCAGTTCGGCGCGGAGTTCGGCGACGACCGCGCGGCGGTCGTGCTCCTTGCCGCCGTAGCGGTAGCCGTCGACGGCGAACAGGACGACCGGTTCCACCTGCTGGAACCGGTCGAGGACGCTGCGCGCGCCGAAGTCGGGCGCGCAGGAGGTCCACACGCCGCCCACGGCCGCGGTGGCGAGGAAGGCGACGACGGCCTGTGGGATGTTGGGCAGGTATCCGCTGACCCGGTCGCCGGGGCGGACGCCGAGCGCGCGCAGCTCGGCGGCCAGTGAGCCGACCTGGCGGCGCAGCTCGGCCCAGGTGACCGGGCTCGGTTCGTGGATCTCGTCGACGTACAGCAGGGCCGGCTCGTCCGGTCGGGTGGCGGCGGCGCGCAGGGCGTGTTCGGCGTAGTTCAGCGTCCCGCCGGGGAACCACGCGGCGCCGGGCATGGCGCGCGTGCCCAGCACGCGCGTGTACGGCGTCGAGAACCGTACGTCGAACCACTGCGTGACGGCTTTCCAGAACGTCTCCAGCTCGTCGACGGACCAGCGGTGCAGCGCGGCATATCCGCCGCCGGAGGGGGCTCCGTGGTGCTCGGCCGCCCAGGTCTGGAATGCGGTGATCTGGGCCTCGGCCGTGCGCTGCGGGTCTGGCCGCCAGAGTGGCTCGGGGTTCGCGGTGGGCATGAATCGGCTCCCGGACTGTGCGCGTCGTGTGCGTCGCCCGCGCACGAGCAGGGGGTGGTGCGCGTGACGCGGCTGACACGGACGATGCCATGTGATCGACTTCTGCACCAGGGCGGGGCCCCGCAGTGTGTGGTGGGGTGTGCTCCCGTCCCGGGTGAACGGCAGTTGAACGACCCGCGCGCGGGACGCGGTCAGTGACAGGGTGAGCGGTATGAGCGGTCGTGACCTGGTGCATTCGATGAAGGCGGTCGGTTCCGCGGGGGTCGCCCAGGGGGTGCGCACCGTGCGGGCGTCGTGGCGCAGGAGGCGTGCCGACGCGGCCTGGCTGCCGGCACGGGGGCCCGAGCGCGCGCGGGCGCCCGGCCTGCTTCAGGAGGCGCGGCCGGGTCCCGGTGGGGGGACTCTCCGGTTCAGCCGTTCGGAGTTGCGGGTCCGGGTGGCCGTGAACGGGGCCGTGTTCTGGGGGTGGGACGGGGCGGAGCCCGAGCCGTCGTACGCGCTGGCCGGTCCCTGTCCGGAGCCGGACCGGCGCGTGGTGCTGGAGCCGGACAAGGACGGCGGCTGGCGGGTGGTGGCGGAGCGGGTGACGGTGGTGGTCTCCCGGCGGGGGGCCGTCGAGGTGTGCACGCCGGGAGGGGTGGTGCTGCGGCGTGATCTGCCGCCCCGGTGGTGGGAGCGGCGGGAGGGCGGTGCGGCACGGTGGATGCAGCGCTCGGAGGTCGCGGCGGACGCGCGGTTCTTCGGCCTCGGCGGCCGGGCCTCCGGGCCGCGGCTGCGCGACGGGACGTACCGGCTGTGGAACTCCGGTCCCGCGCGCGGGGGCGGTGTCGGGGGCGATCGGGCCCGTCTGACGATGCCGGTGCAGTTGGTGGTGGCCGACGCGGGCTCGCATCTGGTGTTCCACGACTCGTCCTGGGACGGCAGGGTCGTGCTGCGGGAGGGTGAGGTGGGCGCGGGGTCCGGGCACGACCGGCCGGGGGCGTGCGAGGTGCGGATGGACGGCGGGCCGTTGCGTTGCTGGGTGATGGTGGGCACCCCCGCGCGCGTGCTCTTCACCTGGGCCTCGCTCACCGGGGCGCCGGCGGCGCCTCCGGCCTGGGCCCTCGGTCATCAGCACGCGCCGCGCGCCCTCGACGAGCGGGAGGTCCGCCGGGTCGTCGAGGGGTACCGGAAGCACGGGCTGCCGCTGGACGCGGTCCAGTTGGACGTCGACCACTACGACGGGCAACAGGTGTTCAGCGTCGATCGCGACCGCTTCCCCGAACTGCCGGGGCTGGCGGAGGAGCTGCGGCGGGAGGGGACGCGTCTGGTGTCCGTCGTGGATCCGGCGGTCAAGGCCGCGCCGGGCACCGCCGTGTTCGACGGCGGGGTCGCCGAGGACGCGTTCGTGCGTGGCGCGGCGGGGGAACTCGTGGAGGGTGTGGGGCAGCCCGGGAAGTCGGTGTTCCCGGATTTCACGCACGCGCGTGTGCGCGAGTGGTGGGGCGCTCTCCATGCCGAGCGGATCGCACAGGGCTTCGCCGGTTTCTGCCACGAGAGGGACGAGCCGACGTCGTTCGCCGCTTTCGGGGAGCCGACGCTGCCCAGGTCGGCCCGGCACTCGCTGGAGGGGCGCGGTGGCGATCACCGCGAGGCGCACAACGTGTACGGGCTGTGCATGGCCCGGGCGGCGTACGAGGGTCTGCGAGGGCTTGAGCCGGAGCAGCGCCCTTTCCTGGTGTCCCGGTCCGGCTGGGCGGGTCTTCAGCGGTACGGGAGTGTCCGGTGCGAGGACGTCGGCACGGGCTGGCCGGGGCTGCGGGCGTCGTTGTCGCTGGTGATGGGCCTCGGGCTGTGCGGGGTGCCTTTCTCGGGGCCGGACACGGCCGGTTTCGACGGCGGTCCCTCCCCGGAGCTGTATTTGCGTCGGCTGCAACTGGGGGCGTATCTGCCGGTGTTCCGCACGCGCGCGGGTGGGCGCGGCGGCGGGCGGCAGCCGTGGGAGTTCGGCACGGAGGTGCTGGCGCACGCGCGTGGGGTGCTCGTCGAGCGTCGCCGGCTGTTGCCGTACTTCGTGACGCTGGCGCATCTGGCGAGCCGTACGGGCGTTCCCTGCGTGCGTCCCGTGTGGTGGGGATCGCCTCGGAACCGGGCGTTGCGGGACTGCGAGGACGTCTTCCTGCTGGGCGAGTGTCTGCTGGTGGCGCCCGTGCTGGAACCGGGCGCCGACCGGCGTACGGTGCGGCTTCCGCGGGGGCGCTGGTACGACACGGCGACGGGCCGGGCTTACGAGGGGCCCGGCGAGGTGGTCGTGGACGCCCCGTTGTCGCGTGTTCCGGTGCTCGCGCGCGCGGGCGCCGTGCTGCCGGTGCGCGGCGACGGCGGCGGGCTGGAACTGGAGGTGTGGGCGCCTGCGCCCGGGCGGACGGGCGGGGGCCTGGTGGTGCGGGAGGCTGCCGACGGGCGGGAGGAGCCGGAGATCGAGCGGTACGTCACCCGCTGGGAGGGCTCAGGGGTCGTCGTGGAGCGGGAGGGTGAGGACGCGCCGCGGACGCCGTCCCACCCCGTGCGCGTGCGCGGGCTGGGCGAGCGGCGACGTCAGATGTAGCGGCCCTCGAAGAACGCCCGCACCGCGACGGTGTGGAGCGGGAAGGCGAGTTCCTCCGGCCGGTGCAGCAGGAGCCAGCCCTCGGTCTCGTCGGTGGCGGCGGACGCCGGCAGTCGGTCCGCGGGGCGTTCGGGAAGGAGGCCGAACAGCAGCAGGTGACCGTCGGGTGAGCTCATGGCGTCGGCGAGCCGCACGTCGCGGGACGCGGCCTCGATGCCGGTCTCCTCCATCAGCTCGCGGACGACGGCCTGCCGCCAGTCCTCGCGGTCGTCGATGAAGCCGCCGGGCAGGGCGATGCCTCCGCGCGCGGGGGCGATGGTCCGGGTGATGACGACGAGGGCGGTGCCCTTCGTGTCGTACACGGGCTGGAGCGCGACGGCCACCGGCAGCGGGTTGCGGTAGGCCACGGTGGAGCAGACCCGGCAGGTGCGTGGCCAGCCGGTGACGCCTTCGCCGTAGGGCGCTCCGCAGCTCGAACAGTGGGAGCCGTGCGCGGAGTTCGAAGTGGAGTGCAGAGTTTCGGACACGCGGCGGAGCGTATCCGATCTTGGGGAGGGCGGCGTACGGCGGCGACCCGGCCCTTCGGGAGGTGCGTCGGCGCAGCAGTCCGTCCGGGCCCGCCGGAGGCCCTCGGCGGCGCCCCGGGGGCGTGCCGGGTCTGCTGTCATGTCCGCTGTCATCGCGTGTGCTCTCTGCCGCTCTCTGCCTATTTGCCCGGCACCGTGCCACACTTCTGACGAGTCGTCAGATGACGAGTTCGGGAGGAACCTTGTCGCGGACACGCACGCCCGTCGTCGCCGGATGGTTCACCGGGGAGGGAGACGACTTCACGCTGCTCGGCACGCGATGTTCGGCATGCGGCGCCGTCTTCTTCCCCCGTGAGGACGTCTACTGCCGCAATCCGGACTGCCAGAGCGACGACCTGGAGGAGGCGCCGCTGTCCCGCCGTGGACGCGTGTGGTCGTACACGGACAGCCGGTACCGGCCTCCGTCACCCTATGTGACGGATCCGGAACTTCCGTGGGAGCCGTACGCGTTGATCGCTGTGGAGCTGGAGTCCGAGCGGATCGTGGTGCTGGGACAGGCGGTTCCCGGGATCACCGTCGTCGATCTGGCGGTGGGCATGGAGGTGGAGGTCGTCCCGGGCGTGCTCCACGAGGACGCGGAGACGACCTGGACGATCTGGCGATGGCGGCCGACGGGGGTGGCGGGATGACGGCGGAGGTGGCGGTGCTCGGCGCCGGAATGCATCCGTGGGGCAAGTGGGGGCGCGGCTTCGTCGAGTACGGGGTGAAGGCGGCTCGCGCGGCTCTCACGGACGCGCGCGTGGCCTGGCGGGACGTCGGCTCCATCGTCGGCGCGGACACCGTGCGCGGCGGATATCCGGGCCATGTGGCCGGAGCGACGTTCGCCAAGGCGCTGGGGTGGCAGGGGGCGCGGGTGACGAGCGTGTACGCGGCGTGCGCGTCCGGGGCGCAGGCGATCGACGCGGCCCGGTCCCAGATCCTCGCGGGCCGGGTGGACGTGGTGCTGGTGGTGGGCGCCGACGCCGCGCCCAAGGGCTTCTTCCGCCCGGCGGGAGGAGACCGGCCGGACGACCCGGACTGGCTGCGCTTCCGCGCGCTCGGCGCGACCAATCCGGCGTACTTCGGGCTGTACGCGCGCCGGCGCATGGCGGTGCACGGGGATACCCCGGAGGACTTCGCACAGGTCAAGGTGAAGAACTCGGCCCTGGGAGCGTTGAACCCGTACGCGCGCTATCGCAGGCGGGTCACCGCGCAGGAGGTCGCCGCCTCTCCCGTCGTCGCCGATCCGCTGCGGCTGCTGGACATCTGCGCCACCTCCGACGGCGGTGCGGCCCTGGTGCTGTCGAGCATGGAGTTCGCCCGTCGGCACGGGGCGGCGGACCCGGTGCGCATCAGGGCCGTGTCCACCGTGACCCCCCGCTACCCCCGTACGGTGCTCGACCTGCCCGACATCGCGACCGACTCCGCCAGAGAGGCCGCGCCGGACGCCGAGCCGTTCCGCGCGTCGATCGCGCGGGCCGCGTACGAGGAGGCGGGCGTCGGCCCCGAGGATCTGTCGCTCGCCGAGGTCTACGACCTGTCGACCGCCCTGGAACTGCAGTGGTACGAGGACCTGGGCCTGTGCGGCGTCGGCGAGGCCGCCAAACTGCTGCGGGAGGGCGCGACCGCGCCGGGCGGCCGCATACCGGTGAACACGAGCGGCGGCCTGGCCTCCTTCGGGGAGGCGGTGCCGGCCCAGGCCATCGCCCAGGTCTGCGAGATCACCTGGCAGTTGCGGGGGCAGGCGGGCGACCGGCAGATCCCGGACGCGCGCGTGGCCGTCACGGCCAACCAGGGGCTGTTCGGCCATGGCTCGGCGGTGGTCGCGGTGCGGTGAGACCCGCGGGCGCGCGCGTGCGGCGGTGACGGCGGGTCAGCGGTCAGGTGGTGACGGTCTCGCGGCGTTCGGATCCGTAGTCCATCGCGTGCTGGACGACGCCCACGAGGACGTCTCTGACCGATCTGCGGTCGCGGGCGTCGCACAGGACGACCGGGACGTCGTCGTCGAGGTCGAGTGCCCCGCGCACGTCCTGCTCGGGGTAACGCACGGCGTCCTCGAAGCAGTTGACCGCGATGAGGAACGGTATGGAGCGCCGCTCGAAGTAGTCGACGGCGGCGAAGCAGTCATCCAGTCGGCGGGTGTCGGCGAGCACGACGGCGCCGAGCGCGCCTTCGGAGAGCTCGTCCCACATGAACCAGAACCGTTCCTGGCCGGGCGTGCCGAACAGGTACAGCACCAGGTCCTCACGCAGGGTGATGCGCCCGAAGTCCATGGCGACGGTGGTGGTGTGCTTGCCCTCGACGCCCGTGGTGTCGTCCACGGGCCGACCGGCCTCGGTGAGGTACTCCTCCGTGCGCAGCGGCCTGATCTCGCTGACGGCGCCGACGAGAGTCGTCTTGCCCACGCCGAAGCCGCCGGCGACCAGGATCTTGAGCGTGACGGGCTCGACCGGGGGCTTGTCGCGCTCAGAACGCCCGAAGATCATCGATCTCTCTCCTGCTCGATGGCTTGTGGCTTGTGGTTTGTGGCTCGGTGGCCGGTTCGGTGGCCGGACCGGTTGATCGGGGGCGGGCGGGGAGGCCGTCTGCCGGGCCGGGGCTCTCGGTACCCGCCGGGGCCCTGGACCGGGGCCCTGCGGCGGTTGCGGCGGCCTGTGGGCCCCGAGGGCGGGACGCCGGGAGCGGGCCTCGCCCCGTCCGCGGTGTTCACAGGGCGCGCAGGCCGTCGATCACGTCACGCAGAATGCTTTCGTCCGGCAGTTCGGCCGGCGGCACCGGCCGGTTCACATGGACGAACCGCGCGTCCACGAGGTCGCCCACCAGGACGCGCACCACCCCGATGGGGAGGTTCAGTCCGGCCGCGAGTTCGGCGACCGACTGCGGCGCGTCCCGGCACAGCGCCGCGATGTCCACGTGCTCGGGCGACAGCGAGGGGTCCGCTTCCGCGTCGTCGGCATGCGGTTCCGCGACGACGACCGCGATCAGGTCGAGACGATGCTGGACCGCACTGGTGGTACGGCCGCGCGTCATGGCGTACGGACGGACGACCGGCCCGGCCTCGTCGTCGAACCAGTGACTGCTTCCCTGACCGTCTGTGCTCATGCCGTCCCACTACCCGCCCGAGGGCAGATCGGTGCGCGGGGCGGTGCCCAGATGTACGCCGACCCGCTTGACCAGCAGCGTCATCTCGTACGCCACGAGACCTACGTCCGAGTCGGCGTCCGCGAGCACGGCGAGGCAGCTGCCGTCACCGGCGGCGGTGACGAACAGGAACGCCTCGTCGAGTTCGACGACCGTCTGGCGCACGCTGCCGGCCTCGAAGTGGCGGCCCACCCCCTTGGCGAGGCTGTGGAACCCGGACGCGACGGCGGCGAGGTGCTCGCCGTCCTCACGGGACAGGTCCTTGGACACTCCCGTCGGCAGACCGTCTCCGGAGAGGACGACGGCCTTGCGGATGCCCGCGACGCGGTCGACGAGTTCGTCGAGGAGCCAGTTCAGCTCGCCGTTGGTGCTGGTGTGGCCGGTCGTGTTCGGTGCGGTCATCGACCGTCCCCCTTTGTCGTTCCTTGTGGTGCTGTGCCGCTGTGGGCGTCGTCGCCCGCGGCGTTCTCGACGCGGCCGCGCTGCCAGCCGCGCTGCAGCGAGGCCATGCGGCTGCGTACCTCGTCGGCGTCCCGGTCCGCCGGGTCCGTACGGTCCTCCGCGCGCGGGGCGGGGCCCTGCCGCAGTTGCGGGGCCAGGTTCGCCTGACGCACGCGCCGCGGCAGCGCTCCCGTGCCGGAGCCGGTGTCCGGATCCGCGTCCCGTCGCCGGCCGGCGTCGCCGTCAGGGCCCTCGGACGGGGCCGCGGTGTGCCGTGCGCGGCGCGGAAGCGCGGGGGGCGAGGACGGGTCCTGCGGGCCGCGTCCGGCGTGCTCCTGCCCCGCGAGGGCGTCGTCGGCGTCACCGGTGTGCGGAATCCGGGCGGCCGTGCCGCGCCGGCGTGACGGCAGGGGCGCCGGCGTGCCGTCGTCGACGCGGCGCGGGCCGGGCCGGGCCGCGAGGTCCGGGTCGTCCCCCGCGCGCGGGGGACGCTGGTCGTGGACCGGTCGCCCGTGCGAGCTGACCAGCTTCGGCGTACGGCGCCCGGGGAGCAGCGGCACGGGTGCGTCGGGGACGTCCCCGAGCGGTCCGGCGGGGGCGCCCGGTGCGGTGGGCGGCCTGCGGTGCTGGTCGGCTTCGGCGCCCGGCTCGCCGGGGTCGGTGAGCGAACGGCGGGGGCGGAACAGGACGCCCTGGTCGTCGTCGTCCTCCGCAAGGGGGACCTGGAACTCGCCGAGGGCTCCCAGGCCGACGGGGGCCTCGAGTTCGACCGGCCCGTCGAGCAGCGAGGCGGGCACTCCCGGGAGCTGAGCGGTGCCCGGGGTCAGCGCGGACCTGCGGTTGTCCGCCGACGCGGTCTCCTTCGGCGGCCTGGGGCGGTCGAGGCGGAAGCCGATGCCGTTGGTGTCGGGGACGTCGTCGGTCAGCAGCGCGTCCGGGATGAAGACGACGGCGGTCGTCCCGCCGTACGGCGAGGGCTGCAGGGAGACGCGGACGTTCTGCCGCTGGGCGAGCCGGCTCACCACGAACAGTCCGAGGCGGTCGGTGTCGGACAGCTCGAACTCCGGGGTCTCGGCGAGCCGGAGATTGGCGTCCAGAAGGGCTTCGGGGGCCATGCCGAGGCCGCGGTCGTGGATCTCGAGCGTGAAGCCGTTGGCCACGCGGTCCCCGTACACCTGGACGGCGGTGTGCGGCGGGGAGAACACCGTGGCGTTCTCCAGGAGTTCGGCCACCAGGTGGGTGAGGTCGGCGACGGCCGGTCCGGTGGCGGCCAGCCGGGGCAGCCGGCGGACCTCGATGCGTTCGTAGTCCTCGACCTCGGCGACGGCGGCGCGCACGATGTCCATGAGCTGTACGGGTTTGCGCCACTGCCTTGAGGGGGCGGCCCCCGAGAGGATCACCAGTCCTTCGGCGTGCCGGCGCATGCGGGTGGTGAGGTGGTCGAGGCGGAAGAGGTCGGCGAGTTCCTCGGTGTCCTCGGTGCGGCGTTCCATGGTGTCGAGCAGGGTGAGCTGCTTGTGCAGCAGCACCTGGCTGCGACGGGCCAGGTTGACGAAGACCTCGGAGACGCCGGAGCGCAGTTCGGCCTGTTTGACGGCGGCCTCGACGGCGGCGCGCTGAAGGGTGTTGAGGGCCTGGCCCACCTCGCCCATCTCGTTCTTGTCGTACTCCAGGCGCGGTACTTCGGTCTCGACGTCGACCTGCTCGCCCGCGGACAGCCTGCGCATCACGCTGGGCAGCCGCACCCCGGACGCCTCGTGGGCCTCCATCCTGAGCTGGCGCAGGTCGCGGATGAGGCTCCGGCCGATGCGCACGGACAGCACGAGGGAGACGAGGAGGGCGACCAGCCCGAAGACCCCCGCGACGACCGCCCTGACGATGACCTCGGTCGCCACCGGGCGGACCCGGTCCTGGTAGCGGTCGTCGGCCTGCTCGTCCAGGGCGCCGAGTTCGTCCAGGACGCTGCCGGCCGCGGTGTCCCAGCTCCTGGCGCCGACCCCGCGGGGCGGGTCGCCGGGCGTGGCGCCGACGACGGCCTGTTCGATCCTGCGCAGCGGGGCGGTGGCCGCGTTCTTCCAGAAGCTCTCGTAGCGGTCGCGCTCCGCGGTGGGCAGCTGGACGAGGCTGATGTCGTAGAGCACGTCCCGCTGGGCCTTCAGATCGGAGACCTCGCGGATCTCCTCGCGGCTGAGCCGGCCCACGACGAGGGCGGAGCCGAGCAGGGCGTCCTCCCGGGAGAGCAGCTCCCGCGCGTGGGCGACGCCGACGAGGGCCCGGTACTGCTTGTCCATCTCGACGCTGTCGACGACGTCCAGCTTGACCAGCAGGGAGTAGCAGGGGTCGATCAGCTGGGTGTAGAGGGCGAGGGCCTGGGCCCGGGTGACGGTGCGCTCCTCCACGCTGCGGCGCAGGACCGCGATTCCGTCGAAGGCGTCGAGGACCGCGGTGAGGCCCTCACTGTCGTCCTGGTCCAGGACGTCGCGCACCTCGGGGTCGCGGGCGTTGCCGCGGATCTCGGCCATGGCCTCGTCGGTGGCGGTCCGGGTACGGCGCAGGGCGGTCAGCGCGTCGGCGGCGCGGGGATCGGCGAGGAAGACGAGGGTCTGGCGGCGTTCCTGCTGGACGACGCGGACCGTGTCCTCGACGGGGTAGCCGACCTTTTCGACGAGGGACGACACCGTGAACAGCCGGCTCGCCTCACGCCCCGTGAGCACCGTGGCGAAACCCCAGATCGCCGTCAGGGAAACCAGCGGCACGAGAAGCAGCGCCACGATCTTCCGGCGGATCGACTTCCCGCGAAAGCGCATGGCCTCCCCCTGCTCGGCCCCCCACAGGCAGGGGGTACACATGTGCGTCAACAAACGGCGCGAGCCTACTACCGACGGGCAGATATCTCGAAGAGCCGTCCCGAAGGCGAACTACCGTACCGAGGACCGGACATGGTGTGTTGTCCGGCCATTGTGGGAGATGGCCTCCCCGGATCCGGACCTCGGGCTCCGGCCGGATCCGAGCGGCCGCACACATGAGTTGGCCAGAATTTTTCGCAACTCGGGAATCTTCCGGGCTGGTCACACGTCCTATTGAGCGGGAAGCGGGGGCGGAACCGGCCACACGAGCCGTATGCCGCACCTGGGCGGCGTAAATCAGCGCAAGCCGGGCAGCCACTGGGGAGCAGGGTCATTCGACCCGAAGGCGAGCGGTCTGCTGGCGGTGGGGAGTGACACGGTGATGGGCACGGCGGAGCGGCGCGAAGCGCCGGAGGACGGCACAGTGGCGGCCGGTACGGCGCTGCGGGAACCCGAGGCACCGGATCGCGGCCGTCCCGCGGACGGTCGCAGAACGGCGGACGGACAGGCCCGCGCCGGGGAGCGGTCCGCGTCGGCGGAGCGCGCCGCCCGGCCGGCCCGGGTGGCCTACCGGCCGTTGTGGGTCGAGGAACCGGCGCGCCGCCGCCGGATGCCCGATCCGGTGCGCACGGCGGCCGTACGCGCGGTGCTGGTCATCGCCGTGACGCTGATTCAGGCCATGGTCGCCTTCCTGTGCACGATGGCCGGGTCGTGGCTGGCCTTCCCCATGGTGATCAGCAGTGTGGTGAGCACGGTGCTGGCCACCTGGGGCGCGTTGGACGTCTGGGTGACCCGGCAGGTCTGGAACCAGCGCAACGGGGTGGTGTCGACGCCGAGCAGCACCGCGCGTTCCCTGCGGCGTGAGCGGCGCCGGGCCCGCAGGCAGGCACGGATCGCCGCGCGCGGGCAGGAGCGGATACGTCGGCAGGCCGGCGCCGCCGGTCGGCTCTCCCACTCCTGAGGGGCGGCTCCTGCGCGCCTGACGGGCGGCTGTTGCACTCCTGCTGACAGCGGATGACGTCGCCGGGGTCGTGTGGGAGACGGCGGAGGGAACGCGGCTGTGAGGCCGCGCGCCCTGCCTCCGATCTCTGTCCCTGATCTCTGTCCCTGATCTTTGCCATCGCCCGGGCCGACGCCTCGACCCGGAATCGGCTATCGGCTATCGCGGCCCGTCCGGGCCGCGACGACGGGGCAGTCCGTGATCAGCCGGCGTCGGGTACGGGGCGTTTGTACATCCGGGTCGCCGTGATCTCGCTGTGCACCTGCGCCGTGTCGCCTTCCGCGGCCGCGGCCTGCTGGGGCAGGCCGGGGCGCAGGTGTTCCTCG
Source organism: Streptomyces sp. NBC_00704 (assembly GCF_036226605.1). Lineage (NCBI taxonomy): Bacteria > Bacillati > Actinomycetota > Actinomycetes > Kitasatosporales > Streptomycetaceae > Streptomyces > Streptomyces sp. NBC_00704. The sequence goes on from NZ_CP109000.1 coordinate 1,286,713, forward strand.
ACGCTGATGTACTTCAGGCCCGCCCTGAGGTCGGCATCGTTGCGCAGTCGGATGACCAGCGGGAACTCCGCCAACGCCGTCGTGTCGAACAGGCCGGTGGTGTAGAGGAGTTGGACGCCCAGGGCGTCCGACACGGCGCGCTGGAGTTCCAGCAGGTACGTCGCGTTGGCGCGGCCGATGGGGTTGTCGAGGAACAGCGTCCCGGCGTGGCGGTGCTTGTCCCGGCCCCGGTCGTTGCTCCGGAGGGCGGCCATGGTGCAGTACAGGGCGATCGCCGCGGTGAGCAGCTGACCGCCGGAGAAGACGTCGCCCATCTGGCCGACGGGGACGCGCTCGGCGCGCAGCACGGCGTCCGGCTTGAGGATCTCGACGGCGACGCCCTTGGGCTGGAGCGCCGCGCCGACCCCGCGCAGCAGCAGCGACATGCCGTCGCGTCGCAGGTCGGAGTTCTTCTTGACGGCCGCCCGCGTCGCGTCGTCGATGACCTCGCCGAGCCGTTCCGTGAGGGTGGCCTGGTCGGGCTCCTCGAAGCGGATGCGCAGGAACTCCTGGCCGGACCACTCGCCGAGCCCCTCGGGCAGCCGGGAGAGCCGCTGGGCCGAGCGCAGGGTGGCGAGGGCGGACTCCACGAGTCCCCGCAGCCGGTGCACGATCGAGTCCCTGTTGCGCTCCAGCTGCGCCAACTCGTCGGTGAGGACGCGCAGTCGGGGCGCGAAGGCGTCCGCCCACCTCTTGGCGTGCTCCGGCAGCGCGGAGGCCGGCAGCTCGCGGATCTGCTGGCGGGCGGGGGTGCGCACCTGCTCGTAGCGGGTGGAGTTGGCGTGCCGTACGAGGATGTCGCTCGCCTCGCGGACGGCGGACTCGGCGGCGGACAGGTCGGCGGCGCAGCCGCGCAGGGAGCGGCGGGCCTCGGCGGCCGACTGGCGGGCCTCCTCCAGGGTGCCGGGGTAGGGCTCGGCCTCCTCCTGCTCCTCTTCCGGAGTGTGCTCGCGCAGCAGGTCGCGCAGCATGGCGGCGGTCTCGTCGAACCCGCCCGCCGCGTCCTCGGCGGCCCGGTGGGCGGCCAGGAGTTCGGCGTGCGCCTCGCGGGAGCGCTCCAAAGCCTCGGTGCGGGAGGCGAGTTCGGAGGTCGCGGTGCGCAGCAGCGCCTGTGCGTGCTCCGCGTCGCGCGGCTGGAGCTCCTCGGCGAGGTCGGTGTGCGCCGCGCCGTCCTCGGGCGCGTGCCGCTCCGCCTCGCCGCGCAGGCGGCCGAGTTGCTCGCTCGCGGTGGAGACGCGGGTCTCCAGGAGCTGCACCAGTTCCTCCGCGCGTGCGGCGGCGGCCTGCCGGGACGGTCCGTCGGAGCCGTCGGGTGACTGGAGCAACTGCTCCGCGCGCGTGCGGACCTTGTTGCTCAGCCGGTCCAGTTCGGCGCGGGCCGCGCTCTCGTCGCTCTCCGCGCGGGCCTGCTCGGCGCGCAGGTCGGCGCCGACGCCGACCTTCTCGTACAGCTGGGAGGCGGCCCGGTAGGCCTCGCGGAGGGCGGGCAGGGAGGCCCCGGAGGCGTTCGCGTCGTCCGCGGGGACGTCGTCGGGGGCGCCGGCGATCTCGGCGCGCTCGGCGCGCAGGGCCCGCGCGGTGCGGCGGGCGTCGTCGGCGGCCCGCTGGGCGCCGCGCCGGTCCTCGTCGGCGGCGCGGGCGCGCTCCAGGCAGGCCTGGGCGCGGGCCTCCGACTCGGCCGCCTCGTCGGTGAGTTCACGCACCTTGGCCTGCCAGCCGGCGCGCTCGCGCAGCCGGAAGGCGAGTCCGGCGAGCGCGTCGGCGGCCCGGCGGGCCTTCTGCGCGGCCTCCTGGCGCTCGTCGCGTGCCTGGGCGGCCTCGGCGGCGGTCTCCTCGGCCTCCGCGCGCACGCTCCGCGCCTCGGCCAGCTCGGCCTCGGTCTCGTCGGCGAACGCGCGGGCCTCCCCCGCGGCCCGCGCCAGCTCGGTGAGGCGCCCGGCGGGACAGCCGGTACGCCAGGACGCGAGCCGTGCCGCCAGTTCCCGGTCCTTGCCGAGCCGCGCCGCGAGCCGTCGGATGTCCTCGTCCCGCGCGGTCGCCCGCGCACGCAGCGTCTGCCGTTCCTCGTCGGCGGCGTGCTCGTCGTGCATGGCCGGGTTCGGCGGGACGAGGAAGACGTCGCCGCCGTCGGAGCCGGCCGGCGGGGTGGGCGCGAGGAGGGCGGCGGCGGTGCCGACGGCGACGGCCGAGCGCGGCAGCAGCGCGGCCTCGCCGAGCACCTCACGCGCGCGCGTGTGCGAGCCGGGGTCGGTGATGATCACGCCGTCGACCAGCTCGGGGCGGGCGGCGAGCACCCGCGCGTGGTCGGCCGGGGCGACGGCCTGGGCGAGGTAGCGCCAGCCTGGCAGCGCGGGGATGCCGTGCTCGCCGAGGAACTCGACGGTGGCCAGGACGTCCGGGCCGGGCGGCAGCAGTCCGCCGTCGCCGAGAGCGCCGAGGATGCGGGCGTCGTCGGCGGCGGCGGTGCGCAGCTCGAAGAGCTGCCGTTCGGCCGAGGAGACGGCGTCGTCGAGGAGTTCGCGCAGTTCGTCGGCGCAGCGGTCCAGGTCCTCGGGGGACAGCAGGGCGCCGTCGGAGGACTCGCCGTCCTGCCGTGGCTGCGGAATGTGCCGGTGCGGCCGGGCGCCGGTCAGCCCCAGCAGTTCGGCGAGCCGTTCCTCGCCGGCCAGGGAGTCTGCGAGCCGCCGCTCGGCGTCGTAGGCGCGCTGGGCGGCGGTGGCGGCGTCGGCGGCGCGGGCCGCGGTGAGCTCGGCGCGGGACTCGGCCGAGGCGGCCTCGCGCGCGTGCTCGCCCGCTCGGCGCGAGGCCTCCCTTGCGGTGTCCCAGGCGGCGACGGCCGTCTTCTCGGCGTCGCTGGCGGCGAGCGCGGCACGGGCGGGGTCGGCGTCGGGCGCGCTGTCGTCGAGCCAGCCCGCGCGGACGGCTTCGGCGGTCTCCTGCTCGACCTCGGCGAGACGCTGGCGCAGGTGGCCGACCTCGCTGCGGGCGCGCTGGGCGTCGGTGGCGGCGGACGTGGCGTCGCGGTGCGCCGACTCGCCGACCTCCTGAAGGGCGGCCGACCGCTCCTCCTCCTCGTCGGCGAGGCTCTCGGCGCTCTCCGCGGCCGCATGCAGGGCGCGTACGAGGTCGACGGCGGCCCTGGCGCGCGCGGCGAGGGCGGGGGCGGCGTCGCGTTCGGCCTCCTGGATCGCGGCGGACACGCGCGCGACACGGTCGGCGGCGGTGCGGTGGCGCAGCACCGCCTCGGCGGCCTGCCAGGCGGCGTGCAGGGTGCGGGCGTCGGCGAGTTCCCGCTTCTGCGCGGCGGCCGACTTCTCGGCGGCCGACAGCGCCAGCGAGGCGTTCCGGTAGGCGAGTTCGGCGGCGATCAGGGCACTTCGCCCGCGTGCGCCCTCGGAGTGGGTGACGGCGTAGGCGGCGGCCGTGACCCGCTGGGCGAGGTCGCTGGCCCGCTGCTTCTCCCGCAGTCCGCGCGCGGAGAGCCGGCGGGCCAGCGCGCGGGTGCGCCGCTCGGCGCCGGTGTGGACGTCCCGCGCGCGGGCCCTCGTCTCCGCGGCCTCGACGATCCGGCCCAGCAGGTCCACGGACCCGGCGGTGAAGTCCCGTTCGGCGATGAGCTCGGCGCGCCGGCCGAGCTTGTTGCCGAAGCCGCTGACGAGGTCGGCCAGGCCGTCGGTGTCGCGGGTGTCGGTCACCGCGCGCAGCAGCAGGTCGGTGAAGTCGGAGTCCTTCTTGACGGCGAAGAGGCCGGCCGCTTCGCCTTCGTCGGCGTTCATCTCCCGCTGGTAGCGGAAGAGTTCGGGGTCGAGGCCGAGGTCGCCGAGGTGCTCGATCCACCGGTCGTGGATCTCCTCCCAGTGCACCTCCAGGTGCGGGTACGCCTTGCCCGCCTCGGTGATGGCGTCCCGGAAGCCCTTCATGGTGCGCCGTCGGCCGCGCGCGCCGGAGGCGCCCTCGACGGGCGGGCGCACGGCGGTGGACTCCGCGACGGGCAGGTTGTCCAGGCTCAGACCGGGGCCCGGCCGGAAGGAGTACCAGGCTTCGGCGAACTTGCGCGGGTCGTTGGAGACCTGGCGGCCGCGCCACTCGCTCGCCTTGCCGACCACGACGCACTCGCCGGTGAGCACGTGCTGCCACTCCAGAGCCACGTGTCCGCAGTCGTCGGCGAGCAGGAACTTGCGCAGCACGCCGGAGCTGGCTCCGCCGAGGGTGTTGCGGTGGCCCGGCAGCATGACCGAGAAGATCAGCTTCAGCAGGACGGACTTGCCGCCGCCGTTCTCCAGGAAGAGCACGCCGGCGGGCGCGGGGCGGCGCGGCGGGCCGACGGGCTCGTCCGCGAAGAACTCCGCCTGGGTGGGGGCGGGGTCGGGCACGACGTCGCCGACGCCCCGCAGGTCAAGCACGGTGTCGGCGTAGCGCGCACCGGCGGGACCGATGGAGTAGAGGCGGACCCGGGACAGCTCGTACATGGCGGACTCTCGTAAGTCTTCGGCAGATCGGCGGATCAGGGGGTGAGTGCGCGGGCGCGCGGGCGGGGCTAGGCGTGGAAGGGAAGACCGGCGTCGGCCACCAGCTCCAGGTCGTCGCTCTCCTCGGCGGGCAGCAGGGTCGGTGTTCCGTCGGTGACCGGGACGACGCCGAGCTCCAGGAGTTCGGCCATGGCGGCGCTGCCCGCCATGTCGCGCACCTGGAGCTGGTAGCGGGCGGTCGTGCGGTAGGTGCCGCCGTTGTCGTCGCCGGTGCGCTGGAGGAAGCCGGAGTCGGTGAGGAAGGCGACGGCCTTGCCGACGATGCCGGTCGTCGAGCCGGCGAGTCTGCGGGCGTCCTTGGTGGCGCCCGTGGAGCTGCGTCTGGCCCAGATCCGCCAGGCGGCCTCGAGGCCGGGTGCGTCGCTGGCGGGGTCGGTGTTCTCGCCCTGTTCCTGCGCGCGTCGTTCGAGGCGATGACAGGCCTGGCGCACGAAGGAGTCGACTCCGTTGACGCTGACCCGGCCGATGTATCCGTCGTCGGCCAGGTCCTCGGGGCGCGGGAAGGCCATCGCGGCGACGCAGAGGTGGGCGAGGCCGTGCAGGAAGCGGTCGCCGCCGTCGGCGGAGGTGCGGCGGGCGTAGTCGCCCATGCGCACGGCGAACACGGAGTCCTCGGCGGCGGTCACGGCCATGCCCGCGCGGGGGGACACCTCCAGCACGATCAGCCCCAGGCCCGCGGCGACGGCGTCGGCGAGCCGCGCGAACGCGGGGTCCTCGCGGTGACGGCGCAGCAGGTCGGCGTACTCCTGGTCGCGCGCGGGCTGCAGTTTGGGCTGCAGGCCGAAGGCGACGAGCCGCGCCGCGTCGGCGGCGTCGGCGGGGGTGACGGCGGCGGAGGCCGGTACGGTCGCGGCCTCCGGCTCACTCCGGTCGACGTGCTCGGTCACGGCCTCGGCTCCTTGCTGTCGCGGCTCGCGTGCGCGTGCCGCTGCGTGTGCGTGCGCTGGGGTGCGTTCCTGCGGGGTTCGTTCATGACGGGTGCGTTCCTGCGGTTCTCCGGCGGGCTCATGCCGCCTCCGTGCGGTCCGCGGCCATCCCGGCGGAGTCCAGCAGGGCGGTGCCGACGATGAGGTCGGCGCCGCCGAACTCGGGGTCGTCCAGCTCCGTCCCGTCGTCCACGGCGAACAGCAGCTTCTGCTCGCCCTGCCGGTAGGCGGTGCCGACGGCCGGGCTGGCCGCGTGCACGGCCAGCAGGGCCACCAGGTACGGAAGATCGGGGTCGGAGCGGCGGGCCTCGGCCAGCAGCCCGGACAGCCGCCGCGGGGCGTCCGCGGGCAGGTCCAGCAGGCGCGTCGCGGCGGCCAGCTGTTCCTCGCTGAAGCGGCTGTCGTCCGGCGTGGCGATCAGGTCGGGCTCGGGCATCTCCGCGCCGAGGTGCTCCCGCTCCTGGGGCGGGGTCAGCAGGAGGTCGACCAGGTCGCCCATGCGCACGGACACCGGGGTGCGCAGCCCGGTGCCGTGCGCGAAGAACGCGTCGGTGACCCGGACCGCCTGTTCCACCGGCAGCGGCAGGAGGGGGGCGACGAGATGCCCGTAGAGGTCCGTCCCCGACGAGGTCATGGGGGTGGCGAAGGCCTGCCGGTCCTGCTCGGCGCGGAACAGCGGGCCGGCCTCCAGCAGCCGGGACTGCAACTGGGTGTGGCGGCGGATGCAGTCCTTGACGATGTCGACGAGTTCGGCGGCCCGGCGCTTGTTCTCCGCGTCCTCGATCTCGTCGCGTGCCTTGCGGATGTTGGTGAGGATCGCGTTCTCGTGGCGGTAGCGGTCGGCGACGTGGTCCAAGGCCTCGGCGATCATGTCGGGCACCGCGTTCAGCCAGTCCACCGCCCGCACGTTGCGCCGGGTGGCCTCCAGGGCGCGCCGGAGCGTCTCGGAGTACTGCACCGTGCGGTAGCGGGCCTGCTCGGCGGCGAGCTGGGCGTCGGCGAGGCGGCCGCGGCGGATGAGCACCTCCAGCTTGACCTCGGCGGCGATCTGCGCGCTGGTGACGTCCGTGTCGAGGGCGCCGACGAGCACGTTGACCGCCTCGTCGGTGGTGCGCAGGTAGACAGCACCGCCGTAGCCGGGGACCTCCTCGATCAGCTTGAAGTCGTAGTCACGGCGCACGTACGTGCCGTCCGGCGCGAACATGCCGTAGGCGGCGCGGAAGCCGCGGTCCACACTGCCGACGTTGATCAGGTTCTCCAGGACCCAGCGGGCCACCCGTTCGTGCTCGGCGACGGGCCGTCGCGGGGCCTGCGCGGCGATGCGGGGCAGCAGACGGGCCACTATCTGGTCGTGGTCCGCGCCGGTGTCGAAGTCCATGTTGAGCGTGACGAGGTCGATCGCGGCCAGGGCGATCTCCGCCATGCCGTAGACCGAGTACTCGCCGGCCAGGTTGGCCTTGCGTGCGTCGAGGTCGTGGATCGGCGCCGTGCAGGCGAGCGCGCGCAGCCGCCGCGCCAGCCCCTCGTCGGCGGCCGGACCCTGCGCGGGGCGCGGCCCCGCGCTGAGCTGGGGCGGAACACGGTCCGTCGAAGCAGGCGAAGTCACGGTGCACAGACTAGGTCCTCGGTCTGACATCGACCCAAACGGCGCGGATCGCCTCCGGCGGCCGGGCCGGGGCCGCGCGGTGGACGAGCGGACGTACGCGGCCGTGACGTCGACGGCCCGCGGCCCGTGACGTCCGCGCCCCGTGGCCCGTGGTGTGCGCGGCTCGTGGCCCGTGGTGTGCGCGGCTCGTGGTGTCCCACGGCTCCCTGCCCGTGGGGTCCCGTGGCGTCCGTGGCCCCTCCCGCGGGTTCCGTGGCGTCCGCGCCCCGCGGGCCGTCACATCCCAGCGCCTGGGCCGTGGACGTACTGGCCCACGGAACCGGTCGTGCGGTTCTCCGTGCCCGCGCCGCTACAGGGCGCGGCCGCGGTCCTCCGCCACCCCGCGCCGGTAGGCGTCGACCACCCGTTCCAGGGAGTCGGCGAGGTAGACCGTGAGCAGTCGTTCGGCGCCCGCCTCGTCCCCCGCCTCGAGGGCCTGGAGGATCTGGCGGTTGCGCTGGAGATAGGGCTCGTGCAGCCGGCGGGGCTCGTCGACGAGGTGGAAGGCCAGGCGCAGCTCGGCGAAGACGCTGCGCATGAGTTCGTCGGTGCGCGCGCTCCCGGCCAGGGCGACGAGTTCTCTGTGGAAGTGGATGTTGGCGGTGCCCAGGGCCTTCCAGTCGTTCCCGACGGCTGCCAGCTGCCCTTCGGTGACGCTCGCGCGCAGGCCCTCCAGCGCGTGGGGCGGCTCTCCGAGCCCCCGCACGACGGCGCACTCGACGAGGGCGCGGGTGCGGTAGATGTCCTCGACGTCCTCCACGGTCAGGACCCGGACGAACACGCCCCGGTTCAGCTCGTGCACGAGCAGGCGCTCATGGGTGAGCAGCCGGAACGCCTCGCGCAGGGTGTTGCGCGAGACGCCGAGCGCCCCGCCGATGCTGTCCTCCGAGAGCCGCGTCCCGGGCGGGAAGTAGCCGTCGGCGATGCGGCTCCTGAGGATGTCGGAGACCCGTTCGGCCGTGCTCGTGCGGCCCAGGAGGGCGCGGTCGTCGGCCAGTCCCGCCAGCTGCTCTGCCATGCCCGGAATTCAATCGCAGCCCGGAGAACGAGACAACACGGGTATTGAAGAATCGTTCAACGATCCTCTACCTTCGGTTCCACGACATCGTCCCGTCCCCCACACGCGGCGGTGTGCGTCCTGCACGGCACGGCTCAGTCCCGGCACCCTCCGTCCTCCGTCAGCGAGGTGCACATGAGCACTCCCACTCCACCGCGGGCCCCGAGCGCCGAAGAACGGCCGACGGCGACCGGACCCTCACCCGACGACGGCGCCCTGGCCTGGCTGCGCGCCCTCGGACCGCGCGGCCGCCGCGCCTTCGCCGGCGCGTTCGGCGGCTACGCCCTCGACTCCTACGACTACTTCACGCTGCCCCTGAGCATGGTCGCGCTGGCCGCGTACTTCGGCCTGGACAGTGGCCAGACCGGCCTGTTCACCACCGTCACCCTGGTCGCGTCGGCGATCGGCGGCGCGGTGGCGGGCGTCCTGGCCGACCGGATCGGCCGGGTCAGGGCCCTGATGATCACGGTGATCACCTACGCGGTGTTCACCGTCGCCTGCGGCTTCGCGCCCACCTATGAGGCGTTGCTGGTGCTGCGGTCCCTCCAGGGGCTCGGTTTCGGCGGCGAGTGGGCGGTGGGCGCGGTCCTGGTCGCCGAGTACGCGAGCGCGCGGCACCGGGGCCGTACCCTCGGCGCGATCCAGAGCTCGTGGGCCGTCGGCTGGGGCCTCGCGGCGATCGCCTACACGCTGGTGTTCTCGTTCGCCGGCGACGACATGGCCTGGCGGATCATGTTCTGGACGGGTGCGCTGCCCGCCCTGCTCGTCGTGTGGATGCGACGCCGGGTGCAGGACGCGCCGCAGGCCGCGGCGACCCGGGAACGCAGCGCCCGGAAGGGCTCGTTCCCTGCGATCTTCAAGGGTCCGCTGCTGCGGACGACGCTCTTCGCGGGCCTGCTCTCCACGGGCGTGCAGGGCGGCTACTACACCCTCGCCACCTGGGTGCCGACGTATCTGAAGTCGGAACGCGGACTCTCGGTGGTCGGCACCGGCGGCTATCTGACCTTCCTGATCTCGGGCGCCTTCCTCGGCTACCTCACCGGCGGATATCTGACCGACCGGCTGGGCCGGCGCCGCAACATCTGGCTGTTCGCCCTGCTGTCGGCGGTGTGCGTCCTGGCGTACGCCAACATCCCGAGCGGCGCGGACACCCTGCTGCTCGTCCTCGGCTTCCCGCTCGGGTTCTGCATGTCGGCCATCTTCAGCGGCTTCGGGTCCTTCCTGAGCGAGCTGTACCCGGCGGCCCTGCGCGGCACCGGGCAGGGCTTCACGTACAACACCGGCCGCGCCGTGGGCGCGGTCTTCCCCACCACGGTCGGCTTCCTGGCCGACAGCTGGGGCGTCGGCGGCGCACTGACCTTCGGCGCGATCGGCTACGCGATCGCCGCCCTGGCGCTGCTGGGCCTCCCCGAGACGCGCGGCAAGGAGCTGGAGTGAACCGTCCCCTCGTCACGCGGGACCGCCGTCCGCCCTCGGACGGGGACCGTCCCGTCGCGCTCGCCGAGCCGCACGCGCACGCGTGGAGCCCCGAAACCGCCCGGGCCCGCTTCCGGGCGGGCCTGGCGGGCCCCACGGCCGGGATCGCGGCGGGCCACACGCAGGTCAACCTGATCTCGGTGCCCGTGGACTGGGCCTACGACATGCTGCTGTTCTGCCAGCGCAATCCGAAGCCGTGCCCCGTCCTCGACGTCACGGACGCCGGCTCCTGGACGACCGTCCTGGCCGAGGGTGCGGACCTGCGCACCGACCTGCCCCGCTACCGCGTGTGGGCGGACGGCGAGCTGGTGGACGAGCCGGCGGACGTGCGCGCGTACTGGCGTGAGGACCTGGTGTCGTTCCTGATCGGCTGCAGCTTCACGTTCGAGTGGGCGCTGTCGGGGGCGGGCGTGCCCATCCGCCACCTCGAACAGGGGCGCAACGTCCCGATGTACGTGACCGACCGTCAGTGCCGTCCGGCGGGGCGGCTGCACGGACCGATGGTGGTGTCGATGCGTCCGGTGCCGCCGGGGCGCCTGGCGGCCGCCATCCGGGAGAGCAGCCTGCTGCCCGCGGTGCACGGCGGCCCCGTACACTGCGGCGATCCGTCGGGGCTGGGCATCGCCGACCTCGGGCGGCCGGACTTCGGCGATCCGGTGGACGCCGAGCCCGACGACATCCCGGTGTTCTGGGCCTGCGGGGTGACCCCCCAGGCCGCGGTGACGGCCTCACGCCCGCCGTTCGCCCTCACCCACGCCCCGGGACAGATGTTCGTCACCGACGCCCGCGACGAGCAGTACCGCGTGGCCTGACAAGGAGATACGAAGGAACCATGACCGGGACGCCCGTGACGACCGCCTCGCCCGAGACGACCGCCATCGACCTGAACGCCGACCTCGGGGAGGGGTTCGGCCGCTGGCGGCTGACGGACGACGAGCACCTGCTGTCCGTCGTCACCAGCGCCAACGTGGCCTGCGGCTTCCACGCGGGGGATCCGGTCACCATGCGGCGGGTGTGCGCGCTGGCGGCCGAGCGCGGCGTGACGATCGGCGCGCAGGTCTCCTACCGGGACCTGGCCGGCTTCGGCCGGCGCGCGATGGACGTGCCGGCCGAGGAACTGGCGGCCGAGGTGGCCTACCAGATCGGCGCCCTGGAGGTGTTCGCCCGGGCGGCGGGCGCGCGCGTGGCGTACGTCAAGCCGCACGGCGCGCTCTACAACCGGGTCGTGCACGACGAGGAGCAGGCCGGCGCGGTGATCGCCGGGGTGCTCCTCGCGGACGCCTCGCTGCCCGTGCTCGGGCTGCCCGGTTCGCGCCTGCTGGACCGGGCCCGGGAGGCGGGGCTGCCGGTCGTTCCGGAGGCGTTCGCGGACCGCGCGTACACCGAGCAGGGCACGCTGGTGCCGCGCGGCCGGCCCGGCGCCGTGATCAGCGACCCGGAGGCCGTCGTGGCGCGGTCGGTGAGCCTGGCCCGCTCGGGCCGGGTCGACTCCCACGCGGGTTCCTCCGTCGCCGTACGCGCGCGTTCCCTGTGCCTGCACGGCGACACGCCCGGCGCGGTGGAGCTGGCGCGCCGGGTACGCCGCCGGCTGGAGGAGTCGGGCGTCCGGGTGGAGGCCTTCGCGTGAGCATGCGTGTGCTGCCCGTCGGGGACGACGCCCTGCTCGTCGAGGTCGCGTCGGGCGAGCAGGCCGAGGCCCTGCACGCGGAGCTGCTGCGTCGCCGTGCGGCGGGCCTGCTGCGGGCGCGTGAGATCGTTCCGGCGGCCCGCACGGTCCTCCTGGACGGCCTGAGCGAACCCGGGCGGGTGGCGTCCGAGCTCGCGGTCGCGGACGTCCCGCCCGCTCCCCCGCGCGAGCACACGGTGGTGGAGATCCCGACCCGCTACGACGGTCCCGACCTGTCCGTGGTCGCGGCCCACTGGGGTGTGCGCGCACAGGACGTGGCCCGTATCCACGCGGCCGCCGAGTTCCGGGTCGCCTTCTGCGGGTTCGCGCCCGGCTTCGGCTACCTGACGGGCCTCGCGCCCCGCTACGACGTCCCCCGCCGGGCGACCCCGCGCACGGCCGTGCCGGCGGGCTCGGTGGCGCTGGCGGGGCCGTACACGGGCGTGTACCCGCGCTCGTCGCCCGGCGGCTGGCAGCTGATCGGGCGCACGGACGCGGTGCTGTTCGACCCCGCGCGCGAGCCGGCCGCCTTGCTGTCGCCGGGCACGCGCGTGCGGTTCGTCCCGGTCGGCCCGGCGGGAACGGCATGAGCGACCGCGCACTGGTCGTCGTCCGCCCCGGGGCGCTCACCACGGTGCAGGACCGCGGCCGCCCCGGGTACGCGCACCTCGGGGTGCCCCGGTCCGGGGCGCTCGACCGGCCCGCGGCGGCCCTCGTCAACCGACTGGTGGGCAACCCGGCCGACGCGGCCGTCCTGGAGACCACCCTCGACGGCTGCGCCCTCGGACCGCGCTCCGACGTGACCGTGGCCGTGGGGGGCGCGCCGTGCCGGGTCGCCGTGGACGGCCGGCCGGTCGCCTGGGGCGCCCCCGTGCGGGTGCCCGCGGGAGCGGTGCTGGACGTGGGACCGGCCCTGAGCGGGGTGCGCGGATACGTCGCCGTGGCCGGCGGCATCGCCGTCGAACCCGTCCTCGGCAGCCGCTCCACCGACCTGCTGTCCGGTCTCGGCCCCGCGCCGCTCACGAACGGCACGGTCCTGCACCTGGGGCGCGAACTCGCCCCGTACGCGCGCGTGGACGTCGGTCCTCAGCCGGCGCCCCCGGCCGAGCTGGTCCTGCGGGTGACACCCGGCCCGCGCGCGGACTGGTTCACCCCCGAGGCCCTGCGGGTCTTCACGTCCCGGACGTTCCGCGTCTCCTCGGCGAGCAACCGGATCGGGCTGCGCACGGAGGGGCCCGCGCTGGAGCGTGCCGTGGACGGCGAGCTGGCCAGCGAGGGCATGGTGCTGGGCGCCGTCCAGGTGCCGCCCGCGGGCCGGCCGGTGGTCTTCCTCGCCGACCACCCGACCACCGGCGGCTACCCGGTGATCGCGGTCGTCCGCGCGGCCGACCTCCCGGCCGCGGCGCAGGCACGTCCCGGGACACCGGTCCGCTTCGTGGCCGTGCGCAGACGGTGACACCGGCACCCGCTCACCGACGAGGCCGCGGGGCCGCCCGTATCGGGTGAGCCCGCCGTCAGCCCGCGCTCTCGCGGTCCCGGCACGCCGGGCACTCCGGCTCCCACCCGGGCAGCGTCCGGCCGTCGCGCCGAAGTGAACAGCGCTCCGTCGCGGCGACCCGGCACCGCCGGACGTCAGTAGGCCGACGGCAGCGCTCGCGCACCACACGCGCGTGAGGACACGCCTCGTCGGCCCACAAGGGGAGAGCGAGGGTGGGAGAGCGAGAGAGGAGACCGGGTGCGCCCGTGCGTCACCCGCGCGGTGCCCGCGCGCCTCGGCCGACGGGGCTCTCCGACGCCGTGCGCGGCGGGAGCTGCGGCTCAGGCGGGCACTGGACGCGCGGCGGTGCGAGGCGCCGGGCGCCGCGGCCTCGGGCCGGCGCGGGAGCTTCGGCGGGACGGTCGGCTCCGGCCGGCGGCGTACAGAGGAGCAGCGCCTGTCGACGGTGTCCGCGCCCTGCGGGGGTCTCACGCGCGGTGTCACGCACCGCGCGCGGGCCGGATGCTTTCCGCCCGACGTCCGACGCCCGACGTCCGACGGGGCTCACGCGCGGGGTGTCACGCACCGCGCGCGGGTCGGACGGTTTCCGGTCGACGGCCGACAGGTCGCGCGCCCTCCGCCCGTCGGTCACCCGCAATACGCCCGCCGGGCGGGCCGCCGCCGGGAGTGCTCGGGCGCCGGCCTGGCCCGCGGCCCGACGTCCGACGGGGCTCACGCGCGGGGTGTCACGCACCGCGCGCGGGTCGGACGGTTTCCGGTCGGCGGCTGACGGGTCGCGCGCCCTCCGCCCGTCGGTCGCCCGCAGTACGCCCGCCGGGCGGGCCGCCGCCGGGAGTGCTCGGGCGGCGGCCTGGCCCGCGATCACATGGCGGATGCCGCGTCGGGTCCGATCCGGCTCCGTACGGCCGTCTGGACCTCGGCCTCCTCGGCGGGGTCGGCGGCGAGCCGGCGCAGCCGCTCCACGACCCGGGCGTCACCGGTCTCGGCGTGGCGGGCGGCGATTTCTCGGGTGCCCTCCTCGCAGTCCCACAGGCATTCGACGGCGAAGCCGGTGGCGTAGGAGGGGTCGGTGGCGGCGAGGGCGCGGGCGCAGCGCCCGCGCAGATGGGACGAGGCGGTCTCGCGGTAGATGTGGCGGAGCACGGGCGCCGCGCAGGCGATGCCGAGCCGCCCGGCGCCGTCGACGAGGGTCCACAGGGTGGGCGCGTCGCAGCCCTCCCCGCGCACGGCCTCGCGCAGGGCGCCGAGGACCAGTTCCCTGTCCTTCGCGCCGCCCCGGCAGGCGAGCATGCGGCCGGCGGCCGCGCCGAGGGCGTCGGGCCGGTGGACCCAGCCCCGGGCCCGGTCGACGGCGGCGACGCTGCGCATGCGTTCGAAGGCGTCGACGGCGGCCTCGACGACGGTCGCCGAACCGGCGGCGACGGCCTGTTCGACGAGGAGGAGGGCGTCCGGGTCGTTGCAGTCGGCGAGGTAGCGCAGGGCGGTGCACCGGGCGCCGTCATCGCCGTCCTTGGCGGCCTGCACGATCTCGGGACGGTCCTCCGGGCCCGCCACGGCGGACAGGCAGCGGGCGGCGGGGACGTGGAGCGCGGCTCCGCGCTCGAAGCCCTGCTGCGCCCATTCGAACACGGCCCGCACGCTCCAGCCGGGCCGTGGTCCGGTGGGACTCATCTGGCGTTGCCAGCGGTCGAAGCAGCCGGCCTCGTGTGCGGCGCGCACGCGGGCGGCGATGTACTCGCGGGGGTCTTCGGCCCACAGCCGCCAGGGCCGTGGCTCGAAGGCGTCGCGTACGGCGGCGGCGAGTTCGGCCTCGCCCTCCGCGTCCGTGGCGAACCTGGCGAGCACCGGTGCGGCGAGGGCGCGCAGTCCGGCGTCGTCGTCGCGCAGGGCCAGCTCGTCCAGGGCCCAGGCCCAGTTGGCGCCCGTGGCGGCGTATCGGCGCAGCAGGTCGAGGGCGTCGCGCCTGCCGTAGGAGGCGAGGTGGCCGAGGACGGCCAGGGCGAGGCCCGTGCGTGACTCCTCGGTGTCGAAGACGTCCTCGACGTCGAAGAGATGGGCCTCGATCTCGTCCAGCTCGCCGTTGAGGTCGAGGTAGAGACGGGCGTAGTAGAGGGAGCGGTTCTCCACCTGCCAGTCGTGGCGGGGATCCCGCTGCACACAGTGGTTCAGCGCCGCGAGCGCCTCGGCGCGCGGGGCGGTGAGCGCGTGCAGTGTGCCGTCGCCGCGGCCCCTCTGGAGCAGGCCGAGCAGCGTACCGCTGGGCGCTATGACCGGATCGAACATGGGAAACAGCCTCACATCAAGCGTCGACGCAACCGGGGGACGTGCATTACCTGGCCGCGTGACAACACGTCGGGGCGCCCGCCGTTTCCTGCTTGCTGTAGACCATCTTCCTCTGCCTCTCGTCGGTGGCCCATGCGGACCGCGTCACGGCCCGCGCGGTGCGGCAACACCTGCCCAGCCATCGCGTCCGTGAATCACGACGTCATGATGACCCGGCTGTTCTGCCTGCCGCGACCGAAATTTCCGGCGGCCTCGTACCGCCTCCCCCGTGGTGGTCGATTTACCCGGTCACAACCTCTTCGCCGGACTGCTCACGAACGGTCCGCCCGGCGCGCGCCGAACAGGTCGAGCAGCTCCGTCCGGTCGAACATACGGGCCGTGTCGACGGCCGACGGCGTGCCCTGCGAGGGGTCGGCGCCCGCCTCGATCAGGGCCTCGGCGACGTCCGTCTCCCCCTTGAACGCGGCCCCGGCGAGCGGGGTCTGGCCGCGGTCGTTGATGCGGTCCGCCTCGGCGCCGCGGGCCAGCAGGGCCCGGACCGCGTCGGCGTGGCCGTGGTACGCGGCGAGCATCAGGAGCGAGTCGCCGCGGTCGTTGGTGAGGTTGGCCGGGACGCCCGCGTCGACGTACGCCACGAGCTCCTCGGTCTGTCCCCGGCGGGCCAGATCGAAGATCTTGGTCGCCAGCTCCACGACCTCCGGGTCGGGGGCTTCGGTCATCGGCCGGACCGCCTCTCGCTGCTGCCGTTCAGGTGAATCGCCAGCGTACTGGCTCGTCGGTCACCTGGCCGGTGCGGTACGCGGCAAAGATCACCTGAGCCCCTTTTCACCGCAATTCTCCTGCTCGGGCAGCCCACCGGACGTGCCGCCGCCTGGGGGAAATCAGCCGCATTTCACCCAGTTGCACCTTTTATCGTATGGATACATCCTGTGAGCCTGGAAGTACTCATGGTGACTGTCCCCCGCGAACCAGGAGAAACCAAATGATCCTGTCCATGTCAGGCGTGGTCCTGCTCGGCATCGTCGTCTTCCTCTTCTTCCGCAAGGACGGCCTGAAGGGGTCGCACGCCATCGTCTCGGCCCTGTTCGGGTTCTACATGGCCAGCACGGCCATCGCCCCGAGCATCAAGGCCGGCGGCGAGAGCCTGGCCAGCCTCCTCGGCGGCATCAAGTTCTGACGCCGCACGTCCCGTCCGCACGCACCTCCAGGAGACAGCAGTGGCCCGGCGCCCCCTCCCCCGCATCCTGAGCACAGGCAGCGCACAGATCGCCCGGAGCCGGGAGCTGGCCCGCACGGCGGCCGACAGTGCCACCGATGTCCTCCATCCGCTGATCACGACGACCCGCGGACTGCGCCGCCTGGCCTCGGCCGGACGGCGCAGATGGACCGAGACCCCCAGGGACAGACGCGGTCCGCTGCTGTTCCTGGCGGCCTCGGTGATCCTGGTGGTGGTGCTCGTGCCGTACGGCCCGCTGCTCGCCGTCGTCACCCTGACGTCGGCGGCGGCCTGGCAGGGCAGGGACCGCACCCCACCGGCTCCCGACGGCCCTGACGAATCGCAGATCGAGCGACTCCAGGTGCTGTACGAGGCTCTCGTCCCGCACTTCTCGACGGCCGAAGACCCGTCTCCCCTCTACGTCCACGGCGGCGACTGGGAGACGGTCTTCCCCACCCAGGAGTTCGACGACTCGGGCCGCATGGCCCACCTGGTGATCCGCTATCCGGCCTACTTCCCGGACGGCGAGGCCGCCTCACGCGCGCGGATCGAGCAGTTGCTCGCCGCGAAGTCCGGCCGCGGCCGCGAGTACCTCTTCGTCTGGGACGAGGAGGGCAACGAGCTCACGGTCAGCGTCCTGTCCCCGCTGCCCACCGACATCGCGGCCCAGCGCTTCGTCTCCGCGCCGGGCGAGACGGTCCTGGGCTTCACGGACCCCTCCCGGGTGCAGCGCACCCTCCCGCTCGCCTTCGGCACGGACCACCGCGACGTCCCGCCGGTCGTGTGGCGCACCGGCATCCGCTCCACCGAGCCTCACCTGCTGGCGGTCGGCCACCCGGGCAGCGGCACCTCGACCCTCCTGCGCTCCATCGCCCTCCAGGCCCTGCAACACGGCGACGTGCTGATCGTCGAGGGCGGCGGGACGGGCGAGTACGCCTGCCTGGCCGGCCGCGAGGGCGTGCTGGGCGTCGAGATCGGACTCGACGGCGCACTGGCCGCGCTGGAGTGGGCGACCGGCGAGACCGAGCGCCGGCTCGTCGCGGCCAACGAAGCCCGCCAGGCGGGATATCCGGCGCCGCAGGACGCCAAACGCCCGCTGTGGATCCTCCTGGACCGCCCCACCGCCTTCACCCACCTGGCCGAGGCCGAGGGCCGCAAGGATCCGCAGTCCCTCCTCCAGGTCCCGCTGCGGCACGGGCGCGCCGCAGCCGTGACCGTGGTCGTGGCCGAGCAGTTCGACGCCCTGGACTCCCTGAGCGAAGCGGTGTGCCGGCACACCCGCGCGCGGGTCACCCTCGGACCCGCCCCGGCGGAACAGCTGACGGCGGTGCTCGGAGCGCCCCCGCACACCACCCCGGTCGACGATCTCCCGCCGGGTCGCGGCTACGCCCGGCTGGGCTCCGCGCCGGTCCACCGCCTCCAGGTCCCGGCCACGCCGGACCCGTACGACGACGCGACGAGCGACGCGCACCGACAGGCCGTGCTGGACCTCCTCCCGCCGCGCACCGCACCGGCCGGCGCCGAGACGGCGTCCGGCACAAAGGCTCCCGTCGAGACGGACGCCCCGGCCGAATCGGCCACCGCCTCCGGCACCGAGACGGCGGACGACACACAGACCACGCCGGACGACCGGGCGGGCACGGGCGCCCCGGTGGATCCGGAAACCCCGGAGGACCCGGAGACCTCGAAAGGTCCGGACGACGTTCAGGTGTCCGACGGCGGGTGGAGCGGCGGGGCGCCGACGCCGGCACCGGTCGGCACCGCCGTCCCGAAGATCATCGTCACGAAGACCGCACCGCCGCCGCCCAGCGCCCCGCCCAGCACCCCGCCGGCCCCGGCCCCGCCCGCCACGGCTCCGCAGACGGTGACCGCGCGGACGGCCGGGCCCACGCGGACGGCCGCCCCGGAGACGGCGCTTCTGGAGCGGCCCGTCCTGGAGCCGGCGCTGCCGGAAGCGGCCGTGGCCGAGCCGGCCGCCGCGGAGTAGCGAAGCAGCCGGACGCCGGCCGGTCGGGCCGGGCCGAGGGCGACTGCGCCCCAGCCGACTCGGCCCGCGCACCGCTCGGGCCCGCGCACCGCACCGGCCCGTCCTCCGGGCCCTCCGGTCCGGCCCCCGTCCCCGGGGCCGGACCGGAGGGCCCGGCATTCGCCGACCCGCCCCGGCCGCTCCCCCGGCTCCCCCGACTCCAGGGCCTCCCCCGTCTCCCGCGCCCGCCGGCTACGCCACGAAGGTGCGCGGTCCCTCGCCGCCCGCCGCGCCTCCGCTCTCCACGATCCGCGCGGCGGCGGCCAGGCGCGTGGCCGCTTCGTCCGCGACCGCGCCGCCCACGGTGAACGGCAGCCGGACGTACCCCTCGAAGGCGCCGTCGACCCCGAACCGCGGGCCGGAGGGGACCCGCAGCCCGACCCGCTCCCCGGCCTCGGCGAGCCGGGACCCGGACAGTCCGCCGGCCCGCACCCACAGGGTCAGTCCGCCCTCGGGGACGGTGAACTCCCACTCCGGCAGCTCCCGTCGCACGGCGGCGACCAGGTCGTCCCGGTTGCCGCGGGCCTGGCGGCGGCGCAGCTCCACGGCCTGCTCCCAGCCCCCGGTGCTGAACAGCCAGTTCACCGCCAGCTGCTCCAGCACCGGTGTGCCCAGGTCGGCGTAGGCGCGGGCGGCCACCAGGCTGCGGATGACGTCCGGAGCGGCCCGTACCCACCCGATGCGCATGCCGGCCCAGAAGGCCTTGCTCGCGGAACCGACCGTGATCACGGTCGAGCCGCCGGGGTCGAAGCCGCACACCGGGCGCGGCATCGCCACGTCGTCGAGCCACAGTTCGCTCATGGTCTCGTCGGCGACGAGCACCGTGCCGGCCGAGCGGGCCGCCTCCACCAGCCGGCGGCGCTGGTCGTCGTCGGCGAGCGCGCCGGTCGGGTTGTGGAAGTCGGCGACGACGTAGGCGATGCGCGGTGCGGCGTCGCGCAGGACCTGGCGCCAGCGGTCCATGTCCCAGCCGGCCAGGCCGTCCGCCATCGCCACGGGCACCAGCCGGGCGCCCGCCTCGCGCATGAGCTGGAGGATGTTGGCGTAGGAGGGCGACTCGACGGCGATGCGCTCGCCCCGTCCGCCGAAGAGGTGGCAGATGGCGTCGATGGCCCCCATGGCGCCGGTGGTGACCATGATCTGCTCGGGCATCGTCGGGATCCCGCGCGCGCTGTAGCGGTCGGCGATCATCGCGCGCAGCGCGGGCAGGCCCGCCGGATAGTCGCCGTGCGTGTGGGCGTACGGGGGCAGTTCCTCCAGTGCGCCCTGCACGGCCCGGGTGAGCCAGGGTTCGGGGGCGGGCAGGGCCGCACAGCCCAGGTCGATCACGGACCCCAGGGACTCGGGGGGCAGCGGTTCCAGGCCGCGGGCCGGGACGGGATTGCCCGCGGGCACGGCCGTCCAGCTGCCCGCGCCGCGCCGGGACTCCAGGAAGCCCTCGGCGCGCAGCGCCTCGTAGGCGGCGGCGACGGTCGTACGGCTCACGGAGAAGGCGAGGGCCAGTTCCCGTTCGGCGGGCAGGCGGGCCGCGACGGGGACGCGGCCCTCCAGCACCAGCAGCCGGACGCCGTCGGCGAGCGCGCGGTAGGCGGGCGGGCGGCGGGCGCCGGGCCCGGCCGGACGGTCCTGCTGGGACTTCAGGAGCCGGGCGAGCTGTGCGGCTCCCACCGCAGAGGTCCACTGCGCCATGTCTACCAGTCCACCTTCCCCGAATTGGCCATGGATGCGGTGTGCTTCCACGCCACAGAGTGTCACGAGTCAGGCCACTGCCACCACCAGGGGGGACCCCTTGTCCGAGTCGTCACCGCAGGAGCGGTCCGCGCGGGAGCCGAGCGGCCGCGTCGTCCGCAGGCTGCTCCAGCTCTACGCGGGGCTCGTCCTCTACGGCGCCAGCTCCGCGCTGCTCGTGCAGGCGGGCCTCGGCCTGGAGCCGTGGAACGTGCTGCACCAGGGCCTGGCCGAGCTGACCGGCCTGTCGATCGGCGTCGTGTCGATCGGCGTGGGCGCGGCGGTGCTGCTGCTGTGGATCCCGCTGCGTCAGCGGCCGGGCCTCGGCACGGTCTCCAACGTGTTCGTCGTCGGGCTCGCGATGGACGGCACCCTGGCGTGCGTCCCGGAGGCGCGCACGCTGGCCGCGCAGGCACCGCTGCTGGTGGCCGGTCTCGTCCTCAACGGCGTGGCCACCGGCCTGTACATCGCGGCCGCCTTCGGGCCGGGCCCGCGGGACGGGCTGATGACCGGTCTGCACCGGCGCACGGGCCGCTCGGTCCGCCTGATGCGGACGTCGGTGGAGGTGGCCGTGGTGGCCACCGGTTTCGCCCTCGGCGGCACGATCGGCGTCGGCACGCTGCTGTACGCGGTGACGATCGGACCGCTCGCCCAGTTCTTCCTGCGCGTCTTCGCCCTTCCCGCGGCGTCCGGCGGCAGCGCGGTCGTTGCCACCGGGACACCGGGGGGAGCGATACTGCGACCGTGACCAGCCTCGAACGCCATCCCTACCTCGACCATCCGGGGCCCATCCCGTTCGCGCACCGCGGCGGGGCGGGGGCCGGGCGGGAGAACACCGTGGCGCAGTTCCGGCGTGCGGTGGAGACGGGGTACCGCTACATCGAGACGGATGTGCACACCACGCGTGACGGCAGGCTGGTGGCCTTCCACGACACCACGCTGGACCGGGTCACCGACGGCGCGGGCCGTATCGCCGACCTGCCGTGGTCGCAGGTGAGTCACGCGCGCGTGGGGGGCCAGGAGCCCGTGCCGCTCTTCGAGGAGCTCCTGGAGACGTTCCCCGAGGTGCGGTGGAACGTCGACCTCAAGGCGGAGCCCGCCCTGCGCCCTCTGCTCGACCTGATCGCCCGCGCGCGGGCGTGGGACCGCGTCTGCGTCGGCTCGTTCTCGGAGGCGCGCGTCGCGCGGGCCCAGCGGCTGGCCGGGCCGCGCCTGGCGACGTCGTACGGCACCAGGGGCGTTCTCGACCTGCGGCTGCGGTCCTGGGGCCTGCCCGTGTGGCCGCGCCGCTCGGCGGTCGCCGCGCAGGTGCCCGAGGCCCAGTCGGGCATCCCCGTGGTGGACCACCGCTTCGTGCGCGCCGCGCACGCGCGCGGGCTTCAGGTGCACGTGTGGACGGTCAACGATCCGGATCGGATGCACCGGCTCCTGGACCTGGGCGTCGATGGCATCATGACCGATCACATCGACGCGTTGCGCAAGGTCATGGAGGACCGGGGCGTCTGGGTCTGACCTCGGGCCCACCGCCCGCACGCGACTCCGGCACCGGGAAGCGAGGGCGCGGGTGGGCATCGAGACCGTGCGGACGGCGACGTCCGGCGAAGAGGCCGACAGCCGGCGGCGCGAGCAGCGCGGCTGGTACTTCTACGACTGGGCCTGCTCCGTCTACTCGACGAGCGTGCTCACCGTGTTCCTGGGCCCGTACCTGACCTCGGTGGCCAAGGCGGCGGCGGATCCGGACGGCTACGTGCATCCCCTGGGCGTTCCCGTCCGGGCGGGTTCCTTCTTCGCCTACTCGGTGTCCCTGTCGGTGATCGTGGCCGTCGTCGTGATGCCGCTGGTGGGTGCGGCCGCCGACCGCACCGGCCGCAAGAAGCCGCTGCTCGGCGCGGCCGCCTATACGGGCGCCGCGGCGACGACCGCGATGTTCTTCCTCGGCGGCGACCGGTATCTGCTGGGCGGGGCGCTGCTGATCGTGGCCAACGCGGCCCAGTCGGTGGCGATGATGCTCTACAACTCCTATCTGCCGCAGATCGCCCCGCCGGAGGAACGCGACGCCGTCTCCTCCCGGGGCTGGGCCTTCGGCTACGCGGCCGGGTCGCTGGTCCTCGTCGTGAACCTGGTCCTGTACCTCGCCCACGACTCCTTCGGCGTCTCGGAGTCCACGGCCGTCCGCATCTGCCTGGCCTCGGCCGGACTGTGGTGGGGCGGTTTCACGCTGATCCCGCTGCTGCGGCTGCGCGACCGGCCCGTCGCCGCGCGGGCCGAGGCGACGGCGCCGGGGCTGCGGCAGCTCGCCGCGACGGTGCGCGACATGCGCCGTCATCCGCTGACCCTCTCGTTCCTCCTGGCCTATCTCGTCTACAACGACGGCATCCAGACGGTGATCTCCCAGGCCTCGGTCTACGGCTCCGAGGAGCTGGGCCTGGGCCAGTCCACGCTGATCGGCGCCGTCCTGCTGGTGCAGGTGCTGGCGGTGGCGGGCGCGCTGGGCATGGGGCGGCTGGCCCGGACGTACGGCGCGAAGCGGACGATCCTGGGCTCGCTGGCGGCCTGGACGCTCACCCTGGGCGCGGGCTACTTCCTGCCGGCCGGCGCGCCGGTGGGGTTCTTCCTGCTCGCGGCCGCCATCGGGCTGGTCCTCGGCGGCAGCCAGGCCCTGTCCCGCTCCCTGTTCTCCCATCTCGTCCCGCCCGGCAAGGAGGCCGAATACTTCTCCGCGTACGAGATGAGCGACCGGGGGATGAGCTGGCTCGGCCCGCTGCTGTTCGGGGTCACCTACCAGCTCACCGGCAGCTACCGGGACGCGATCGTCTCGCTCGTCGCCTTCTTCCTGATCGGATTCGTCCTGCTGGCGCGGGTACCCGTACGGCGGGCGATCCGCGACGCGGGGAACCCGTTGCCCGAGAGGATTTAGCACTCAAGGCGAAAGGGCGGTAGTGTACGCGTTTGGCCTGCCAGGCGTACCGTTACTGCGCGTCAAAGATGCCGAAACGCTGGGTGACATCTCCTTTCAGATGTGACAAACCGGGCGCCGGTGGGTACTGCACTGGTTGACAAGGCTGCGGCTACGACGGCGACGCACGACCCGTAACGGACTCGGATCGGGAATCTTTACCGCCGCCCGGACGTTGACCGGATGACGACGACAGCGACACACCTGTCCTGTGGGCGACAAGCCCGGGAGGCACGATTCATGAGTGAGCGAGCTCTTCGCGGCACGCGCCTCGTGGTGACCAGCTACGAGACGGACCGCGGTATCGACCTGGCCCCGCGCCAGGCCGTGGAGTACGCATGCGAGAAGGGGCATCGGTTCGAGATGCCCTTCTCGGTCGAGGCGGAGATTCCGCCGGAGTGGGAGTGCAAGGTCTGCGGAGCCCCTGCACTTCTCGTCGACGGCGACGGCCCTGAGGAAAAGAAGGCCAAGCCCGCGCGTACGCACTGGGACATGCTGATGGAGCGGCGGACCCGCGAGGAACTGGAAGAGGTCCTCGAGGAGCGCCTGGCCGTTCTGCGGTCCGGGGCGATGAACCTTGCGGTACATCCCCGCGACAGCCGTAAAAGCGCGTAGCTCCTGAGGGGCTGCGCCGGCTTCACAGCGCACGACAACGACCGCGGGCGCCGTACGTGATCCACGTACGGCGCCCGCGGTCTTCGTGCTGTCCGGGCCCGGAGCCGTTGCCCGAGCGCGGCACCCGTCCGCATCCGACGCGCGCACCCGGAGCCCGAGGCTGAGCCGACCCCCACGCCGATCCCCACGCCGGTCCCCAGGCCCGTCCGAAGCTCGCCCCGAGCCCGAGCCCGAGCCCGAGCCCGAGGCTGAGCCGACCCCACGCCGGTCCCACGCCCGTCCGAAGCTCGCCTCGAGCCCGAGCCCGAGCCCGAGCCCGACGCCCGAGCCCGAGGCTCAGCCCGATGCCCGATGCTCAGCCCGACGCCCGACACCCCTCCGAAGACCGGGGCCGGGTCAGCAGCCCTGGGGGCTTGGGCTCACTGCTCGTCCCTGATGACCTCGCCCTGGACCACCTTGCCGTCGGGGCGGTGGATGCGGGCCTGCTGGAACGCGTCGCCGAGGGTGCCCGGCGTGCCGGCGGCCTCGCGCAGCTTGCGCTCCCCGAAGCCGCCGACCGCCTTCTGGACCGGCGGGAGCAGCAGGAGCAGGCCGATCGCGTCGGAGGCGAAGCCCGGGATCATCAGCAGAAGACCGCCGAGCATCATGAGACCGTTGCCGCCGCTGCGCGGGGCGGAGCCGCGCTGGAGCGCCTCGTTCAGGTTCTGGAAGGCCCGCCGCCCCGCACGCTTGATCACGACGCCGCCGAGCACGAACCCGGCGACGAGGATCAGGAGGACCACCGGGCCGCTCGTCGCGCCCGCGACGACGGTCAGCAGCCAGATCTCCAGCACCAGCCACGCGGCGAGGCCCAGCGGCAGGAACGTCCGCAGGCGGGAGCGGCGGGGCTGGGGACGGCGGGGCTGGGCGTCGGTCGGGTACGCGCGGATCGGAGAGCCAGTCGTCATGCCTCCAGTGTGCCCGGACGCGGCTCAGAGCGGCATAAGGGCAGGATCAGCTGTCGCTGTGCGACGCGCCGTCGGCCCGGGATCCGCCGGATCCGCCCTCCGTACGCGCGTCGGCGGCGTCACCGGCGGACTCGACCGCGGCGCTGTCCGCGCTCCCGTCCACCGGGGCGTCACCCGCGGCCCGGGCGGGCCCACTGCCGGCGTCCTCCGGTTCCGGGGCGTCGCCGGCGGCGTTCTCGGGCCGCGCGGGGTCGCCGCCGGACTCCGAGGTCGGCGCGGCGGTGCCGTGGGCGGGGGCGGGCGTCGTCCGCGGGCGCTCCGGCTTTCCGGCTCCGCGGCCGGTGATCTTGCCGACCCGCTCCCCCACGCCCCACGCCGTGACCCGCCACAGCGCCTCGACGAGGATGTCGCGGCTCATCTTGGAGTCGCCGAGTTCACGCTCGACGAAGGTGATGGGCACCTCCACCACGTGGTAACCGGCCTTGACCGCGCGGCGCGCCAGGTCGACCTGGAAGCAGTACCCCTGCGAGGCCACCTCGTCGAGGCCGAGGCCCTCCAGGGTCTCGCGGCGGAAGGCGCGGTAGCCGCCGGTGATGTCGCGCAGCGGAAGGTCGAGGGCGAGGCGGGAGTACAGGCTGCCGCCGCGGGAGATGACCTCGCGGGACCGGGGCCAGTTCACGACCCTGCCGCCCGGCACCCAGCGTGAGCCGAGGACGAGGTCGGCGCCCTTGAGCGCGGTGAGCAGCCGCGGCAGTTCCTCGGGCTGGTGCGAGCCGTCGGCGTCCATCTCGATCAGGACGCCGTAGCCGTTGTCCAGGCCCCAGTGGAAGCCCGCGAGGTAGGCGGCGCCGAGGCCCTCCTTGCCCTTGCGGTGGAGCACCCGCACCTGCTCGTCCCCGGCGGCCAGTTCGTCGGCGAGCTTGCCGGTGCCGTCCGGGCTGTTGTCGTCGGCCACGAGGACGTGGGCCTCCGGGACAGCCTTGCGTACCCGGCCGACGATGCTCTTGATGTTCTCCGCCTCGTTGTAGGTCGGAATGATCACCAAGGCCGTGCCGAGCGGACCGAACTGCCGTCCCCGGTCCTGTGCCGCGCGGGTCCCGTCGCCGTCGTTCACTGCTGCCCCTTCAAGTTCGTACGCAAGGGACCACCATAGTGGCCGCCGCCTGCGATGACGTGACAGGACGTTCGAATCGTGGTGTCGAGTCCCCGAAAACGGGGTAAGAACGCGCCTTTGGGTTCGTATGTGCGCCCCTGCCCGCGC
The DNA here is from genome assembly GCF_036226605.1 of Streptomyces sp. NBC_00704. NCBI lineage: Bacteria > Bacillati > Actinomycetota > Actinomycetes > Kitasatosporales > Streptomycetaceae > Streptomyces > Streptomyces sp. NBC_00704. The sequence goes on from NZ_CP109000.1 coordinate 1,312,581, forward strand.
GGGCGGGACGCGAGCCCGCTGCGGATGGGGGCCCGGCGCTCTTCGGGCCGGCCCGGGATCCGCTGGCTGCGGGTCGACCGAAAGCCGTTGTCTACTGAGCGCCCGGGCCCCACCCGGGTCACACCTCCCCGACCGGCCAGAACGTTCCCTCGCTGCGGCGCGGGCGCTGAGCCTGGCTGCCAGCGGCGGTGCGCCGGCTCGGCGCACCGTCCCTGACCCAGCGGCGCCGCGGCGAGTGCGTGGACGTTCTCCGGCGGGGCGTCCGGCGGTGGACTCCGCCGAACCTACCGGCCTTGCGCAGTCGGCTGTCAACCGGCGTTCGACCTGCGCGTCTTTCGTCAACGCCCTGGTCAGAGGGGAGGGGAAGCCGTCGGCACGAGGCCCTGCGGACGGGTGATCTTCGCCGCGCCGGTCCGGGAGATCACTCGCTCGGGCGCACGAACACGGTCCGCCCGCCCACCACGGTGCGCAGACACTCCGGCAGTCCGGCCCCGGGGGTGAGGTCGGGCAGCCCGGGGGTGCCGGAGCGCGGGTCGGTCGACCAGCGGGCGACCCGGTCGTCGGGGGCCTGGACGACGAGTTCGTCCGTCCGCCAGACCGCGTAGTCGGCGGGTGCGCCCGGCACCAGGACGCCCCCGTCGTCGCGGCCGATCGCCCGCCATCCGCCGCGTGTGTGGGCGGTGAACGCGGCCCGCACGGAGACCCGGTGCTCGGGCGTGCGGTGGAAGGCGGCGGCGCGGACCGTGCCCCACGGGTCGAGAGGGGTGACCGGGCTGTCGGAGCCGAAGGCGAGCGGCACACCGGTCCGCAGCAGGGCGGCGAAGGGGTTCAGCGTGCGGGCCCGCTCGACGCCGAGGCGTTGGGCGTACATGCCCTCCTCGCCGCCCCACAGCGCGTCGAAGGCGGGCTGCACGGAGGCGGTGAGGCCCAGTTCGGCGAAGGCGGCGATCGTCTCCGGGGTGAGCATCTCGGCGTGCTCCACCCGGTGGCGGGCGGCGCGGATCCGCGCGAGGCCCACCTTGTCCGCCGCGGCGCGCATCCCTTCGACGACGGCGCCGACGGCGGCGTCGCCGATGGCGTGGAACCCGGCCTGCAGTCCGGCCTCGGTGCAGGCCACCACGTGCGCGGCCACCTCGGCGGCGCCCAGGTAGGCGGCGCCGGTGTGGTCCGCGTCGGCGTACGGGCCGTGCAGACAGGCGGTGTGGGAGCCGAGGGCGCCGTCGACGAACAGGTCCCCCGCGGCGCCGAGCGCGCCCAGCTCCCGGACCTTGTCGACGTCCCGCTCCGCCCAGTAGCCGACCACCCGTGGGCCGCTCTCCTCGGCGGCGAGCCGCAGCAGGTCCGTGAAGTCGTCCTCGGAGGAGATCTCGGGACCGCCGCACTCGTGGACGGAGCCGATGCCGAGGGAGGCGGCGTGTGCCAGGGCGGCCCGCTGGGCCTCGGCACGCTGTCCGGGCGTCACGGCTGCGAACGCGGCGGCCCGGACGGCGTGGTGGGCGTCGCGGGTCAGCGGCTCCCCGTCGGCGTGCCCCGCCGCGGTGCGCACGCCGGGCGTCAGGTCGAGCAGCGCGGTGGTGGCGACGGCCGAGTGGACGTCGATGCGGCTGAGGTAGAGGGGCCGGCCGCCGGTGGCCTCGTCCAGTTCCTCGCGCCGGGGAGGACGCCCCTCCGGCCAGCCGGAGGCGTCCCAGCCGTGCCCGAGGAGCACCTTGTCGAGCGGGCGGGCGGCCGCGAAGTCCCGCACGCGGGCGAGGGCGGCGGCCAGGGAGGGGGCCCCGGACAGGTCGAGGCCGGTCAGCGCGAGGCCGGTGGAGGTGGTGTGCACATGGGCGTCGGTGAACGCCGGGGCGACCAGCGCGCCCTCCAGGTCGACGATCTCGTCGACGCCGTCCGCGAAGGCGTCGGCGGCGCCCTCGGAGCCGACCCAGGCGACCTGGCCGCGCTCGACCACCATCGCGGTCGCGAACGGGTCGGCGGGACTGTGGACCTCTCCGCGGCGGAGCAGGACGGTTTTCGGCTGGGGGGCGCGCTCACTCATGGGAACAGTCTCGCGCCTCGCGCCGGCCGCCCGGCACGGGGTCCCTCAGATCCTCGGCGGCCGGGCCTCGTACGGGGTGGACAGGGCGACCGTCGTGCGCGTCGACACCCCGGCCAGCGCCCGGAGCCGTCCCAGGAGCTCCTCCAGCTCGTGCGGGGTGGCCACGCGCACCTTGAGGATGTAGTTCTCGTCCCCGGCGACGCTGTGACAGGCCTCGATCTCGGGCAGACCCGCCAGCCGCTCGGCGATGTCGTCGGGGGCGCTGGGGTCGAACGGTTTCACCGAGATGAACGCGGTCAGCGGCAGCCCGACGGCCTCCGGGTCGACGACGGCCGCGTACCCGCGGATGACGCCGCGCTGTTCCAGCCTGCGCACTCTCTGGTGCACGGCGGACGTGGACAGGCCCGTGGCCTTGCCCAGATCGGTGTAGCTCATCCGCCCGTCCTTGACGAGCAGCTGCACGATTTGTCGGTCCAGCTCCTCCATGACGCAGAACCTACCGTGCGGGCGATCTCCGCGTATACGTATGCAGCCCAGGTCATAGCCGGTTCGTGATGTGGCGGGGGCGCGTGGGGCGTGCGGCATCTGCGTCGGGCATGTGACGAATGCCACAGCACTTGTCAAGGCTTGGTGAGGGCCCGGTGGTTACCGCGCGTACCGGCTGGGAAGTGCTTGCTGTGGTCGAGGCCGCAGTGCCTTCACGGCCCAGTCCGAGGGGGAGAATCCCATGCAGAATCCCAAGCGCCCTGGTCGCACCGCGCCCAAGCGGCTCCAGTCGGTCGTCGAACCCGAGCCGGAGGGCGTCGAACCCTTCGACGCCGACGGTTTCGACGCCGATGACGCCGACCACTTCGACGCCTACGACACCTTCGAGATGTACCGCGTGATCTGCCCGGACTGCGCGCAGCCCATCGCGCTGCTGGCGGACGAGGAGATCCTGCCGGAGCACGCGCTGTGCGCCTCGCCGTGGAACCCGTTCGGGCTCACGGTCTGCGCCGGGACGGGACGCGCGGCGTCCGAGGCCCGGTCCGCCGACGAGTCCGCGGAACCCCAGGAGCAGGACACGGCGCTGCTGCTGACGCTCCCTCAGGGCCTGGACTGGCGCACGCAGCCCTTCTCGCACGTAGGCGGCCAGGGCTCGCGTCCGATGCGCGTCCCGGCGATGCGCCGCGCCGCGGCCTGAAGCGAACTCTCGCGCGCCCGACGGCAGTCGGCCGGCCGTTGCGCACGCCGGGTGCGGTCGTGCCCGCGTCCGACGCCGACCGCTGCCGGACGGGAGCCTCCTGTCGGCACGTCAGAAGCCGTACACGCACGGCCTGTTGGGCTCTCGACGGCTGACGGGTCACGCCCGGCCGGTCGCGTCGGGGGCAGGACGATCGCCTCGGGTCGCATCGGGCGCACCGTCACGGCCCGCCATCTGACGCGGCGTGAGCGAACGGGAGACCGGGGCACCCCCCGAACTCACGCTCTACGACGGTGGCCGGTGACCTGCCCCGCGGCGTCGCCGTTGCGCTGGTATGGCCCCCACCTATTCGGCTGCACCCGGGCGTCACCGCCAGTTGTTCGTTGCGCCGCGCCCCGAACCCGTCGGCGCAGGATCGGTTCCGCCGGCCGCGCCGGCCGCTCAGGACCCGCCCATCTACCGCGACCTGCTGCGCGTCTGGGCCGACCGGGGCCGGACCCTGCCGGGCCGCCACGACCCCGAGTGGGTGCGACTGGCGGCTCCGCAGGTGCGGCCGGGGCAGTTCGGCGGCTCCGCGGACCCGCTGGGCGACATGCGCTGAGTGCGGCACGGGGACCGGCAGCGGCTCGGGGCGCGGGCGCCTTCGTCCGGGAACCGAGCCCGGACACCGGCGACGGCGGACCGGTCAGGGCCGTCCGGTGGTCGACGGGCGGCGGGCCGGGGCCGGTGCGGGGAAGGCGGGGTCCAGTTCCTCGATGGCGCGCAGGCAGCCGCCCAGCGTCTTCACCAGCAGATCGCCCATGACCTCGCGGGAGAGTTCGGGCCGTTCGATCCACGCCAGGGTGGCCCCCTCCACGCTGCACACCCAGGACAGCAGGGCCATCCGGGGCAGCGGCGGGATGTCGCCGCTGCCGTACGCGCCCTCGGCGAGGGTCGCCACGATCGCCGCGCGCACGCCGTCGCGGATGGCGTGCACCTCGGTGTCGAAGCCCACGCCGCCGCTGACGATCGTCCGGTACGCGGCCTGGTTGTGCTCGGCGTAGCGCAGATAGCCGTCGATGGTGCGGTGCACGCGGTCCACCTGGGGCAGGTCCGCGCGGCTCGCCGCGAAGGCGACCAGGGCGGCGACGGAGTCCTGGATGATCGCCAGGTAGTAGCCGCGCTTGGACTGGAAGTAGTAGTAGATCAGCCCCTTGGCGACGTGCGCCTGCCGGGCGATGTCGTCCATCGAGAGGGCGTCGTACGACGTGTCGGCGAACAACTTCCGCCCGATGGAGATGAGTTCGGCGCGGCGCGCCAGTGAGCGCTCGGTGCCGCGCGCCCGGGGCCGGACGACTTCGCGCTGTTCACTGATGTTCAATGTCGACCCTGATCTCGGGCGGTCGGCGGGACGTCCGCAGTATGTCAGGTCAACCGCGCGTCAGGACACGCCCGTCACAGCAGTCCGAGCTGGGTGACCAGCATCGCGACGACCGCGACGAGGACCCAGCCCGCGACGTGCTCCAGGATCTTCGGGCCGTCGGCGTCGGGGCCTCCGGTGCGGACTCGGGCGGCGGTGGCTGTCTGTGCGGTCATGGCGGCTCGCTGAGGTCGGACGTACTGGTGGATCCCCCCACGATCCGTCCACCTTGCCATCTCCCGGGACCTTTGCGGCGGAGACGTTGCTCACACGGGGATGCCCACCGCGGCGAGGGCCTCGCACTGGCGGGCCGTGGGCCGCGCCGGGAAGTAGACGTAGCAGACGCCTCCGCTGCCGGAGACGACCTTGCCGCTCGCGTCGTGACGCCGGGTCCTGAGCCAGACGTTCTCGAACTCCCGCCGCGGGTACACGCGCCGCACCGCCGCGTCGTCCGCCGAGAACGGGTCGTTGGCGATCACGTCGCCCCGGGCCGTGAAGCCGATCACCGTCATCAGGTGCCCGGAGGTGCCGTAACCCGCCCCCGTCAGCTCCTCCTTGAGGAACGACTGGGACGTCATGGCCGGGATGCCGGCGGCGATCAGCGTCTCGAGGCCGGTGAGGGAGCCGAGCCGGGTCACCACGCCCCGCAGGTCGGTGAAGGTGGCCGCGTAGGCGGCGTTGAACGGCCAGTTGCCGCAGCCGCCGTACTGGTAGTCGTACGTGTACCGGGCGGCGTGGCACACCTGGGGGTCGCTGTAGGAGGGGTCGACCCAGGCCAGCTGCCGGGGCGTGAGCCGGCCGCCCCAGTACTCGACGGCCATCTGTGTGGACGTGGGGCTGCACCAGGCCTCGCCGCCGCTGTCGTACTCGGGGTAGCGGCCCCGGTGGATCTCCTGCGAGTAGCGCGGGACGACCAGTTCCCGCGCGACGCCGGGCACGGAGGCCGGGACGGTGAAGCGGTCCGGGACGTCGGAGCCCATGGCGTCCAGCCGCCACACGGTGGGGGTGGCGCCGGAGCCGGGGCGGCGGTACAGGGTGAGCCGGAGCCTGACGGCGGCGATCCGCAGCCCCGTGGCGGCGTCGTCGACGGCGAGGGTGTCGGTCCAGACGGTGCTGCGCCCGTCCTTCTGGCCGTCGACCGAGGTGCGCCGGACGTCCTGGTCGCCGGAGGCCCAGCGGCCCATCACGTACCAGGGGGTGTCCTCGCCGTCGGAGTACGTGCCCTTCAGCTCGACCTGGAGCCAGGTGCCGGCCGGGGTGCTCGCGTTCCAGGAGGCGACCACCTCCGTGGCCGGCACCGCCAGCGCCCGGGCCGGGGACGTCCAGGTCGCGTACTCCCAGGCGGCGGTGGCCTTGGTGTGCGGGTCCGTGTAGTCGACCGAGCCCAGCGGGGCGGCGATGACGACTCCGGGGCGGGTTCCTGCCACGGCACGGGTTCCCTGGGCGGCGCCGCCGGACCAGTCGGCGTACGTGGTCCAGGCGCGGTGGTCGACGGACCGGGCCGGGGCCGCTTCGGCGTCGCCGGCGTCCCCCGGGCCGGCGGCCGGTGCGGCCGTCGCGGCCGGGGCCGACGCACCGGCCACCGCGGCGGCGACCGTGACGGCGAGGACTCTCCTGCGGGACGGCTGTTCGGCTCTGCTCATGGGCGGAAGGACCCCCGAGGTCTCGGCGCGGCTGTGCGCCCACTATGAACGGCCGCGGACCCGCCTTCCAGCACCGCCGCCCGGGCCACGCCCACGGACGTGGGGCCGAACCACCGGTGTGGCGTACGCACGTAGGATTCCGGGGGGACGCGGGGATCGTCCCGACGCCGGGTTCCCGGCCCGGACGTGCTCGCGGGCCGTCCCGAACGGCGGGTACCGGCCCCCGGCCCTCCCGCCGGCCTCGCGCCCCCCCGTTCCTCCTACCCCCCTTCTCCTCCTTCTCCCGTTCCCCCTCTCCCACCTGGACCCGCCATCCACCAGCTCGCCTCCCGGCTCCGCCGCCTGCCGCCGTCCTGCGGGCCGGTCCGTCTGATCGGCGTCGACGGCCACGCCGGCTCGGGGAAGTCCACGTTCGCCGCGGCGCTGGCCGAGGCGATCGGCGGGGCGCCGGTGCTGCACCTCGATGACATCGCCTCGCACGCGAGGCTGTTCGCGTGGACCGAGCAGCTGCTCACCCAGGTGATCGAGCCCTTCGAACGCGGCGAGAGCGCGCGGTACACCCCCTACGACTGGCGCGCCCGGCGCTTCGGCGCCCCCCGGACCCTGCCCGCGGAACCCGTCGTCCTCGTGGAGGGAGTCGGCGCCGGACGCCGGGCCCTGCGGCCCGTGCTCTCGTGTCTGCTGTGGATGGACGTGCCGGCAGAGCAGGCCTGGGCGCGCGGCCGGTCACGGGACGGGGAGGAGCAGCGGGAGTTCTGGGACGGCTGGGTTCCGGCCGAACTCGGCCACTTCGCCGCCGATCCGTCGCGGCCGTACGCCGACGCGCTGGTACGGCAGTCGCCCGAGGGATACGAGGTGCTGCCGGGACCGCGCGGAGGGCCTGGTCCGCACCAGGATGTCACTCATGGTGAGGGACCGGCCGCGATGTGGTGAACCTGTGAAGACTCTTGCGTTCGAAGTTCGCCAACTGCCTCAACTCCGCTTGACCGGCGGCCCGTACAGGTCTTACGTTCTCAATGTGCGGCATCGCAGCCGCTCTCAGACGCGAAGCCCCCGGTTGTTCCCCCGTGATCGGGGGCTTCGTTCTGCCCTCTTCCCGGTCCCCGGCCCCCGTTTCCGGGCGCTGCGCGGGGCCGTCCGCTCACCCTGGGTCACGGTTTCGTCGTGCGCCCCATGTGCTCCCACCTCGTGGAACGTCCTGTGCGGCACCCTACGGCGGGCACCTTCCGCGCGGGTACGATGCCCTCGGTGCGACCTGGACGACTGCTGCGCGCACCTTGCAACTCCGGTCCGCGGTACAGCGGTTCGACCAAGGCAGCCGGCGGGCGACGGCCCGGCGGCAGACCGACGGGGCACGGTTTGTGGGGGACGTGATGGACTTCGGCACGCAGGGCCCCGAGGCCCCGGCCGACCTGGCCTGGCTGCGAGGCGTGGACGCCTACACCATGGGCGCCTATCCGCAGGCGGAGGAGGAGTTCCGCACGGCGGTGCGGATCGACCCCGGAATGGCCGACGGCTGGCTCGGGCTGCACGCGCTGCGCGTCGACACGACGACCGCCCTGTTGCGGATGTTCCGCCACCGCGAGCGCTTCGGCGAACAGCGCACCCGGCACCGCCGCACCCTCAACTCCTGGTACTGGCTGGGCTGGTGGGTGCAGCCGGTGCTGGAGAGCCCGCGCGACCTGCTGCTCGCGCACGCCTCGCACTGGCTGGACGGCCGCCATGTGCCCGAGCTGGACCGGGCGCTCGCCGGACTCCCGCCCGTGGACGCCGACCACCAGGTGCGCTTCCTGCACGCCTGCCGCGCCTACCTCGTCAAGGACTGGGAGCAGCTGGTCCGGCACACCGACCCGCTGCTGGACGACTCCCTGCTGGGCATCGAGGCCGGGCTGTTCGGCGGGATGGCCCGGGTGCGCCTGGAGATGTACGGGCAGGCCGAGCCGCTGCTGTCGGCGGCGCTGATGCGCTGCCGCAGCGAGCAGCCGCAGCGCAAGGAACTGCGGTACTGGCTGGCCAGGGCCCACGAGGGCACCGGCCGGTCGGCGGCCGCCCTGCCCCTGTACCGGGCGGTGCACCGCGTCGACGCCGCGTTCATGGACACCTCGGCCCGGCTCGCCGCGATCGCCGAGGGCGACGGCTGCGACGGCTACGACGACACGGCCGATCTCGCCGCGATCACCCTCACGGGGCTCGGTCAGGACGCGGTGGACGGCCCGGACGGCTTCGACCCCGTGTTCGGCGCCGAGGGGCGCGACCTGCGGCTCACCGATCCGGTCGACCCGTCCCCCGCCGCCCCGCCGGCGCCGGTGGCCGAGCCCGTCGCGCGGAACGCGAACCCCGCCCCTGCCGTGCCGTTGCCGGCCGGGCCCACCGACCCCGCCCTCCTGGAGGCGGCGCTCGCCGAGCTGGAGCGCATGGTGGGACTGGAGCCGGTGAAACGCCAGGTCAAGGCGCTGTCGGCGCAGCTCAACATGGCCCGGCTGCGGGCCGGGCAGGGGCTTCCGGTCCAGCCGCCCAAGAGGCACTTCGTCTTCTCCGGACCCTCGGGCACCGGGAAGACCACCGTGGCGCGGATCCTCGGCCGGGTCTTCTACGCTCTCGGCCTGCTGGGCGGCGACCACCTCGTGGAGGCCCAGCGGGCCGACCTGGTGGGCGAGTACCTGGGCCAGACGGCGGTGAAGGCCAACGAGCTGATCGACTCGGCCCTGGGCGGGGTGCTCTTCGTCGACGAGGCCTACTCGCTCTCCAACTCCGGCTACGGCAAGGGCGACGCGTACGGCGACGAGGCGTTGCAGGTCCTGCTGAAGCGGGCCGAGGACAACCGGGACCACCTGGTGGTGATCCTGGCCGGCTACCCGGAGGGCATGGACCGGCTGCTCGCCGCGAACCCCGGGCTGTCCTCCCGGTTCACGTCCCGCGTCGACTTCCCCTCCTACCGGCCCCTGGAACTGACCTCCATCGGCGAGGTGCTGGCCGCGGAGAACGGCGACGCGTGGGACGAGGAGGCGCTGGACGAGCTGCGCTCGATCGCCGGGCACGTCGTCGACCAGGGCTGGATCGACGAGCTGGGCAACGGGCGGTTCCTGCGGACCTTGTACGAGAAGAGCTGCGCCTACCGGGATCTGCGCCTGTCGACCTACCCGGGCGCACTGACCCGGGACGACTTGTCGACACTGCGGCTGCCGGATCTGATGCAGGCCTACGGCGAGGTGCTGTCGGGGAGGGGGCCGCAGGATCCGTCGGCGCGATGACGGATCCCGCGGCCCCGCTCAGCTCGCCAGCGCCTGCTCCGTTCCGCCGCGCGCCGCCGGCTCCGCCAGCCGCACCTCGGGAACCTCCCGGTGCGCCGGGTCGGTGACCTCGCCCACGAGGAGTTCCAGGACGTCCTCCAGGGCGACCAGGCCGAGGACCCTGCCCGACGCGTCGGCGACCTGCGCCAGATGGGTGGCCGCCCGGCGCATCACCGTCAGGGCGTCGTCCAGCGGCAGGTCGGAGCGCAGCTTGGTCATCGGACGCCACACCTGCTGGGGCACCGCCCGCTCGGAGTTCTCCACGTCGAGGACGTCCTTCACGTGCAGGTAGCCCATGAAGGCGCCGTTCTCGGCGGCCACCGGGAAGCGGGAGTAGCCGGTGCGGGCCGTCAGCTCCACGATCTCGCCCGGGGTGACCGACGGGCTGACCGTGACCAGCGACTCGCGGGTGAGCAGCACGTCGGTCACCGGACGCGAGCCCAGCTCCAGCGCGTCCTCCAGCCGTTCGCGTTCCTCGGGGTCGAGCAGGCCGGCCTCGCCGGAGTCCTCCAGCAGCCGGTTCAACTGCTCGCTGGTGACGACGGCCTCGACCTCGTCCCTGGGCTCCACGTGGAAGAGCCGCAGGATGCCCTGGGCGCAGGCGCCGAGGGCCACGGTGATCGGCCGGCACACCCGGGCGAAGGCGACCAGGCCGGGGCCGAGCCACAGCGCGGCCTTCTCGGGGGCCGCCATGGCGAGGTTCTTCGGCACCATCTCGCCGATGACGAGGTGGAAGAAGACCACGGCCGCGAGGGCGATGACATAGCCGAGCGGATGGATCGCCCCGTGCGGGATTCCGATCCACTCGAACAGCGGCTCCAGCAGCTCGGCGACCGTGGGTTCGGCGACCGCGCCCAGGGTGAGGGAGCAGACGGTGATGCCGAACTGGGCCGCCGCCATCATCTGCGGCAGGCTCTCCAGGCCGTACAGGACCTGGCGGGCCCGCGCGGTGCCCAGGGGCTCGATCTGGCTGCGGCGCACGGAGACCAGGGCGAACTCGGCGCCGACGAAGAACCCGTTGGCCAGCACGAGCAGTGCGGCGAAGAGCAGTTGCAGGGCGCTCATCGGGCGACCTCCACGACCTGGCCGGTGCGCACCAGCCGGACCCGTTCGGCCCGGTAGTGGCCGATCCGGCGCACCGAGAGCCGCCAGCCGGGCAGCTCGGCCCGGTCGCCGACGGCCGGGATGCGGCCGAGCAGGTCGGCGACCAGGCCGGCGACCGTCTCGTACGGTCCCTCGGGGACCTCCAGCCCTATGCGCCGCAGGGTGTCGACGCGGCAGCTGCCGTCCACGTCCCAGGCGGGTCTGCCCTCCTCGGGCGGGGCCGCGGCCAGCTCCGGGGCGTCCTGGCCGTCGTGCTCGTCGCGGACCTCGCCGACGATCTCCTCGACGATGTCCTCCAGGGTGACCACTCCGGCCGTGCCGCCGTACTCGTCGACGACGACGGCGATGGGCTGTTCGCTGCGCAGCCGGGCCAGCAGGGGCTGTACGGGCAGCGTCTCGGGGACCTGGAGGGCCGGGCGGGCGATCCGGACGACCGGGGTGCGCAGCCGGTCGTGGACCGGGACCGCCAGGGCGTCCTTGAGGTGGACCATGCCGACGACTTCGTCGATCCTCTCGCGGTAGACCGGGAACCGGGACAGGCCGGTGGCGCGGGTGAGGTTGACGACGTCCTCGGCGGTCGCCGACGCCTGGAGGGCGCTGACCTTCACGCGCGGTGTCATGACGTGCTGCGCGGTCAGCTCGGCCAGGGACAGCGTCCGTACGAAGAGGTCGGCCGTGTCCTGTTCGAGCGCGCCGGCCTGGGCGGAGTGGCGGGCCAGGGACACCAGCTCGCCGGGGGTGCGCGCGGAGGCCAGCTCCGCGGTGGGCTCGACGCCCAGGGCGCGCACCAGCCGGTTGGCGACGGTGTTGAGCGCGGCGATCACCGGGCGGAAGAGGCGGGAGAAGCCGGCCTGCGGGCCCGCGACGAAGCGCGCGACCTGGAGGGGCTTGGACACCGCCCAGTTCTTGGGCACCAGCTCGCCGATCACCATCTGCACGGCGGAGGCCAGCAGCATGCCGACGACGACGGCCACGCCGGAGGCGGCGCCGTCGGGGACGCCGAGCGTGGTGAACGGACCGCGCAGCAGCTCCGCGAGCGCCGGTTCGGCGAGCATGCCGACGACGAGGGAGGTGATGGTGATGCCGAGCTGGGTGCCGGAGAGCTGGAAGGACAGTTCCTTCAGCGATCCGACGACCGTGCCGGCCCGTCGGTCGCCCTCGGCGGCGGCCTTCTCGGCGTCCGGGCGCTCGACCGTGACGAGGCCGAACTCGGCGGCGACGAAGAAGCCGTTGGCGAGGATGAGCAGGAACGCGGCTGCCAGGAGCAGCAGGGGATGGGTCATGATGCCGCCGCCTGCGATACAGGTCGGACAGGGGCGGCGCAGGTACTACAGGACGAACCGTCCATCGCCGGAGGGAGTCACTCCTCGGGTAGCAGGAACCCCCGTGAGCCCGGCAGGGCACAACAGGGGCGGAGGCGCAAGGGCAGCGCCTCCGTCACCAGATTAATCAAGACAGGGCCATGAACGGCAGGGTGGACGGCGCCGAGTCAGCCCTGATCTTGCTCCGGGGGCGTCTCGGGGTCCCGGACCGACCGTGCTTCGGCGAGCGCCCGCAGGCTGCGCGCGTCGGCGATGGCCTGCCGCTTGTCGATGCCGGGCTGGATGCCGAGGGCCGGCAGGCTGGTGCCGTCGCTGAGGTCGAGGAAGACCCAGGGATCGCCCGGTCGGAGGTTCACCCGGAGGATCTCCGCCCACGCCAGGCGTCGCCGGCCTGCGATGTTCACCACGGTGACGCCCGCTTCGTCGGCGACGACCCGCACCCGGGCGATCTGGGCCAGCGCCCAGAAGATGAGCGCGCCGGTCAGGATGAAGCTGAGCCGCTCCCCCGGGCCGAGCTGCTCCAGCAGCAGGGCCACGGCGGAGATGACGACGAGGATGGCGACCCCGGCCGTGAGCAGCACCACGCGGGTGCGGCCCGGCCGGAAGGTGACGGGGAGGGTGGGCAGGTCGCCACCTGTGAGATCGGACATGTTCCCGGATGCGTTCAGAGTCGGCAGGCGTGGATGGCCGTGGTCAGGATGGCGCGGGCGCCGATGTCGTAGAGGTCGTCCATGATCCGCTGGGCCTCCTTGGCGGGGACCATGGCGCGGACGGCGACCCAGCCCTCGTTGTGCAGCGGGGAGACGGTCGGCGACTCCAGGCCCGGGGTCAGCGCGACGGCCTTCTCCAGCTGCTCGACGCGGCAGTCGTAGTCCATCATCACGTAGGTCCGCGCGACCAGGACGCCCTGGAGGCGGCGCAGGAACTGCTGGACCCTGGGCTCGGCGGCGTCCTCGGCGCCGGCGCCGGTGCGGCGGATGACGACGGCCTCGGACTGCATGATCGGGTCGCCGAACACCTCCAGACCGGCGTTGCGCAGCGAGGTGCCGGTCTCCACGACGTCGGCGATGACCTCGGCGACGCCCAGTTCGATGGCCGTCTCGACGGCGCCGTCGAGGTGGACGACGGAGGCGTCGACGCCCTGCTCGGCCAGGTGCTTGGCGACGATCCCCTCGTAGGAGGTGGCGATCGTGCGGCCCTTGAGGTCGTGCAGGGAGTGCGCGGTGCCCGGCTTGGCGGCGAAGCGGAAGGTGGAGCGGGCGAAGCCGAGGGGGAGGATCTCCTCGGCCTCGGCGCCGGAGTCGACCAGCAGGTCGCGGCCGGTGACGCCGATGTCGAGGCGGCCGGAGGAGACGTAGATCGCGATGTCGCGGGGACGGAGGTAGAAGAACTCCACGTCGTTGACCGGGTCGACGATCCGCAGTTCCTTGGACTCGCGGCGCTGCCGGTAGCCGGCCTCATGCAGCATCTCCCCCGCGGGGCCTGACAGGGAACCCTTGTTGGGGACGGCGATGCGCAGCATGAGGTCGGCTTCCTTCGCGTGGTACGGGGGCTGGGGCGGGTGTGTGCAGAGGGGGGTGCCGGGGGCGTTTCTACAGGTGGGCGTAGACGTCGTCCAGCGAGATTCCGCGGGCGACCATCATCACCTGGACGTGGTAGAGCAGCTGCGAGATCTCCTCGGCGGCGGCTTCCTTGCCCTCGTACTCGGCGGCCATCCAGACCTCGGCGGCCTCTTCGACGACCTTTTTGCCGATGGCATGGACGCCCTTCCCGACCAGTTCGGCGGTACGGGAGGTGGCGGGGTCGCCGGTGGCGGCCTTCTGCTGGAGCTCGGTGAAGAGCTCCTCGAAAGTCTTGTTCGACATGGTGAGGTCAGCCTAGCTCCAACACCGGGTGGGTCAGTGCCAGGGTTCGGATACTGAGCGGAGGGTGGCCGCGGTGGCCACCGCCGCCGTCACCGCCTCGTGCCCCTTGTCCTCGTTGGAGCCCTCCAGGCCGGCCCGGTCCAGGGCCTGCTCCTCGGTGTCACAGGTGAGGACGCCCATGCCGACGGGCACCCCGGTCTCGACGGACACCTGGGTGAGGCCCTGGACGACGCCCTGGCACACGTACTCGAAGTGCGGCGTGCCGCCCCGGATGACGACGCCGAGGGCGACGATCGCGTCGTACCCGCGGCCGGCCAGCGCCTTGGCGACGACCGGGAGTTCCCAGCTGCCGGGGACGCGCAGCAGGGTCGGCTCGTCGATGCCGAGGTCGTGCAGGGCGCGCAGCGCGCCGTCGACCAGGCCGTCCATCACCTTCTCGTGCCACTGGGCCGCGATGACGGCGACCCGGAGGTCACCCACATTGCGTACGGACAGTTCCGGTGCGCCCTTGCCGCTCACGTTCTCGTCTCTCCTCGGTGTCGTTCGGTGCTGTCGGTGCTGTGGGTGCCGTCGGCGCCGGGGGTGGTCACTGGTTGCCGCAGGGGGACACGGGGGCCGCGTCCAGCCAGGGCAGGTCGTGTCCCATCCGGTCCCGCTTGGTGCGCAGGTAGCGGATGTTGTGCTCGCCGGCCTGCACGGGCATGGGCTCGCGCCGGGTGACCTCGATGCCGTGCCGGACCAGCGCCTCGGTCTTCTCGGGGTTGTTGGTCATCAGGCGGACGCTGTGCACGCCGAGGTCGTCGAGGATCTGCGCCCCGGCCCCGTAGTCGCGGGCGTCGGCGGGCAGGCCCAGCTCCAGGTTGGCGTCCAGGGTGTCGTGGCCCTGTTCCTGGAGTTCGTAGGCGCGCAGCTTGGACAGCAGGCCGATGCCCCGGCCCTCGTGCCCGCGCAGGTAGACCACCACGCCCCGGCCCTCGCTCTGGATGCGCTCCAGGGACGCGTCCAGCTGGGGGCCGCAGTCGCAGCGCTGGGAGGCGAAGACGTCGCCGGTGAGGCATTCGGAGTGGACGCGGACCAGGACGTCCGCGCCGTCGCCGATCTCGCCGTGGACGAGGGCGACGTGCTCGACGCCGTCGACGGTGGAGCGGTAGCCGTAGGCGGTGAACGTGCCGTGGACGGTGGGCAGTCGGGTCTCGGCCTCGCGGCGCACGGTGGGCTCGGAGCCGCGGCGGTAGGCGATCAGGTCCTCGATGGAGATGATCGTCAGGCCGTGCTTGCGGGCGAAGGGGATCAGCTCCGGCAGCCGGAGCATCCGGCCGTCCTCGCCGGCGATCTCGACGATCGCGCCGGCCGGCCGCAGGCCCGCGAGGCGGGCGAGGTCGACGGCGGCCTCGGTGTGGCCGTTGCGGGTCAGCACGCCGCCGGGCTTGGCCCGCAGCGGGAAGACGTGACCGGGCCGGACGAAGTCGGCCGCCTGCGCCTGACCGCCCGCCAGGAGCTGGAGGGTGGTGGCGCGGTCGGCGGCGGAGATGCCGGTGGTGACGCCGTGGGCGGCGCTCGCGTCGACGGAGACCGTGAACGCGGTCTTCATCGACTCGGTGTTGTCCTGGACCATCTGCGGGAGCTCCAGCCGCTCCAGCTCCTCGCCCTCCATGGGGACGCAGATCAGGCCGCGGCACTCGCTCATCATGAAGGCGACGATCTCGGGGGTGGCCATCTCCGCGGCGACGACGAGATCGCCCTCGTTCTCGCGGTCCTCGTCGTCGACGACCACGACGGGCCGGCCGGCCGCGATGTCGGCGATGGCCTGTTCGACCGGGTCGAGGGAGAAGTCCTCGACGCCCCCGGTGCTGTAGAGGATCGGTGCTGTGCTCATGCCGGCGCTCCTTCCAGAGCGGGTTGCGAGGCCTTGCGGGAGCGCAGCCACCAGTCGCGCATGCCCCACAGGACCAGCGCGCCGTAGATGACGTACACGAAGCCGGAGAAGGCGTAGCCGTTGGCGAAGTTGAGGGGGACGCCGACGACGTCGACGAGGAGCCAGGCGATCCAGAACTCGACCATGCCGCGCGCCTGGGCGTACATGGCGACGACGGTGCCGACGAAGATGTAGGCGTCGGGCCAGGGGTCCCAGGACAGGGACGGGTGGGCCTTGAAGAGCAGGGCCACGGCGACGGTGCCGAGGGCCGCCGCGCCGGCCATGGCCGCGCGCTCGGTCCAGGTGGCGAAGCGCGGGGTGATCTGCCCGTCCGCCGAGCGTCCCCTGCTGCGGTTCCACTGCCACCACCCGTACAGGGCGACGACCATCACGACGACCTGCTTGCCGGCGCTGCCGGCGAGATGGCCGTAGAAGGCGACGAAGAGGACGAGGCCGGAGAGGAACTGCACCGGCCAGGTCAGCAGCGAACGGCGCCAGCCGAGCGCGAGGGTGATCAGGCCGAGGATGTTCCCGATCATGTCCGACCAGATGATGTGCTGGTCGAACATGACGAAGGCCTCGGAGTTCAGCCAGTTCACAGCGCCGCTCCCGGGGTGCCGGTCGCGCCCTGCGTGCTCCCCAGCAGGCGTTCCACGTACTTCGCGACGATGTCCACCTCGAGGTTGACCGGGTCGCCGGGCTGCTTGAGGCCGAGCGTGGTCAGGGCGAGGGTGGTGGGGATGAGGCTGACGGTGAAGTGGTCGGGGCCGGCGTCGACGACCGTGAGGCTGATGCCGTCGACGGTGATCGAGCCCTTCTCCACGACGTAGCGGGCGAGGCCGTCGGGCAGCGAGATCTTGACGATCTCCCAGTTCTCGGAGCGCCTGCGCTCCAGCACCGCGCCGGTGCCGTCGACATGGCCCTGCACGATGTGCCCGCCGAGGCGCGCGCCGACGGCGGTGGGGCGTTCGAGGTTGACCCGGGAGCCGACGCCGAGGGCGCCGAGGCTGGAACGGTTCAGGGTCTCCGCCATGACGTCGGCGGTGAACTCGTCGCCCTCGTGTTCGACGACGGTGAGACAGACCCCGTTCACGGCGATGGAGTCGCCGTGCTTCGCGCCGTCGGTCACGACGGGGCCGCGCAGCCGGAAGCGGGAGGCGTCGCCGAGATTCTCGACGGCGGTGACCTCACCCAGCTCTTCGACGATTCCGGTGAACACTTCCCGGGTCCTCCTGCCTCTTCGGGCACGGACTCCGGGGCCTGTCGATGACGACAGCAGGTACGGGCGAGGACACCGGGGGCGACGCCGGACAGACTCGTCCAGAGACGAGTACATATACGACGGCACGCACGAATGCCCGCCCGCCGCGCACTGCCTCCCATCCGGACTTTAACCGTCGGTCCAGGAATTTCACCTGGTCAACCGGCCGCTGGAAGCGGCCGGGTCGCGGACTGTAACCGCCGGTTCGGACTTTCACCGACCCCGGAGTGCGCTGCTTTAGGTACAGGGTCAGTGTGCCATGCCGGATGCGCGTCCATACAGGTGAAGAATGTGGGCTGCCTCACAGAGCGTCGCGATCACGTGCACGTCCGTCACCGCGACCTCCGCCCGTCCACCGAACGCGCCATTGGTCCATACCTATTGACGCTTTGGTCTAGTCCTTTCTAGGGTCGACGCGTACGACCCGGCGGCGGTGACGACGGCCCTTGCCCGCCGCCGGGTCCCCCTCGACCCTCCCGCGGCTCCGACGGAGGGACCGCGTGAAAGCCGTGCGCGCGGACGAGTCCGAGGCCCACCTCTCCCGGCCGGTCGGGCCGGCCCACGAGCCGAGGACTACCCGGTGACGCGCATCCGTCGCCGAGCGGCCCCCGGCAGGGCGCGCGGCTCCGCCTCACCGCTGCCGAACAGCTCGTCCTGTGCGGATTCGCGGGCCGTGAGCAGCGCTCCGCGCAGGACCGCGCCGCCGCCCAGGGCGCTGGGGCGCACCTCCGTCGGCAGGGGCGCCATCCGGCGCAGCCGCCGCGCCACCCGGAGCGCCAACTCGTCGCCGCCGGCCCGGCCGACCTCACCGCCGAGGACCACACAGCCGGGGTCGAGGACCGCGACGACGGAGGCGACGCCGAGGGTCAGCCGGTCGGCGAGGGCGTCGAGGAACCGGTCGGCGGCTTCGTCCGGCCGCCTCCCGGCCGTGACCCGCCCGGCCGTCCCGGCCGGAGCATCCGGCGCGGCCGGGGCGGCGGAGGCGTCCCGGGTGTCCCTGAGGCGGTCGACGCCGGCTTCGGCGCCGGCTTCGACGGGGGCCGGGGCGGGGGCGGCCAGGTCGGTCGGGGCTGTCGTGGCCGCCGGGGGGTGGTCGTCGGGTGGGGTCGGGCGGGTCGCCGCCACTGCCCGGCGCACCAGATCGGCGGCGGCCGGTTCGTCGGTGCGGGCCGGTGGCCCCGCCGTCAGGCCGTGCTCGTCCGCCAGGGCGGTGATCGCCGCCGAGCCGGCCAGGGAATGGAAGCCTCCCTCGCATCCCGTGGCCGAGGGCAGGCCGTCGGTGCCCGGCACCGGCAGGAAGCCGATCTCGCCGGTGCCTCCGGAGGCGCCCCGGCGCAGGACGCCGTCCAGCACGACGGCCGCGCCGACGCTGTGGCCGAGCCACAGCAGGACGAAGGTGTCGCGGTCGCGGGCGCCGCCCTCGCGCTGTTCCGCCAGCGCGGCCAGGTTGGTCTCGTTCTCGACGTGCAGGCGGGCGTCGGGGAACCGCTCCCGCAGGGCCGCCATCAGTCGGCGGTGCCATTCGGGCAGCCCGCTGGAGTCGTGCAGCTCGCCGCTCACCGGGTCGATCAGGCCGGGCGCGCCCACGCCCAGGGTGTGCAGCGGGTCGGCCCCCGCCTCCTTGGCCGCCCGTTCGACGAGGGCGACCGCCCGCTCGACGGCCGTGCCCGTGCCGAGGTCGCCGCCGATCGGCACGGACGCCTCGGCGAGCACCTCTCCGACGAGGTCGGAGACGAGCACCGCGACGCCCTCGGTGCGCACGTCCAGGGCGGCCAGGTGGGCGCGGCCCGCGACGATGCGGTAGAGCCTCGCGTTGGGTCCGCGGCGCCGCTCCCCCGTCTCCCCCGCGACCTCGATCAGCCCCGAGGCGGTGAGCCGTTCGACGAGGTCGGCGACGGTGGGCCGGGACAGACCGGTGAGCTGTTTCAACTGCCCGGCCGTCAACGGGCCTTCGCGTTGCAGCAGCCGCAGGGCGAGCCGGTCGTTGATGACCCGGGCGGTGCTCGGGGATGCGGGCATGGCGGGAATCCTCCCACGGCCGAGGGGGACCCGGCCGACGGCTCGCGACCGTTCCCTCTATTTATCAGGCAGGGTTCCTGATAGTTTACGTCGGCACCGCGACGAGGCGGCGCGGACCCGGAGAGGGCGAGGAATGAGCGGAGCGGGCGACGTGGACCACACCCCCACGCAGGTGCGGCGGGCCCGGTACGCCGTCGCGGCGGTGTTCGCCGTGCACGGCGCGGTCACCGGTTCGTTCGCCACCCGGGTGCCGTGGATCCAGGACCACGCCGACGTCTCCACCGGACAGCTCGGCTTCGCCCTGGCCTTCACCGCGTTCGGCGCGGCCTGTGCGATGCCCCTGGCCGGCTCGGTCAGCCATCGGCTCGGCAGCCGCACCGCCCTGCGCGTGCTGCTCGCCCTGTGGACGCTGTCGCTGCTGCTGCCCGCCCTCGCGCCCAACCTGCCGCTGCTGTGTCTGGCGATGTTCGCGTACGGGGCCGCGGCAGGCATGGCGGACGTCGCGATGAACGCCCTCGGCGTCGAGGTGGAACGCCGGCTCGGCAGGTCGATCATGTCGGGCCTGCACGGCATGTGGAGCGCGGGCGCGCTGGTCGGCTCGGCCGGCGGCACGCTCGCGGCGCACCTGGGCTCGGACGCCCGTCTGCATCACGCCCTCGCGGCGGCCGTGCTCACCGCCCTCGGGCTCGTGGCCTGCCGATGGGTGCTGGACATCAGGCCGGCCGCGGACCAGGAGCCGCCCCCGCGGTTCGCGCTGCCGCCCCGCTCGGCCCTGCTGATCGGCGCCGTCGGGTTCTGCGCGGTCTTCGCGGAGGGCGCGAGCCTGGACTGGTCGGCGGTGTACCTGCGCGACCGGCTCGCCTCGTCGGCGGGCGTCGCGGCGGCCTGCACCACCGGCTTCATGCTCACGATGGCGGTGGCCCGGATCGCGGGGGACGCGGTGGTGAACCGGTTCGGGGCGGTGCGCACGGTCCGTGCGGGAGGCGTCCTGGCCGCGCTGGGCGGGCTGCTGATCGTCGTCGCGGATCATCCGGCGGTGGCGATCGGCGGGTTCGGGCTGATGGGGCTGGGCATCGCGGTCGTCGTACCGCTGTGCTTCGCCGCGGCCGGCCACAGCGGGCCCAACCCCAGCCAGGCCATCGCGGGCGTCGCGACCATCACGTACACCTCGGGGCTGATCGCCCCCAGCCTGATCGGCGGGGTGGCGCAGGCGACCAGCCTGACGGTGTCGTTCGTCGTCGTGACGGTGCTCGCCCTCGGACTGGTGGCCTTCGCCGGCGTGCTGCGCGGCGGCGAGCGCACGGATGCGAAGGTCAGTGCGCGGGCCGCAGCAGCGCCCGGCCCCCGCTCCTGAGGGTCTCGCTCCAGGGCGCGGGACGCATGGTCGCCGCGTCCAGCCGCACGAGGACGCGTTCGCCGCGCGCGTAGGTCAGCGTCCCGTCCGTCGAACAGAACCGGAACCCGTACGTCAGCCCCGTGGTGCCGAGCCGCTCCAGCCACAGGTGCACGGCGTACGCGCCCGTCCTGGTGACCGGGGCCTCGTAGCTGATCCGCAGTTCCCGGACGGCGTTGCAGGCGTCGCCGGCGGTGGCCCAGTCGCCCTCGAAGCGCACGCCGTACTCCTGCCACAGCTGCGTCCACGCGCGTTCGACCATCAGCGGGTAGCGGGCGTTGTGCAGCAGTCCGAGCGCGTCCAGATCGTCGAAGTGGACGGTGACGGGGACGAGCCGGCCGTACGACACAGCGGGGGCGGGCGGGGCTTCGGCGGTCACGGCGGGCACTCCTGTGCGGGTACGGAACAACGGCCACCATCCTAAGCCTCCCCTAAGCGGTCGCTCACCCTCCCCCGGGCGCGTGAGAATGACCAGGACAGCCGTTCCCTCACGAAAGCGACCCGCACCCATGGATCTCGGCGTCCGCTGGAAACTGCACGGCGACGGACGCACCCCCGCGCCCGGCGCGGTGGTCCGCCCCGACGAACGGCTGTCCTGGCCGCGCACGGTGGGCCTGGGCGCCCAGCACGTGGTGGCGATGTTCGGCGCGAGCTTCGTGGCGCCGGTCCTCATGGGCCTGGACCCCAACCTCGCCATCATGATGTCGGGCGTCGCGACCGTCGTCTTCCTGCTCGCCACACGCGGCCGGGTGCCCAGCTACCTCGGGTGCTCCCTGTCGTTCGTGGGCGTCGCGGCGGTCATCCGCGCGCAGGGCGGGACGAGCGCCACGGTCACCGGCGCGGTGTTCGTCGTCGGGGTCGCGCTGTTCGCCGTCGGACTGGCCGTGCAGCGGTTCGGGGCGCGGATCATCCACGCCGCGATGCCCCCGATCGTCACGGGCGCGGTGGTGATGCTGATCGGCTTCAACCTCGCCCCGGTCACCGCCTCGACCTACTGGCCGCAGGACCAGTGGACCGCGCTGCTGGTGATGGCGTGCACCGCCGCGGCCGTGGTCTGTCTGCGCGGGTTCTGGTCGCGCATCGCCATCTTCCTCGGCCTCGTCCTCGGATACGCCGTGTCCTGGGCGTTCGACCGGATCTTCGGCCGGATCCACTCCGCCGACGCGAGCGGCAAGGTCACCGACCACTGGCGGCTCGACCTGTCCGGCGTCGCCCACGCCGACTGGATCGGCCTGCCCTCCTTCCACGGCCCGTCCTTCGACTGGTCGGCGGTGCTGGTGGCCCTGCCGGTCGTCATCGCGCTGGTCGCGGAGAACGCCGGGCACGTCAAGGCGGTCGGCGAGATGACCGGCGACGACCTGGACGACCGGCTCGGCACGGCGATCTCCGCCGACGGCGTCGGCTCCATGCTGTCCACCGCCCTGGGCGGACCGCCCAACACGACGTACTCCGAGAACATCGGCGTGATGGCCGCGACCCGCGTCTACTCGACGGCCGCGTACTGGGCCGCCGCCGGGTTCGCCCTCCTGTTCGGCCTGTGCCCGAAGTTCGGCGCGATCGTCGCCGCGATCCCCGGCGGCGTCCTCGGCGGCATCACCGTCATCCTGTACGGCATGATCGGCCTGCTCGGCGCGCAGATCTGGATCACCGCCGGCGTCGACCTGCGCAACCCGCTGAACCTGGTGCCGGCCGCGGCGGGCATCATCATCGGCGTCGGCAACGTCACGCTGAAGTTCACCGACACGTTCTCGCTGAGCGGCATCGCGCTCGGCACCGTCGTCGTCATCACCGGCTACCACGCGCTGCGCGCCTTCGCGCCCGACCATCTCAAGGCGCAGCGGCCGCTGCTCGACGAGGGCACGAGCAGCTACGACGACGCCGGTTCCTAGAGGCGCACGACGGGCCGAACGCGCCCGGCGCGGCAGGCCCGTTCGCCCGTTCCGGGGAAGCGTCGGGCCCGCCGCCCCGCGGGGCGGCCCCGGACTGCCACCCTGCCCCCATGCCGCGATTGACACAGTTCTCCCCGCCCGCCGAGGCGGGCGCCGACCCGTCCGTGCCGCTCGCCGTGAGCATCGACGACGTGCTCGCCCGGATGCGCGCCCTGGACGCGGCCCTGCCCGCACGGGACGGCGTCGCGGTCTTCAACCGCGTCTACCTGGCGGTGACCCGGGAGGTGGACCGGCGCATCGACCGGGGCCGCTTCCCGGACCCGCGAGCCGCGGCCACGCTGGACGTGCGGTTCGCCCAGCGCTACCTGGACGCGGTCGACCCGGCGCCGTCGGACGGGCGCGCGCCGGCCTGCTGGCGTCCGCTGCTTCAGTTCCGCCGCCATCCCGGCGTGCGGCCGCTGCAGTTCGCCCTCGCGGGCGTCAACGCCCACATCGGGCACGACCTCGCGCTCGCCGTCGTGGACGCCTGCCACAGCCTCGGCTGCGAACCGGCCGACCTGGAGGACGAGTTCGACCGCGTGGGCGACGTCCTCGTCGCGCTGGAGGAGCGCGTCCGCGAGGAGCTGATGCCGGGCCCCGACCTGCTGCAGATCGCCGATCCCCTGACCCACCTGCTCGGTTCCTGGAGCCTGGAACGGGCCAGGGACGCCACCTGGACGGCGGCCCGGGCCCTGTGGGCGCTGCGGCGGCTCCCCGACGTGGCGCAGGAGTTCACCGAACGGCTCGACACGGCCGTCGGGTTCGCGGGACGGATGATGCTCACCCCGCTCTGAGGGCCCCCCGGGGCGAGGCCCGCCCTCAGTCCTCCGGCAGCTCCACCGGCGCGATCTCGTCGTACACGTCGCCCGGACCGGGGTTGGTCGCGTCGGTCGTGCCGCCGAAGTGGTGCATCACGCCCCAGACCGCGTTCAGCGCGGTCTGGACGGCGCCCTCGGCCCAGCCGGCCGTCCAGGAGATGTCGTCGCCCGCCAGGAAGATGCCCCGCTTGTCCTCGGGCAGCCGGTCCTGCATGAAGTGCGTGAACAGGCGGCGCTGGTAGCGGTAGTGGCCGGGCAGGTTGGCCTTGAACGCGCCCATGAAGTAGGGCTCGTTCTCCCAGGAGACCGTCACCGGGCTGCCGATGACGTGCTTCCTGATGTCGACCTTGGGATAGATCTCCCCGAGCGACTTCAGCATGACCTCCATCCGCTCGTTCGCCGACAGCGGCAGCCACTTCAGGCTGTCGTCGCACCAGGTGTACGACAGGCAGATGACGGCGGGCTTGCCGGGGCCGTCGTCGAGGAGGTAGGTGCCGCGCGTCATGCGGTCGGTGAGCGTCATCGACATGACGTCCCGGCCCGTCTCCTCGTCCTTGTCCAGCCAGAACGGCCGGTCCACGGGCACGAAGAGCTTGCTGGACTCCATGTAGTGGGTGCGCTCGATGGCGGTCCAGTGGTCGATCGGGAAGAGCGAGTCGTCGCACGCGATCTTCGACAGCAGCATCCAGGACTGGGCGGTGAAGACCGCCGCGCGGTAGGTGCGGATGTCACCGGCCGCGTCCGTCACGGTGATCCGGTCGCCGGCGGTGCGGTGCATCCGGGTCACGGCCGGGCGGGGCTCGCGGCGCTCGTGCAGGCTCGCCAGCGACGTGCCGTGCGGCCAGTGGACGATCTTCTGCGGCTCGCGCTCCCAGAGCCGCAGCGGAAGCTGCTGGCTGCCGCCGACGATCCCGCGGTGGTGGTCGTCCGCCTCGGTGTAGACGACCCGCAGGATCTCCAGGATGGAGTTGGGGAAGTCGGTGTCCCAGCCGCCCGTGCCGAAGCCGACCTGGCCGAAGATCTCGCGGTGGC
The DNA here is from genome assembly GCF_036226605.1 of Streptomyces sp. NBC_00704. Lineage (NCBI taxonomy): Bacteria > Bacillati > Actinomycetota > Actinomycetes > Kitasatosporales > Streptomycetaceae > Streptomyces > Streptomyces sp. NBC_00704. The sequence continues at coordinate 1,336,791 of NZ_CP109000.1, forward strand.
GGAAGGACCGGAACGCCTCGGAGTCGCAGAGGAAGCCGTAGAAGGTCTGGTTGTCGAGCTTCTCGACGAGCTTCGCCCAGATCTCGCGGATGCGCGGCACGTCGCGCTCGCGCATGGCCCGGTTCATGTCGGAGAAGTCCGCGCCCTCCTCCAGGCACTTGTTCCAGGCGGCGGCGACGTCGCGGTAGACCTGCGGCAGGTCGTCGATCGTCTCGGCGTAGTGGGACTCGCCCTTGAGGTCGACGACCGTCGAGGGGGTCGCCTCGGCCAGGGGGTTGGGGAAGGGCTCGGTCCGCAGGCCCACCAGGTCGATGTAGTGCTGCAACGCCGTGGAGGACGGCGGGAAGCGCATCGCGCCCATCTCGGCGGTCAGGGAGGGGTCGCAGCCCTCGAAGCCGACGGTGCGCAGCCGCCCGCCGATCCTGTCGGCCTCGTAGACGACCGGCTTGAGGCCCATCTTCATCAGCTCGTAGGCGGCCACGATGCCCGACAGCCCGCCGCCGATGACGGCGACCTCGGCTCCGTGCTCGGTCGCGGGGACCTGGCCGAGCCCCGCCGGGTGGGCGAGGAAGTCGTCGTACGCGTACGGGAAGTCCGGGCCGAACATGGTGATCGGCGGCTGGTGCTCGTCTGCGTGCTCGACGGCGTTGGGCACGGTGGACGTCATGGGGTGCGGACTCCTTGCGGCGAAGACGAAGGGACTCGGGGAGCGACGGGGCTTCAGACCAGGGACCCGTAGAGGCCGGGGCGGCGGTCGTGCAGATACGGGTTGGCCGCCCGGGACGCGGCGAGGGCGACGGGGTCGGCGTCGGCGAACACCAGCTCCTCCTCGCGTCCGGCGCGGGCCCGGACGATCCCGTCGGGCCCGGCCAGCGCGGACAGTCCGACGAACTCGAACTCCCCTTCGCGCCCGGCCCGGTTGACGTAGGCGACGTACATCTGGTTCTCGAAGGCGCGCACCGGGATCATCGACTCGGCGACGAACTGGAAGGGGTGCATCTGCGCGGTCGGCACGACGAGCAGGTCGGTGCCGGCCAAGGCGTGCGCGCGCACGTTCTCCGGGAACTCGACGTCGTAGCAGATCATCAGGCCGACGGTGATGCCGTTCAGCTCGGCCTGGACCACGGGCTGCCCGCCCGGCCGGAACTGCTCGCGCTCGAAGCAGCCGAAGAGGTGGGTCTTGCGGTAGTTCGCGAGCCGGACGCCCTCGGCGGAGATCAGCTGCGCCGAGTTGAAGACCGTCTCGCCGTCCCGCTCGGGGTAGCCGTAGGCGATCGCGAGGCCGTGCCGCGCGGCGAGCTCGGCGACGGCGTCCGCGGAGTTGCCGTCGGCGGGCTCGGCGAGGCGGGCGACGTCGTCGCCGATCGCGTAGCCGGTGAGGAACAGTTCGGGGGCGACGAGCAGCGCGGCGCCCGCGGCAGCGGCCCGCTCCGCGGCCTCGTCGAGCACCTTGAGGTTCTCGACGACGGAGCCGGGGCGGCCGGAGCTCTGGAGCAGGGCGGTGCGCATGCGTGATCCTCACCGGGGTACGAGGGGCGGGGGCAGCCGTCGCGAGGGCTGCCGGGAGGGCCGTCGCGAGACCGTCGCGGGGGCCAGATAGACCGTACGGTCGGTCGCGCGGGCCCGACAAGCAGGAGCCGTTGCGCACCGGTGACCACAACGTTGCGTGCGCGAGGGCCACAACGGCGATTCGTTGCGCGCCCACCGGCCCCCTCCCCCGTGGCCGCCGCCCCGGCCACGGCCAAGGCCGACGTCCGCCCACCGCGCCCTGGCCGTGGCCAGCCCGGTCATCCGCCCACCGCGCACTCGCCGTGCCGGCTCCCCCGGCCGCGGCATCCTCCTCACGGTCGCCGACGACACGGCGGCCGGCGTCGTCATCAGGAACGGCGCCGGGCCAGGCACACCGCGCCCTGCCCCCGAGGGTGACCCGGCGAGCCCGTACACGCCGTACACCCGACGCCCCCGCACAGGAGGTCAGCGCGGCCCCGACCGTGCTCTCTGCCGCCGCGCCCCCGCCAACGCCGTCAACGGGTACGGCACGCCACACACCGCGCACACCGCCCTCGAGGGTGACCCGGCGAGCCCGTACACGCCGTACACCCGACGCCCCCGCACAGGAGGTCAGCGCGGCCCCGACCGTGCTCTCTGCCGCCGCGCCCCCGCCAATGCCGGCGCCGTCATCGGATACGGCACCGCGCCCATCGCGAACGCGGCGCCGCGCCCGAGGGCGACCCGGCGAACCCGTACACGCCGTACACCCGACGCCCCCGCACAGGAGGTCAGCGCGGCCCCGACCGTGCTCTCTGCCGCCGCGCCCCCGCCAATGCCAGCGCCGTCAATAGGTACGGCACCGCGCATGCCGCGAACGCGGCGCCGTGGCCGAAGGCCGACCCCAGGAACCCGTACACGCCGTACACCCCGATGGTCACCACGTCCGTGCCCAGGCCCGCCACCGAGGTCAGGGTGGCCCGGCCCGCGCCCTCGATGCGGCGCTGGAGGCGGACGTCGGCCAGCACCGTCGCGAGCTGGAAGCCGCCGAAGGCGAGGGCGACGAGGACGATGCCGACGGGCCTGGCCGTGAGCGCGCCCGCGGCCAGGGCGAGCGCGGCGCCCGCGAGCAGCACGGCGAGTCCGGTGCGGCCGAGGCGTTCGGCCGGGCCGGCGAGCAGACCGGCGGCCGTCACCGCGGCCCAGATCAGCACGAGCAGACGGGGGACCTCGGCGTCGGGGACGCCGGTCTCCCCGACCAGCAGCGGGGTGTACTCGTCCAGCGCGCCCCACACCGCCGTGACGGCCGGCACGAGCAGCAGGGCGCCGAGGACCCGCCGGTCGGCCCGGACGTCGGCGAACCCGGCGCGCAGGGTGGCGGCCCAGCCGTCCTCGGACGGCGCGGCCGGGGTGCGGTGCTCGGGGAAGCGGGTGGCGGCCGCGGCGCAGAGCAGGGCGGCCAGCACGCTCGCCGCGCCGACGGCCCGGTAGCCGCCGGCCGCGAGGACCGGGCCCGCCAGCGCCGTCGCCGTCATCACGGCCGCCTGGCCCAGGGCGTGGGCGCGGCCCGTCATGCGGGCGTAGCGGTCCGCCGCGCCGGCCCGTTCCAGTTCCTCGTAGACCAGCGCCTCCAGCGCGCCGGAGCTCAGGGCGCCGCGCGCTCCCCACAGGACGAACCCGGCCGCGAAGGCCCAGTACGACGGGACGAGCACCCACAGCGCGAAGCCGGCCGCGCCCAGCAGCGGGCCCAGCCACAGGAGCATGCGCCGGGACACGGCGTCGGCCCAGGCGCCGGAGGGGACCTCCAGCAGGACGCCGGTCAGCGACCACAGGACGAAGAGGGAGGAGATCTGCCCGACGGACAGCCCGCCGTCCGCGAACAGCAGGACGTACACCGGGTAGAGCAGCACGAACTCGTCGAGGAACGCGTACGCGTAGAGCGTGACGGTCAGTCGACGGACGCCGGAGCCGGTCGTGGATCAATGTCGCCAGGTCATGGATCGATGCTAGCCGCGTCCCGTCCGGCCGCCCAGCGGTTTTCCGGTCCGGGCCGCCCGGCCGCCCGGTCGTCCGGTCGTCCGGTCGCCTGTCCGACCGGGCCGCCCGGCCGGGCGTTCGCGTCCTGTGGGAGGGTCGCGGTGGGGGACGGGTCCGACGTCACGGAGGTCCTGATGGAGAACGCCGCACTGCCCCGCGTGGACGAGCTGGCGACGGTCGTCCCGGCGGAGCGCGCGGAGGTCTGGCGCGCGCTCGGCGAGGTGCTCGGCCGTGCCTTCGCCGGGCGCGGCTGGGGCCGCTACGCCCGTCTGGTCGGAGCCGACGAGCGATCGGCGTCCGGGCCGGGTCCGCTCGCCGCGGGGGCGACGCTCGCCGGTTTCCGGGTGGCGGAGGCGGTGCCCGGCCGGCGGCTGGTCCTGGTGGGAGGGCATCGCTTCGCGTCGTACTCGCTGGTCTTCCGCCTCGACGAGGCGGGGCCGGGCCGGACCCGGCTGAGCGCCGAGACGCGGGCCGTGTTCCCCGGCCGGGTCGGGGCCCTGTACCGGGCTCTGGTCATCGGCACGGGCGGCCACCGGGTCCTCGTGCTGCGGATGCTGGCCGGGGTCCGCCGGCGCGCGCGGGACGGCAGGTCAGGTGGGTGAGCCCGAGGAGAAGCGGCGCAGCAGCGGGGAGAGCACCAGCACCGACTTCGTGCGTTCCACGAAGGGCTCCCCCGCGATCCGTTCCAGGACGCGTTCGAAGTGGCGCATGTCGGCGGCGAAGACCTGGGCGACGGCGTCCGCCTCGCCGGTGACGGTGGACGCCGCCACGACCTCCTGGTAGCGCTCCAGGCCCCGCTGGATGGTCTCCGGGGAGGTGTTGCGCCGGCAGTAGATCTCGACGAACCCCTCGGTCTCCCAGCCGAGGGCCGCCGGGTCGACCCGCACGGTGAAGCCGGTGATGGCCCCGGTCGCCCGCAGCCGGTCCACGCGCCGTTTGACGGCGGGCGCGGACAGGCCGACCAGGTGCCCGATGTCCGCGTAGGAGCGGCGGGCGTCCTCGGCGAGGGCGTGCACGATGCGTTCGTCGAGATCGTTCAGCACAGTGGGTCGATCACTTCTCAGATGGTGCGGGTGACGCGAGTCGGGAGCGGCGGTGGCCGTAGAGGAAGTAGAACACGAGCCCGACCGCCATCCAGACTCCGAAGACCACCCAGGTGACGGCCGACAGGCTGCCCATCATCCACACGCAGAGGCCGAAGCCCACGGCGGGCAGGACCGGTGACAGCGGTACGCGGAAGGTGCGGGGCATCTCCGGGCGGGTCCGGCGCAGCACCACGACCGCGATGTTGACGAGGCCGAAGGCGAACAGGGTGCCGATGCTGGTGGCGTCCGCCAGCTGGCCCAGCGGGATCGCGGCGGCCAGGACGCCGCAGAAGAGCGACACGATCACCGTGTTGGCGCGCGGTGTGCCGGTCCTGGGGTGGACCCTGGAGAACACCTTGGGCACCAGGCCGTCGCGGGACATCGCGAAGAGGATGCGGGTCTGGCCGTACAGGACGGTCAGGACGACGCTGGCGATGGCGATGACGGCGCAGAAGGCGAGGAGGGTCCCCCAGAAGGACTGTCCGGTCACCTCGCGCATGATCTGGGCGAGGGCGGCCTCGGAGTCGCCGAACTGCCGCCACGGCTTGGCGCCGACGGCCACGGCCGCGACGAGCACGTACAGCGCGGTGACGACGACCAGCGACAGCATGATGGCCCGCGGCAGGTCGCGCTGGGCGTTCTTGGCCTCCTCGCCGGCGGTGGAGGCGGCGTCGAAGCCGATGTACGAGAAGAACAGGGTCGCTCCGGCCGCGCTGACGCCGGCCATGCCCATCGGCATGAAGTTCTCGTAGTTGCCGGAGCGCAGGCCCTGGACGCCGATCGCGCAGAACATCACCAGCGCGGCGATCTTCACGGTGACCATGATCGTGTTGGCGCGGGCGGACTCGCGGGCGCCGCCGAGCAGGAAGGCCATCGCCAGCAGGACGACGAGGAGGGCGGGCAGGTTGAACACGCCTCCGTCGCCGGGCGGCGCCGACAGCGCGTCGGGGAGGGTGACGCCTATGGTCCCGTCGAGCAGTTCGTTGAGGTACTCGCCCCAGCCGACGGCGACGGCGGCCACCGAGACGCCGTACTCCAGGACCAGGCACCAGCCGCAGATCCAGGCGATCAGTTCGCCCATCGTCGCGTACGCGTACGAGTACGAGGACCCGGCGACCGGGATGGTGCCGGCCAGCTCCGCGTAGGAGAGCGCCGAGAAGAGGGCGGTGAGACCGGCGATCACGAAGGAGAGGGTGACGGCCGGTCCGGCCTTGGGGACGGCCTCGCCGAGCACGACGAAGATGCCGGTGCCGAGCGTGGCGCCGATGCTGATCATGGTGAGCTGCCACAGCCCGAGCGAGCGGCGCAGGGATCCGCCCTCGCCCTGGCCGCCTTCGGCGACCAGGGCTTCCACGGGCTTGCGCCGCATGAGGCGCGCGAACGGCCCCGGGGACGCGGGGGCGGGGTTACTGCGCTGGTGCGGGGGTGCGCCTTGGTCGAGCACGCGCTGACTCCTTCGTCGCTGCCGTGCGGCGTCGCGGGGACCGGCGGCGCACCTGTGCGTTCAGGGACCCGCCGAGCGGGGTCCCCGCCACACTGCGTACAGCGCAGAACCCTACGAGCCGGGACGTTGCCGCTGTAATGCAGCAACCTTGCGCGTGCCCGCATGATCATTGCGTTCATCCCGGCACGGCGGGTGTTCGTTGCGCACCCCGTGCAGGGCGCCGCACGCGCCCCCGGCCGGGCCGGGCGCCGGCCCCCGCGTCCGCGCCGTGACCCGGACGGCGGGTCTCAGCTCCAGCTGGCGTGCAGCGGCTTGCCCTCCGCGTAGCCGGCCGCGCTCTGGACGCCCACGACGGCCTTCTCGGCGAACTCCTCCAGGGACGCCGCGCCCGCGTACGTGCAGGACGACCGCACGCCCGCGATGATCGAGTCGACCAGGTCCTCGACGCCGGGGCGGGCCGGGTCGAGGAACATGCGGGAGGTGGAGATGCCCTCCTCGAACAGGGCCTTGCGGGCCCGGTCGTAGGAGGACTCCTCGGAGGTGCGGTTGCGCACGGCGCGCGCGGACGCCATGCCGAACGACTCCTTGTAGGGGCGGCCGTTCGCGTCGTGCTGGAGGTCGCCCGGGGACTCGAAGGTGCCGGAGAACCAGGAACCGACCATCACGTTGGACGCGCCCGCGGCGAGCGCCATGGCGACGTCGCGGGGGTGGCGGACACCGCCGTCGGCCCACACGTGCTTGCCGTGCTTCCTGGCCTCGGCCGCGCACTCCAGGACGGCCGAGAACTGCGGCCGGCCCACGCCGGTCATCATGCGGGTGGTGCACATCGCGCCGGGGCCCACGCCGACCTTGACGATGTCGGCGCCGGCCTCGATCAGGTCCCTGACGCCCTCGGCGGAGACGATGTTGCCGGCCACGATCGGCACCCGGGGGCCGAGGGCGCGCACAGTGCGGATCGCGCTGATCATCGACTCCTGGTGGCCGTGCGCGGTGTCGATGACGAGGGTGTCCACACCGGCGTCGAGGAGCTGCTTGGCCTTGCCCGCGACGTCGCCGTTGATGCCGACGGCCGCGGCGATGCGCAGCTTGCCCTGTGCGTCGACGGCCGGGGTGTAGAGCGTGGCACGCAGGGCGCCCTTGCGGGTGAGGATGCCCGCGAGCCGCCCTTCGGCGTCGACGGCGGGGGCGTAGCGCCGGTTGGCCGCGTCGAGGGTGTTGAAGGCCTCGCGCGGGTCGATCGCGGCGTCGAGGAGCAGCAGGTCGCGCGACATGACGACCTCCAGCTGCGTGAAGCGGTCGACGCCGCTGAGGTCCGCGTCGGTGACGACGCCGACCGGGCGGAACTCGTCGTCGACGACGACGCCCGCGTTGTGCGCGCGCTTGGGCAGCAGGGCCAGGGCGTCGGCGACGGTCTGGTGCGGGGCGAGCACGATCGGGGTGTCCAGCACCAGGTGGCGGCTCTTGACCCAGGTGACGACGTCGGTGACGACGTCGATCGGGATGTCCTGCGGGATCACCACGAGTCCGCCGCGGCGGGCCATGGTCTCGGCCATGCGGCGACCGGCGACGGCGGTCATGTTGGCGACGACCAGCGGGATCGTGGTGCCCGTGCCGTCCGGGGCGCTGAGGTCCACGGCCTGACGCGACCCGACCGCGCTGCGGCTCGGCACCATGAAGACGTCGTCGTAGGTGAGGTCGTAGGCGGGCTGGATGTCGTTGAGGAAACGCACGTGCTGCACATCCCAGTCGATCAGAGGTGACCCCCGGACAGGTCAGCCAGGGGGAGAAGCACGTACTTCATTCTCCCACGGGGGCCGGGATGCGATGCCCGGACGGAACGTCCAAGCAGCTCACGGGCGCGTTAGGAGGATCCTCCGAGGGCGAGCACGACGGACAGCGCGGGCGTGCGGTCCACGGCGGAGGCGAACACCTCCTGGGCGATCTCCCACTCCTCGGGCCGGGACCTGGCGTACTGCCGCCAGTTGCGCACGACGACGAGCACCGGTCCGGACTCGGGCCCGTCGGGCAGGCCGGTGAGGCTGTCGGCGAGGGCGTCCCAGTTGCGGCCGAACCCGTCGGGGAGTTCGAGATGACGGGCGCAGCGGTCCATGAGGGCCGCCTTGTCCGGGACGCCGTCGAGGTCCAGTTCGAGCATGTGCTCCGTCATCCAGGCACCGTCCTGAGCGAGTCGTGGTCACGGCGGAGGGGGGCGGCCCGAAGACCCGCCCCCCTCTCTTTCTGATCTTCTGATCATCCCCGGAGCCCGCCGGAATCCGTCGGATCCCACCGGATCCTGTCCGCTGCCGGTCAGATCCCGTCGGGGTCCGACCGGTTGAGGGCGGGCTTGGGCGTCGGTCCGGCCGTCATCAGGTAGTCGGCCGCGGACGTGTCCGTCACCAGGCTGGTGACGAGCCCGGACCGCAGCACCGCGTCGATCGCGGCCGCCTTGCGCTGGCCGCCGGCGATCGCGACGACCTCGGGGATCCGGCGCAGCTGGTCGGCCTTGACCGTGATGCACCGCTCGCCCAGGTCGCGGCCGACCCTGCGGCCGTCGGCGTCGAAGAGGTGGGCGGACATCTCCGCGGCGACGCCGAGGGAGGCGTAGTGCCCCCGTTCCTCGTCGCTGAGCATGTCGTACACCGTCGAGATGCCCGGCTCCCAGGAGCCGATGGAGACGCAGGCGACCGTGACCTTGTCGAAGTAGTCGAAGGCCCGGGCGATCCCGGTCTGGTGGCGCAGCGCTATCGCGGTGGCCGCGTCCGGCAGCAGCATCGGCGCGTAGATGGGGTGCGCGTCGCCGCCGGACACCTGGGCGGCACGGCGCACCGCCTCGACGGAGCCGCGCTCGGCGGTCCCGGCGTCGTACACGCCCGTCAGCTGCACGACCGTGCAGGGCGGCAGCCGGTCCAGCGCCGCCGCCATGTGGATCGTGGACCGGCCCCAGGCCAGTCCCAGCACGTCCCCCTCGTCGACCAGTTCGCCGAGCAGGTCGGCGGCCACTTCCCCCAGGTTCTCGGGGTCCGTGGTCTCCTCGGCCTCGGCCGGGGACTCGACCACGACGGCGTGCCTGAGGCCGTACCTGGCGCGGAGCGCGTCGGAGCGCTCGGCGTCCAGTTCGGCCGGCACGCGGATCTCGATCCGTACGAGATCCCGTTCGAGGGCGGTCTCCAGGACCCGGGCCACCTTGAAGCGGCTGACGCCGAACTCCTCCGCGATCTGGATCTTGGACTTGCCCTCGAGGTAGAAGCGGCGGGCCATGGCCGCCGCCTGCACCAGCTCAGCGGGTCCCATCCGCATGGCTGACCGGCCCGCCGACATACCCGACACGGCGTTCTCCTCACTGCTGTTCACACTCTGGATACGCCGTTCATCCTCGCAGATCCGGCGCAGTTGATCAGCTCTGGTGGGAGCCGTTCACATTCCTGTCGGCAAGTGGTCGGTTCAGTGGCCACAACCCCAGGTGGCGCCGGCGGTCGCCGCCTCCGCCTGAGCGCGCAGGCCACGGACCGCCTCGGCCGGGTCGTCGGCACCGTACACGGCCGAGCCGGCCACGAAGACGTCCGCGCCCGCCTCGGCGCACCGCTCGATCGTGGCCGCCGAGACCCCGCCGTCGATCTGCAGCCACAGGTCGAGACCGTGCTTGCTGATCAACTCGCGGGTGCGGCGGATCTTGGGGAGCATGATGTCGAGGAAGGCCTGACCGCCGAAGCCGGGCTCGACCGTCATGATCAGCAGCATGTCCAGTTCGGGCAGCAGGTCCTCGTACGGCTCGATCGGCGTGGCGGGCCTGAGCGCCATGGAGGCGCGCGCGCCCTTCGCCCGGATCTCGCGGGCGAGCCGGACGGGCGCGGCGGCGGCCTCGACGTGGAAGGTGACGGACGAGGCGCCCGCCTCGACGTACTGCGGGGCCCAGCGATCGGGGGCCTCGATCATCAGATGGCAGTCCAGCGGAGTGTCCGTCGCACGGGCCAGTGACTCTACGACCGGCACACCGAGCGTGAGGTTCGGCACGAAATGGTTGTCCATGACGTCGACATGGAGCCAGTCGGCTCCCCCGACCGCCTTCGCCTCGTCCGCGAGGCGGGCGAAGTCGGCGGACAGGATGCTGGGGTTGATCTGCACGGCCATGACCCAAGCCTGCCATGCCCCGCGAGGGTTGCGGGCACCGGTCCGGCGGGGCGAACGTGGTTCGCCGTCGGCGGACCGGGCGCGGGCGGTCGTACGGTGCCGCGCTCCTCGCGCGGGACGCGGTCGCGGCCGGCGGCCGGGAACGGGCTCGGGGGGCGGCGATGAACCAGCGGCGCGGTGTCGCACATCTGGTCTGCGGGCGGCGGGCCAAGTGGCTCGTGCTCGCGCTGTGGGTGGTGGTGCTGTTCCTGACGGCGCCCTTCGCCTCGAAGCTCTCCGACGCCCAGGACAACGACGCGGCCTCCTGGCTGCCGGGGTCGGCCGAGTCCACCCAGGTCCTGGAGATCTCACAGGACTTCAGGCCGGAACAGATCCCGGCGGTCGTCGTCTACGCCCGCGACGGCGGCCTGACGGCGCGGGACCGGGCCCGGATCGCCGAGGACGCGGCCGCTCTGCGGCGGCTCACCGACCACGGCATCCGGGGCGCCGAGACCCGCGGCCCCGTCTACGACCGCCCGGCCGACCCGCGCGCCGCCCAGATCTACGTGCCGATCACCATGGACGAGAAGGGCTGGCAGCGCATCGTGCCGGCCGTCGACTCGATCCGGGACGTCGTCGGCGGCGACAGTGCCGGGCCGGCGGTGCACATCACCGGGCCGGGCGGCACCTCGGCGGACTTCTCCGAGGCCTTCGAGGGCATCGACTCCACCCTGCTGCTGTCCGCGATGGGCGTGGTCGTGGTCATGCTGCTGATCACCTACCGCAGCCCCACGCTGCTGCTCGTCCCGGTGCTCGGCGTGGTCGCCGCGCTGTTCACCGCGCAGGCGCTGATCTACTTCCTGGCGCAGCACGCCGGTCTGACGGTGAACGGCCAGAGCGCCGGCATCCTGACGGTGCTGGTGTTCGGCGCGGGGACCGACTACGCCCTGCTGCTGGTCGCCCGCTACCGGGAGGAGCTGCGCCGTCACGAGGACCGGCACGAGGCGATGGCCCGCGCCCTGCACCGGGCGGGCCCGGCGGTGCTGGCCTCGGGCGCCACGGTCGTGCTGAGCATGCTCGTGCTGACCGTCGCCGAGATGAACTCCACCGCGGGGCTGGGCCCGGTGGCGGCCATCGGCGTGGCGGTCGCGCTGCTCGCGATGACGACCCTGTTCCCCGCGCTGCTGGTGATCCTGGGCCGCTGGATCTTCTGGCCGGTGATCCCGCACTCCGGCTCGGCCGACCCGACCGGGCGCGGCGCCTGGGCCCGTGCCGGCCGGGGCATGGCCCGCCGCCCGCGCATGATCTGGGCCGTGACGACGCTCGTGCTCGCGGTCTGCTCCCTGGGGCTGATCCAGCTGCGCGCCGAGGGGATCTCCAACGCGGACGCCTTCACCGGCAAGCCGGACTCGATCACCGGCCAGGAGGTGTCGGAGCGGTACTTCCCGGCGGGCAGCGGCGATCCCCTCGTCATCGTCGCGGACCAGTCGCGGGCCCGGCAGGCGAGGCGGGCGGTGGCCGCCACCGACGGGGTCGTGCCGACGTCTCTCGCAGTGCCCCCGGGCACCCGGCCGGTGCACGACGGCAAGGTGCTGTTCGAGGCGACGACGACCGCGCCGTCGGACAGCGAGGCCGCGAAGCGGACCGTGGAACGGGTGCGGGACGCGGTGCACGCGGTGCCCGGCGCCGACGCGCTCGTCGGCGGCGGCACGGCGGCCCTGCTGGACATGGACGCGGCGACCACGCACGACAACCTCGTGATCATCCCGCTGGTCCTGGCCGTGGTCCTGCTGATCCTGTGCGGCCTGCTGCGCGCCCTGGTCGCGCCGCTGCTGCTGGTCGGCACGGTCATCCTGTCGTTCGCGGCGGCCCTGGGCCTCAGCGCGCTGGCGTTCCGCCATGTCTTCGACTACGCGGGCGAGTCCACCGACTTCCCGCTGTTCGTCTTCGTCTTCCTGGTGGCCCTGGGCATCGACTACAACATCTTCCTGACCACCCGGATCCGCGAGGAGGCCGCCCACCAGGGCACCCGCGAGGGCGTCGTGACGGGCCTGGCGGCGACCGGCGCGGTGATCACCTCGGCGGGCCTTGTCCTGGCCGGGACCTTCGCGGCGCTCGGCACGCTGCCCATGGTCGCCTTCGCGGAGATCGGCTTCGCGGTGGCCCTCGGCGTCCTCCTGGACACCTTCATCGTGCGCTCGATCCTGGTCACCTCGCTGTTCCTGGACGTCGGCCCGCGGGTGTGGTGGCCGCACCGGCTGTCCCGCGACGACGGCGCCGCCGGGGCGCGGCGACCGCCGGAACCGGAGGAGCAGAAAGAACCCTTTGCATGACCATGCGAGTTCATGCATAATCTTCCTATGTCCAAGGTCCTCACCTCCCTCCCCGCCGGCGAGCGCGTCGGCATCGCCTTCTCCGGCGGGCTCGACACCTCGGTCGCGGTCGCGTGGATGCGTGACAAGGGCGCCGTCCCGTGCACCTACACCGCCGACATCGGCCAGTACGACGAGCCCGACATCGCCTCGGTGCCCGGCCGCGCCAAGACGTACGGCGCCGAGATCGCGCGCCTGGTCGACTGCCGCGCCGCGCTGGTCGAGGAGGGCCTGGCCGCGCTCACCTGCGGGGCGTTCCACATCCGCTCGGGCGGGCGCGCGTACTTCAACACCACGCCGCTGGGCCGGGCCGTCACCGGCACGCTGCTGGTCCGGGCGATGCTCGAGGACGACGTCCAGATCTGGGGCGACGGCTCGACCTTCAAGGGCAACGACATCGAGCGGTTCTACCGCTACGGTCTGCTCGCCAACCCGCACCTGCGCATCTACAAGCCCTGGCTGGACGCGGACTTCGTGACCGAGCTGGGCGGGCGCAAGGAGATGTCGGAGTGGCTGGTCGCCCACGACCTGCCCTACCGGGACAGCACCGAGAAGGCCTACTCCACCGACGCCAACATCTGGGGTGCCACCCACGAGGCCAAGACCCTGGAGCACCTGGACACCGGCGTCGAGACCGTCGAGCCCATCATGGGCGTCCGGTTCTGGGACCCGCAGGTCGAGATCGCCGCCGAGGACGTGACGATCGGCTTCGACCAGGGCCGCCCGGTCACGGTCGACGGCAAGGAGTTCGCCTCCCCCGTCGACCTGGTCATGGAGGCCAACGCCATCGGCGGCCGGCACGGCCTGGGCATGTCCGACCAGATCGAGAACCGCATCATCGAGGCCAAGAGCCGCGGCATCTACGAGGCGCCCGGCATGGCCCTGCTGCACGCGGCGTACGAGCGGCTGGTCAACGCGATCCACAACGAGGACACCGTCGCCCAGTACCACAACGAGGGCCGGCGCCTCGGCCGCCTCATGTACGAGGGACGCTGGCTCGACCCGCAGGCGCTGATGATCCGCGAGTCGCTCCAGCGCTGGGTCGGCGCGGCCGTGACCGGCGAGGTCACCCTGCGGCTGCGGCGCGGCGAGGACTACTCGATCCTCGACACCGCGGGCCCCGCGTTCAGCTACCACCCCGACAAGCTGTCCATGGAGCGCACCGAGGACTCCGCGTTCGGTCCGGTGGACCGGATCGGCCAGCTCACCATGCGCAACCTCGACATCGCCGACTCGCGCGCCAAGCTGGAGCAGTATGCCGTGCTCGGGCTGATCGGCACCGGCAGCCCGGCCATCGGCGCGGCCCAGGCGGCCGCGACCGGTCTGATCGGCACCATGCCGGAGATGCCCGAGGGCGGCGCCGAGGCCATCGCCTCGCGCGGCGAGGTCTCCGAGGACGACGCGCTGCTGGACCGCGCCGCCATGGAGTTCGGCACGGACTGAACGCCATCGGCACGGACCGACCCCTGTGGGGCGAAAGCCCGCCGAGGACCGTGAAGAAGGGCCGGGTGGTGTCAGCCGGTCTTCCTGATCAGCGCCAGGTACATGGCGTCGGTCCCGTGCACATGCGGCCACAGCTGGACGTCGGGGCCGTCCCCCAGGGCCGGGACGCCCGGCAGCAGCGGCCGCGCGTCGATCAGCTCGGCCTCCGGGCACTGCTTGAGGATGTCGGAGACGACGGCCCGCGTCTCGGCGAGGTGCGGCGAACAGGTCGCGTACCCGACGACGCCCCCGACCCGGACCGAGTCCAGCGCCGTGCGCAGCAGTCCGCGCTGCAACGGCCCGAACCCGTCGAGGTCCTCCGGGCGGCGCCGCCAGCGCGCCTCGGGCCGCCGGCGCAGCGCGCCGAGACCGGTGCACGGCACGTCCATCAGCACCCGGTCGAAGGAGCCCGGCCGCCACGGCGGCCGCGTCCCGTCGGCGGCGATGACCTGGTAGGGGCCGGGGTTGCCGGCCAGCGCCCGGGCGACGAGGCCCGCCCGGTGCGGCTGCTTCTCCGAGGCCAGCAGGACCGCTCCGCGCTCGGCGGCGAGCGCGGCGAGCAGCGCGGCCTTGCCGCCGGGGCCGGCGCACCCGTCCAGCCACTTCGTGTCCGGCCCGTCGAGCGGCGCGGCGGCCAGCGCGAGCGCCACGAGCTGGCTGCCCTCGTCCTGGACGCCCGCCCGTCCCTCCCGGACGGCGTCGACGGCGCCGGGCTCGCCGCCCTCGGTCAGCCGGACGGCGTACGGCGACCAGCGCCCGGCGACGGCGGCCTCCTCCCGGAGCAGTTCCTCGGTCGTGGCGCGTCCCGGCCGGGCGACCAGCGTCACCTCGGGCCGCTCGTTGTCGGCCTCCAACAGGTCCTCGATGCCGGCCCGGCCGCCGCCGAGCGAGTCCCACAGCGCGGAGACGATCCAGCGCGGGTGGGAGTGCACGACGGCGAGGTGGTCCTCGGGGTCGTCGTCGTAGGGCGGGGCGACCTTCTCGATCCACTCGTCCAGATCGTGCTGGGCGATCTTGCGCAGCACGGCGTTGACGAACTTGGCGCGCCCGTCGCCGAGCACCACGCGGGCGAGGTCCACGGACGCGGACACGGCGGCGTGCGTCGGGATGCGCGTCCCCAGCAGCTGGTGCGCGCCGAGGCTGAGGACGTCGAGGACCGGCGGGTCGACCTCGCGCAGGGGCCGGTCGACGCATGCGGAGATGACGGCGTCGTACGTCCCCTGGCGGCGCAGCGTGCCGTAGACCAGCTCGGTGGCGAGGGCCGCGTCCCGCCCGTCGAACTTGTCGGGCCCCTCCTTCTCGCGCGCCTTGCGCAGCAGCGGCGGCAGCACGAGGTTGGCGTACGCGTCCCGCTCGTCCACGGCCCGCAGCGCCTCGAAGGCGAGGAGGCGGACCGGGTCCTTCTGGGGGCGGCGGTAGGGCTTGCCCGACTTGCGGGGACGCTGTGGCTGATCGCTCACGAAAAGGTGCTCCGGATTGCAGGAGGGAAGACGCGTCCAGCGTACGTCGGCGCGCACGCGGGACGGTTTCGAGGGGCGGGTGGGAGTGACGGCGCAAGCACAGGGACGAGCGGGCCCCGCCCGGCGGCCGGGACGGGCGTCGCCCGCGGGGCCGGTGCGTCCTCGCCGGCCCGGCCGCACCGCCGCACGAACGCCAGGGTCCGCCGGACGAACGCGCGGATCGCCGGACGAACGCGCACGGTCCGGTGCGCCGCGCACGACAGCAAGGGCCCGACCGCTCACGGCGCGGGCCCGTGCGGGAGCGTTACGCCCCGACGGTCTCGCCGTCCGCGATCCGCACGCCGCGCGCCCAGTCGGCGGCCCGCATCGGCTTCTTGCCCTGGGCCTGCACCCACACCAGCTCGACCGCGCAGGAGCCGGTGCCGACGTGCACGCTGTTCTTGCCGACGGCCAGCGCGCCCGGCGCGAGGTCGGTCCGCTCAGGGACGGGGTGGACCTGGATCAGCTTGAGCCGTTCGCCGCGGAACGTGGTCCACGCCCCGGGGGCCGGGGTGCAGCCGCGCACGACGCGGTCCACGCGCAGGGCCGGCGTGGCCCAGTCGACCTGCGCGTCCTCCACGGTGATCTTCGGGGCGAGGGTGATGCCCTCGCCCGGCTGCGGCACGGCCTTCAGGGCGCCGTCCTCGATGCCGTCCATCGTCGCGGCGAGCAGCCCGCTGCCGGCGAACGCCAGCCGGGTGAGCAGGTCGCCGCTGGTGTCGGTGGACCGGATCTCCTCGGTGACCGTCCCGTAGACCGGCCCCGAGTCGAGGCCCTCCTCGATGAGGAAGGTGGAGGCGCCGGTGATCTCGTCGCCCGCCATGATGGCGTGCTGCACCGGAGCGGCCCCGCGCCAGGCGGGCAGCAGCGAGAAGTGCAGGTTGACCCAGCCGTGCGCCGGGATGTCCAGCGCCGCCTTCGGCAGCAGCGCCCCGTAGGCCACGACGGGGCAGCAGTCCGGCGCGATCTCCCTCAGCCGCTCCAGGAACTCCGGGTCCCGGGGCTTCGCGGGCCTGAGCACCTCGATGCCGGCCTCCTCGGCCCGCTGGGCCACCGGGGAGGCCACCAGCCTGCGCCCGCGGCCGGCCGGCGCGTCCGGCCGGGTCACGACGGCGGCCACCTCGTGGCGCCCGGAGGCGATGAGAGCGTCCAGGGCGGGAACGGCGACCTCGGGGGTGCCGGCGAAGACGAGCTTCATGAGTGGGCGGTGCCTCTCGGAGGGACGGACGGCGGGCAGCACACAAGTTTATGACGACCGCCGCGACCGCCGCGGACGGCTCGTCACCGCCCGGCGGAGCCGGCCGCCGACGGCACGCGCCCCGCCGGGGACGAACCGCGCGCACCGGACCCCCAGGGGCGTACGCATATGCCCATACGCCCCCACACCGTGACCAGCGGAGCGCCCCCGCGTTGTCAAGAAAGAGTTGACCCACTTTCTTCGACGCCGGTTCGAGAGGCTTGTTCATGGCCGACCATGCAACCCACGACGCCCAGGCCCGGGCCAGCCTGCACTTGCTGGTGCGGGACATCGAGCGGGTCCGCCGGCAGGTGGACGCGCTGCGCACCCTCACCGCCCAGCTGGGCAACGTCTACCGCCCGCGCCGTTCCGGCCCTTCCACGGGCTTCGTCGTCTACGGACGCGCCCCCGCCCCCACCGTCCGCCTCGCCCAGGAACTGCGCGACAGCGTCGAGACGCTCGTCACGGCGGCCGTGGACTTCGACCGCTCGCTCGGCTTCTCGTGGGACGCGGTGGGCTCCGCGCTCGGCGTCACCAAGCAGGCGGTCCACCGCCGTTACGGCGCCCGCCGCGCCACCGCGCAGAGCGCCGCCGCCGCCGCGGGCACGGCCGCCGCGACGGCCACGGGCGCCGGCACGGCCACGGTGACGGCCGAGGCCGAACGTCCGGCGGAGCCCGCGGGCGGCCGCCCGCTCGGCGTCAACACCGGCTTCCCGACCGTCCCCACGGTCCCCGCCGCGCGCTCCATGCCGACCCAGCCGACGGCCGGCAGCCCCGCCCTGCGCGACGAGGTGCGGCCGACCGCCTTCCCCGGCCCCCGCAACGGCTGACGCCTTCGCCCCGAACCCCCCTCTGCCCTCTCGGCCGCACCCGAGAGGGCAGCCGCATCTCCCCCCGCCGACGCCCGCGCAGCCCGACGCCCGCGCCGCCGACCGGCACCCGCGCCGCCCACCGGCGGCTGGCCCCCGTCGAAGTCCGCGCCCCACCGGCGCCCACTCGCCCACCGGTTCTGACTGGCCCACTGGTGCGACTGGCCCACTGGTGGCGACTCGCTCACCGGTGCCACGCCCCCGCACCGGCCGGAGGCCACTGTGCGACACGGGTCGGAGGCCACCGGGCGACACAGGCCGCAGGCCACCGCGCGGCACACGCCGCAAGCCACCGCTCAGCACACGCCGCAAGCCACCGCTCAGCACACGCCGCAAGCCACCGCTCAGCACACGCCGCAAGCCACCGCTCAGCACACGCCCCAGGCCACCGCGCGGCACAGGCCGCAGGGGCTCATCCGATGTCCGGCGGGTCGACCCGGACCCGCACCGCCTCCTCGCCGCCGCGGGCCATCCGGGCCGCCTGCGCCGCCTTCAACGCGGCGGCCAGCGCGGCGCCCCGGCCCGGCGGCACCCGGATCAGCGCGCGCTCCCACTGCTCCCCCGGCGGCGGCGAGCCGGGCCGGCGGGGCCGGCCGGCGGGGGCCGCCGGGACCGGCACCGGCCCCAACAGCTCGGCTTCCCGGGGTAGTTCGACCGCCCGCAGGAACCCGGTCACCGCCTCCGCCGTCCCCGAGACCGACGCCATCCGCGACACCGGCGGGAAGCCCAGCTCGGCCCGTTCGGCGAGTTCGCGCACCGCGTGCCCCACGGGGTCCCACCGCACCAGCGCCTGCACCGGCCGCAGCGTCGGCTCGGCGACGACGACCACAGTCCCCCCGGCCTCCTGCGGGCGCACGAGCGCGGCGGCGGCGATCCAGCGGCGCAGGGCGTCCTCCCCGGCCCGCAGATCGGGACGGCCGAGCATGGCCCAGCCGTCCAGCAGCAGGGCGGCCGCGTATCCGCCCTCGGCGACCGGTTCCGCGCCGGGCGTGGTCACCACGAGCGCGGGCGACGCCGACACCGTGTCCAGCACCTGCTCGCGCCCCGACGTGCGCACCGGCACGGCGGGGAACGCCCGGCCCAGCTCCTCGGCGGTCCGTCGCGCCCCCACGACCTGGGCCCGCAGCCGGAACGAGCCGCACTCCGGGCAGTGCCAGGCACTCTCCTCGCGCCCGCACCAGGCGCACCACAGCGCGCCCCCCGCATCCCCGTCCCGGGCCTCCAGCGGGCCGGAGCAGTGCCGGCAGCGGGCCGCGGCCCGGCACTGCGCGCACGCCATCCGCGGCACGTACCCGCGCCGGGGCACCTGCACGAGCACCGGCCCGTGCCGCAGCCCCTCACGGACGGCCTGCCAGGCGAGGGTGGGCAGCCGGGCGGCCCGCGCCGCCTCGTCCCGCGCCAGGTCGTGGTCGCCGACCGTCCGCACCAGCGGGGCGGCCCGCCGCACCGCTTCCCGTCCGGCGACCAGCGGCCGCGCCCACCCGCTCTCGACGAGCTGGGCGCCCTCCACGGTGCAGCTCCAACCCCCCATCAGGAAAGCGCACTTGTCCTGTGCGGCCCGCAGCAGGAGCACCTCGCGCGCGTGCGGCTGCGGGGCGTGCAGCTCACTGTGGCTGTCGTCCCCGTCGTCCCAGAGCGCGACCAGCCCGAGGTCCTGGACCGGCGCGAACATCGCGGCGCGCGTGCCGACGACGGCGCGCACGGACCCGCGTCGCACCGCCAGCCATTCCCGGTAGCGCTTCTCGGGGCCCGCGTCCGCGGTGAGCAGCGCGTGCCGCCCCTCCCCCAGCAACGCCGTCAGCGCCGCGTCGACCCGCGCGGCGGCCCGTCCGTCCGGTACGACGACCAGCGCCCCGCGCCCCGAGGCGAGCGTGGCGGCGACGGCCCGCGCCAGTTCCCCGCTCCACTCGGGCCCGGGCAGCGCGTTCCACACGGCGCGCGGCGCGCCGCCGGACGCCAGCGACTCCAGGAACGCGCCTCCTTGTTCGTACCGGGCCCAGGTGCCCGCCCGAGGCGCCGCCGGCGGCGGCAGCGGAGCGGGCGAGGGCCGCTGCTCGGCCCGGGCGTTGCGCGGCGGCACGGCGAGTTGCAGCACGTCGGCGAGGCTCCCCGCGTAGCGGTCGGCGACGGCCCGCGCCAGCCCGAGGAGCCGCGGCCCGAGCACCGGTTCCGGCGACACCACCTGTGCGAGCGCCGCGAGCGGCCCCGAGTAGTCCGAGACCGCGAGCCGTTCGACGAGGAACCCGTCGATCAGCCCGCCTCCCTCGCGCCGCCCGTCGCGCACCCGGCCCCGCCCGGCCCCGAAACGCACCCGGACCCGGACACCGGGCTGCGCGTCCGCGTCCAGCTCGGCCGGGACGGCGTAGTCGAAGTAGCGGTCGAGATGCAGGACGCCCTTGTCGACGAGCACCCGCGCGACCGGCAGTTCCTCGGCCAGCGCGGCCCCCCGCCAGGTCCGGGGCTTGGCCCGGGGCGTCTTGGCCCGCCGCACGCTCTCGCGGATGAGCGCGAGCTGCTCCGGCGGGGCGCCGTCCCCGGCCGCCCCACCGCCCCCCTGCCCGTTCTCGCTGCTCACGCCTGCATTCTTACCAAACGCCACTGACAACGGCGGCCGACGCCCGAACCGACCGACGGCGACACCGGGGAACCGTTCCCCGATGTGCCTCGTCACCGACCGACAGACGGCCGACGGCCGGTCGCCCGCGACGGTCCGGTGGCCCATGGCTCACGGGCGGTGGCGCTGCCCGAGGGCCTGCCGGTGACAACGACGGTCCGCGGCCTCCGCCGCCGGGCCGCAAGGGCGCGACCGGGCGGCGGAGGCCGCGGACGACGACGTCGGCTCCCGAGACCGCAGCGGGTCCCGGGAGCCGACGTCGTGCACAGCAGGGGCCGGAAGGACGGCCCAACCCGCTCCGGAGGGCTCCGGGGCGGGCAGGCAGGCGGTCCGGCGCGGCCGATGAGGCCCTACAGGCCCGCGGCCTTGCGCAGGGCGTCCACGCGGTCCGTGCGCTCCCAGGTGAAGTCGGGCAGCTCACGGCCGAAGTGACCGTAGGCGGCGGTCTGGGCGTAGATCGGGCGCAGCAGGTCGAGGTCGCGGATGATCGCCGCCGGGCGGAGGTCGAAGACGTCGTCGATGGCCTTCTCGATCTTCTCGGCGTCGATCTTGGCGGTGCCGAAGGTCTCGATGAAGAGACCCACCGGCTCGGCCTTGCCGATCGCGTAGGCGACCTGGACCTCGCAGCGGGCCGCGAGACCCGCCGCGACGACGTTCTTCGCCACCCAGCGCATCGCGTAGGCCGCCGAGCGGTCCACCTTGGACGGGTCCTTGCCCGAGAAGGCGCCGCCGCCGTGGCGGGCGAAGCCGCCGTAGGTGTCGATGATGATCTTGCGGCCGGTGAGGCCGGCGTCGCCCATGGGGCCGCCGATCTCGAAACGGCCGGTCGGGTTGACCAGCAGACGGTAGTTCTCGGTGTCGAGCTTGATCCCGTCGTCCAGCAGCGCCTTGAGCTCCGGCTCCACGACGAACTCGCGGATGTCGGGGGTGAGCAGCGACTCCAGGTCGATGTCGGAGGCGTGCTGCGAGGAGACGACGACGGTGTCGAGGCGGACCGCCTTGTCGCCGTCGTACTCGATGGTGACCTGGGTCTTGCCGTCGGGGCGCAGGTAGGGGATGGTCCCGTTCTTGCGGACGTCCGAGAGACGCTTCGACAGGCGGTGCGCCAGGAAGATCGGCAGCGGCATCAGGGTCGGGGTCTCGTCGGACGCGTAGCCGAACATCAGGCCCTGGTCGCCCGCGCCCTGCCGGTCCAGCTCGTCCTCGTCGCCCTCGACGCGGTTCTCGTACGCGGTGTCGACGCCCTGGGCGATGTCCGGGGACTGCGCGCCGATGGACACCGAGACGCCGCAGGAGGCGCCGTCGAAGCCCTTCTTCGAGGAGTCGTAGCCGATTTCGAGGATCTTGTCGCGCACCAGCTGGGGGATCGGGGCGTAGGCCTTGGTGGTGACCTCGCCGGCGACGTGCACCAGACCGGTCGTGATCAAGGTCTCGACGGCGACCCGGGAGGTCGGGTCCTCACGCAGCAGGGCATCGAGAATGGTGTCGCTGATCTGGTCAGCGATCTTGTCGGGGTGACCCTCGGTCACAGACTCCGAAGTGAACAGGCGACGGGACACAACGCTCCCTGGGGTTGCAGCGGCTGCTGGCTGATCATTGGCGGACGCGACGGGAGCTGCGCCCGGCGTCGTCCGAGAACAGTTTATCGGTGATACCCCGCCACCGGCCCACCCGTCTCGCCTCTCGGGAGCGCTGTGACCTGCGGCACGGGCATTGTGCCGAAAGCCGAGCACGCTTGGCCAGGGGCGCCGCGTCCCAATCGAGCCGGGCGGGGGCCGACGACGAAGCGCATCAAACAGTCAGCCCAGTCGCTGCGTCACCAGGTCCCACACGATTTCGGCCAGGGCCTCCTTGGGCCCGTGGGGCACGGGCGTCTCGCTGCCGTCGGCGCCCAGCACGAGCGCCTCGTTCTCCTCGGAGCCGAACGTTCTGCGCTCCCCCACCTCGTTCACCACCAGCAGGTCGCACCCCTTGCGCCGCAGCTTCGTCCGGCCGTTGGCCAGGACGTCGTCGGTCTCGGCGGCGAAGCCGACGACCACCTGATCGGCGCGCGCCCGGTCGGCGGACAGCTCGGCGAGGATGTCCGGATTCCGCACGAGAACGATCGGGTCCGGTTCCTTGCCGTCCTTCTTTTTGATCTTTCCGGCCGCGTAGGTCTCCGGCCGGAAATCGGCCACGGCGGCGGCCATGACGACGGCGTGCGCGTCGGCGGCCGCCTTCAGGACCGCCTCGCGCAGCTGGACGGCCGTGCCGACCTGCACGACGTCGACGCCCGCCGGGTCGGGCAGGCCGGTGTTCGCCGCGACCAGGGTGACGCGGGCGCCGCGGGCTGCGGCGGTGCGGGCCAGGGCGTAGCCCTGCTTGCCGGAGGAGCGGTTGCCGAGGAAGCGGACCGGGTCGAGGGGTTCGCGGGTGCCGCCGGCGCTGACGACGACGTGCCGGCCGGTCAGGTCGGGCTCGCGCACGCCCCTGGCGAGGACCCGGCGGCAGACCTCGAAGATCTCGCCGGGGTCGGGCAGGCGGCCCTTGCCCGTGTCGACGCCGGTGAGCCGCCCGACGGCCGGTTCGATGACGACGGCGCCCCGGCGGCGCAGCGTCGCCACGTTCTCCTGGGTGGCGGGGTGCTCCCACATCTCGGTGTGCATGGCGGGGGCGAAGACGACCGGGCAGCGGGCCGTGAGGAGGGTGTTGGTGAGGAGGTCGTCGGCCAGGCCGTGGGCGGCCTTGGCGAGCATGTCGGCGGTGGCCGGGGCGACGACGACGAGGTCGGCCTGCTGGCCGATGCGGACGTGCGGGACCTCGTGGACGTCGTCCCAGACCTCGGTGGAGACCGGGTGGCCGGAGAGGGCGGACCAGGTGGCGGCGCCGACGAAGTGCAGCGCGGAGGCGGTGGGGACGACGCGCACGTCGTGCCCGGACTCCGTGAGCCGGCGCAGCAGCTCGCAGGCCTTGTAGGCGGCGATGCCGCCGCTGACCCCCAGAACGACCTTCGGTGTGTCCACCGTCTCTCCCCGGACCTCGACGATTGCGTCCGCCGTGACTGCCGGCGTACGAGTCCATCACACACCACAGGCCCGGCAGTCGTGCTGCCGGGCCTGTGGAAAAACCTACTGCGAGCCGAAAATACTACTGGGCGGGGCCTTCGACGGCCTCGGACGTCAGCAGTCCGGCGTTGATCTCGCGGAGGGCGATCGAGAGCGGCTTCTCGTGGACGTGGGTGTCCACGAGCGGACCGACGTACTCGAGGAGGCCCTCGCCGAGCTGCGAGTAGTACGCGTTGATCTGGCGGGCCCGCTTGGCCGCGTAGATCACGAGGCTGTACTTCGAGTCGGTGGCCTCGAGGAGCTCGTCGATCGGCGGGTTGATGATGCCCTCGGGCGCGGAGATGGAAGAGGACACGCTCTACCTTCCGATGGATGGGAAAAGACCGGTCGTGATCACGAAGGCCGCGAAGAGAACGGGCTCGCGATCACACAACATCCATCAAGGCTAGCAGCTCACGCGCCACGTCCTCGACGGAGGTGTTGACGAGGGTCACGTCGAACTCCGGCTCGGCGGCGAGTTCGATCTTTGCCGCCGCCAGGCGGCGTTCGATGACCTCGGGCGGTTCGGTGCCCCGCCCGGTGAGCCGGCGCACCAGTTCCTCCCAGGACGGAGGGGCCAGGAACACCAGCCGGGCCTCGGGCATGGACTCGCGGACCTGCCGGGCGCCCTGGAGGTCGATCTCCAGCAGCACCGGCTCGCCCGACTCCAGGCGCTCCAGGACGGCGGCGCGCGGGGTGCCGTAGCGGTTGCCGGCGAACTCGGCCCACTCCAGCAGCTCGCCGTTGGCGATCAGCTTGTCCATCTCCTCGTCGGTGACGAAGAAGTAGTGGACGCCGTGCTGTTCGCCGGGGCGGGGCTTGCGGGTCGTCGCCGACACCGACAGCCACACCTCCGGGTGTTGCTTGCGCATATGAGCGACGACCGTGCTCTTGCCGACCCCGGAGGGGCCGGAGAGCACGGTCAGCCGCGGACGTACGTCCGGGGGCTCGGGGGTCGTCCCCCGGAATGTTGCAGCCATGCAGCGATTATTCCAGCAATCCCGGAGTGCCCGGGACCCCCTGCCGGCAGGACCCGGCCATCAGGAGCCGGTGCTGCCGAACTCACGCTCCAGGGAGGCGATCTGGTTGGAGCCGAGGCCGCGAACCCGGCGGCTCTCGGAGATGCCGAGTCGCTCCATGATCTGCTTGGCGCGGACCTTGCCCACGCCGGGGAGCGACTCCAGGAGGGCGGAGACCTTCATCTTGCCGATGACGTCGTTTTCCTGACCCTGCTTGATGACCTCGTGAAGAGAGGCGCCGGAGTGCTTCAGTCGATTCTTGACCTCGGCCCGCTCCCGGCGAGCCGCGGCGGCCTTTTCGAGCGCGGCTGCGCGCTGTTCGGGGGTAAGGGGCGGAAGAGCCACGCCTACGTCACCTCGGATGTCGAACTGTCGGATACGGACCGGCGAGGAACGTGATCGCCCCTCACCAGGGAGCCACGGGCGACACGCTTGCCCGTTCTCCCCCACTGCTTCGAAAAGCGTGGGGCTGCCCCCACTCGTCGGAGACTAGCGGCCAACTCCGCCAGAGTCAGCGAGAACAGCGGAAAAGTCCTGGTCAGCCTCCGTAGGGCCGGACATTTAGGACATACTGCCCTGGATTTGAGGATGTATCCCTGCCCGAGTCCGCCCTCGGCCGCCCGGCCGAACCCCCGGTCGGGCGGCCGGCGCCCGTCAGGCGGAGGTCAGGGCCGTGCGCACATCTCGCGCGAACCGCTCCACGGCGTCACGCAGAGCGACGACGTCGGGGCCGTGACGCAGCACGCCCCGGCTCACGTTCGGCACCACGTTGCGCACCGCGGACCCGAAGACCCGGGGCAGATCCGCCGGGGTCGCCCCCTGGGCCCCGACGCCGGGCGCGAGGAGCGGCCCGTTGACGTCCAGGTCGTACGCCGAGAGATCGCCCAGAGTGGCCCCGACGACCGCCCCGAAGGAGCCCAGCGGCTCCTCCCCCGCGTTCTCCGCCGCCAGGTGCGCCAGCATCGTCGCGCCCACGTCCCGCCCGTCGGCGCGCACCGCGTGCTGGACCTCGCCGCCCTCCGGGTTGGAGGTGAGCGCCAGCACGAACAGGCCCGCGCCGCTCTCCCGGGCCAGCTCCACGGCCGGCGCCAGCGATCCGTAGCCCAGGTACGGCGAGACGGTGAGGGCGTCGGAGAACAGCGGCGCGTCCTTGTGCAGGAACGACTCGGCGTAGGCGGCCATGGTCGAGCCGATGTCGCCGCGCTTGGCGTCCATGACGACCAGGGCGCCGGCCGCCCGCGCCTCCTGGACCGTCTGCTCCAGGACGGCGATCCCGCGCGAGCCGAACCGCTCGAAGAAGGCGCTCTGCGGCTTCAGGAGGGCGACCCGGTCGGCCGTCGCCTCGACGACCGTGCGGCTGAACCGCTCCAGGCCGCGGACGTCGTCGTTCAGCCCCCATTCGGCGAGCAGGGAGGCGTGCGGGTCGATGCCCACGCACAGCGGGCCGCGCTCGTCCATCGCGTGGCGCAGCCGGGCGCCGAAGGGCTCCATGGTCATGCGGTCTTCCTCACGTCGGCGCCGACCGCGTCGGCGAGGGTGGCGTACGGGCTGGTCCGCAGGCGGGCGGCGAGGCCCTTGTGGACGGCCCGGCCCCAGAAGGGCCCTTCGTAGACGAACGCGCTGTACCCCTGGACCAGCGTGGCGCCGGCCAGGATGCGCTGCCAGGCGTCCTCGGCGTTCTCCACGCCGCCGACGCCCACCAGGGTGATCCGGTCGCCCACGCGCGCGTAGAGGCGGCGCAGCACCTCCAGGGAGCGGGCCTTGAGCGGGGCGCCGGACAGTCCGCCCGTCTCCTTGACCAGCGCGGGGTCGGAGGTCAGTCCGAGGCCGTCGCGCGCGATGGTGGTGTTGGTGGCGATGATGCCGTCCAGGCCCAGCTCGACGGCCAGGTCGGCCACGGCGTCGACGTCGTCGTCGGCCAGGTCCGGGGCGATCTTCACCAGCAGCGGGATCCGGCGCGCGCCCACCGCGCGGTCGGCGGCCTCGCGGACGGCGACGAGCAGCGGCCGCAGGGCCTCGGTGGCCTGGAGGTTGCGCAGGCCGGGCGTGTTCGGCGAGGAGACGTTCACGACCAGGTAGTCGGCGTACGGGGCAAGCCGCTCGGCCGACTTCACGTAGTCGCCGACGGCCTCCTCCTCGGGGACGACCTTGGTCTTGCCGATGTTGACGCCGACCACGGGCTTGAAGACGGGCGTGCGGGAGGCCAGGCGGGCGGCGACGGCGAGCGAGCCGTCGTTGTTGAAGCCCATCCGGTTGATGAGCGCCCGGTCCTTCACGAGACGGAAGAGCCGCCGCTTGGGGTTGCCGGGCTGCGGCTCGCCGGTGACGGTGCCGATCTCGACGTGGTCGAAGCCGAGCATCGCCATGCCGTCGATCGCGATCGCGTTCTTGTCGAAGCCGGCGGCGAGTCCGAAGGGGCCGTGCATGCGCAGCCCGAGGGCCTCCGTGCGCAGCTCCTTGTAGCGGGGGGCGAGGGCGGCGGCCGCGAAGGTGCGCAGCACGGGGACCCGGGCGGCGAGGCGGATCCAGCGGAAGGCGAGGTAGTGGGCCCGTTCGGGGTCCATCCGGCGGAAGACGAGCTTGAAGAAGATCTTGTACATGGTTCCCTCATGAAGAGGGGGACACCGTTTCCGGTGTCCCCCTCAGGGCTGCTAGTCGCGGGCCGCGGTCAGTCGTTCGGCGTGTTCCTGGAGCGAGCGGACGCCCACGTCGCCGTGGTTGAGGGCGTCGATGCCCTGGACGGCGGCGGCGAGCGCCTGGACCGTCGTCAGACACGGCACGGACCGGGCCACGGCCGCCGTGCGGATCTCGTAGCCGTCGAGACGGCCGCCGGTGCCGTACGGGGTGTTGACGATGAGGTCGACCTCCCCGTCGTGGATGCACTGGACGATGGTCTTCTCGCCGTTGGGGCCGGTGCCCTCGGACTGCTTGCGCACCACCGTGGCGTTGATGCCGTTGCGCCGCAGGACCTCGGCGGTGCCGGAGGTGGCGAGGAGTTCGAAGCCGTGGGCGACCAGCTCGCGCGCGGGGAAGATCATCGAGCGCTTGTCGCGGTTGGCGACCGAGATGAACGCACGGCCCTTGGTGGGCAGCGGGCCGTAGGCGCCCGCCTGCGACTTGGCGTACGAAGTGCCGAAGACGGAGTCGATGCCCATGACCTCGCCGGTGGAGCGCATCTCGGGGCCGAGGACGGTGTCGACGCCGCGGCCGGAGGTGTCCCGGAAGCGGGTCCACGGCATCACGGCCTCCTTGACGGAGATCGGCGCGTCGAGCGGCAGCTCGCCGCCGTCGCCGGTCGCCGGGAGGATGCCCTCCGCGCGCAGTTCGGCGACGGTCGCGCCCAGCGAGATCCGGGCGGCGGCCTTGGCCAGCGGCACCGCGGTGGCCTTCGAGGTGAAGGGCACGGTGCGCGACGCGCGCGGGTTGGCCTCCAGCACGTAGAGGATGTCGCCGGCCATCGCGAACTGGATGTTGATCAGGCCGCGTACGCCGACGCCCTTGGCGATCGCCTCGGTGGAGGCCCGCAGGCGCTTGATGTCGAAGCCGCCCAGGGTGATCGGGGGCAGGGCGCACGCCGAGTCGCCGGAGTGGATGCCGGCCTCCTCGATGTGCTCCATGACGCCGCCGAGGTACAGCTCCTCGCCGTCGTACAGGGCGTCGACGTCGATCTCGATGGCGTCGTCGAGGAAGCGGTCGACCAGGACCGGCCGGGTGGGGCTGATCTCGGTGGACTCGGCGATGTAGGACGACAGCCGGGTCTCGTCGTAGACGATCTCCATGCCGCGGCCGCCGAGCACGTAGGACGGCCGGACGAGGACCGGGTAGCCGATCTCGTCCGCGATGGCCTTGGCCTCGGTGAAGGTGGTGGCGGTGCCGTGCTTGGGGGCCGGCAGGCCCGCCTCGGCGAGGACGCGTCCGAAGGCGCCCCGGTCCTCGGCCGCGTGGATGGCCTCGGGCGGGGTGCCGACGATCGGCACGCCGTTGTCCTTCAGGGCCTGCGCCAGGCCGAGCGGGGTCTGTCCGCCGAGCTGGACGATGACGCCGGCGATCGGGCCGGCCTGCGCCTCCGCGTGGACGATCTCCAGCACGTCCTCGAGCGTCAGCGGCTCGAAGTACAGGCGGTCGGAGGTGTCGTAGTCGGTGGAGACGGTCTCGGGGTTGCAGTTGACCATCACGGTCTCGTAGCCCGCGTCGCTCAGCGCGAAGGAGGCGTGGACGCAGGAGTAGTCGAACTCGATGCCCTGGCCGATGCGGTTGGGGCCGGAGCCCAGGATGATCACCGCGGGCTTCTCGCGCGGCGCGACCTCGCTCTCCTCGTCGTAGGAGGAGTAGAAGTACGGCGTCTTCGCGGCGAACTCGGCGGCGCAGGTGTCGACCGTCTTGTAGACCGGGCGCACGCCCAGCGCATGGCGGACCTCGCGCACGACGTCCTCGCGCAGCCCGCGGATCTCGGCGATCTGGAGGTCGGAGAAGCCGTGCCGCTTGGCCTCGGCGAGCAGTACGCCGTCGAGGCGGTCGGCGGCGGCCAGGTCGTCGGCGGTCTCCTTGATCAGGAAGAGCTGGTCGACGAACCAGGGGTCGATCTTCGTGGACTCGAAGACGTCCTCGGGCGTGGCGCCGGCGCGGATGGCCTGCATGACGGTGTTGATGCGGCCGTCGGTGGGGCGCGCGGCCTCGCGCAGCAGCTCGTCCTTGTCGCCGGGGTCGCCGACGAAGGTGAACTGGCTGCCCTTCTTCTCCAGGGAGCGCAGCGCCTTCTGGAAGGCCTCGGTGAAGTTGCGGCCGATGGCCATGGCCTCGCCGACCGACTTCATGGTCGTGGTCAGCGTGGAGTCGGCGCTCGGGAACTTCTCGAAGGCGAATCGCGGGGCCTTGACGACCACGTAGTCGAGCGTGGGCTCGAAGGAGGCCGGGGTCTCCCGCGTGATGTCGTTGGGGATCTCGTCGAGGGTGTAGCCGACGGCGAGCTTGGCCGCGATCTTCGCGATCGGGAATCCGGTCGCCTTGGAGGCGAGCGCCGAGGACCGCGACACGCGCGGGTTCATCTCGATGACGATGACGCGGCCGTCCTCGGGGTTCACCGCGAACTGGATGTTGCAGCCGCCGGTGTCGACGCCGACCTCGCGGATGATCGCGATGCCGACGTCGCGCAGCACCTGGTACTCGCGGTCGGTCAGCGTCATCGCGGGGGCGACGGTGATCGAGTCGCCGGTGTGCACGCCCATGGGGTCGAAGTTCTCGATGGAGCAGACGACCACGACGTTGTCGTGCTTGTCGCGCATCAGCTCCAGCTCGTACTCCTTCCAGCCGAGGATGGACTCCTCCAGGAGCACCTCGGTGGTCGGCGAGAGGGTGAGGCCCTGGCCGGCGATGCGGCGCAGCTCCTCCTCGTCGTGGGCGAAGCCGGAGCCGGCGCCGCCCATGGTGAAGGAGGGGCGCACGACGACCGGGTAGCCGCCCAGCTCGTCGACCCCGGCGATCACCTCGTCCATGGTGTGGCAGATGACCGAGCGGGCGGACTCGCCGTGGCCGGTCCTGGCGCGGACGGCTTCCACGACGCCCTTGAACAGGTCGCGGTCCTCGCCCTTGTTGATGGCCTCGACGTTGGCGCCGATCAGTTCGACGCCGTACTTGTCGAGGACGCCGTTCTGGGCGAGCGAGATCGCCGTGTTGAGGGCCGTCTGGCCGCCCAGGGTGGGCAGCAGGGCGTCGGGCCGCTCCTTGGCGATGATCTTCTCGACGAACTCGGGGGTGATCGGCTCGACGTAGGTGGCGTCGGCGATCTCCGGGTCGGTCATGATCGTCGCCGGGTTGGAATTGACCAGGATCACCCGCAGGCCCTCGGCGCGCAGGATGCGGCACGCCTGGGTGCCGGAGTAGTCGAACTCGGCGGCCTGGCCGATGACGATCGGGCCGGAGCCGATGACCAGGACGGACTGGATATCGGTGCGCTTAGGCACGCTGGCCCTCCATCGGGACGGTGCTCATCAAGGTCGTGAAGCGGTCGAACAGGTAGGCGGCGTCGTGCGGGCCCGCTGCCGCTTCCGGGTGGTACTGGACGGAGAAGGCCGGCTGGTCGAGCAGTTGCAGCCCCTCCACGACGTCGTCGTTCAGGCACACGTGCGAGACCTCGACGCGGCCGAACGTCGTCTCGCTGACCTTGTCGAGCGGCGCGTCCACGGCGAAGCCGTGGTTGTGCGCGGTGACCTCGACCTTGCCGGTCGTGCGGTCCTGCACGGGCTGGTTGATGCCCCGGTGGCCGTACTTCAGCTTGTAGGTGCCGAAGCCGAGGGCGCGGCCGAGGATCTGGTTGCCGAAGCAGATGCCGAACACGGGCGTCCTGCGCTCCAGCACGGCGGTCATGAGCGCGACGGGTCCGTCGGCGGTGGCCGGGTCGCCCGGACCGTTGGAGAAGAAGACGCCGTCCGGGGCGACGGCGTAGACGTCGTCGACGGTCGCCGTGGCCGGGAGCACGTGCACCTCGATGCCGCGCTCGGCCATGCGGTGCGGGGTCATGCCCTTGATGCCGAGGTCGATGGCGGCGACGGTGAACCGCTTCTCGCCGACCGCGGGCACGACGTAGGCCTCCTTGGTGGCGACCTCCTCGTACAGGCTCGCGCCCTTCATGTGGGGCTGGGCCTGCACGCGCGCGAAGAGCTCGCCGTCGGGGGCGATCGCCTCGCCGGAGAAGACGCCGGCGCGCATGGAGCCGCGCTCGCGCAGGTGGCGGGTGAGGGCGCGGGTGTCGACGCCGGAGATCCCGACGACGCCCTGGGCGCAGAGCTCGTCGTCCAGGGAGCGCTTGGCGCGCCAGTTGGACGGCACGCGCGCGGGGTCGCGCACGACGTAGCCGGCGACCCAGATGCGGCCCGACTCGTCGTCCTCGTCGTTCCAGCCGGTGTTGCCGATCTGCGGGGCGGTCGCGACGACGATCTGGCGGTCGTACGACGGGTCGGTCAGGGTCTCCTGGTAGCCGGTCATCCCGGTGGAGAACACCGCTTCGCCGAAGGTCTCCCCCACGGCCCCGTAGGCGCGGCCGCGGAAGATGCGGCCGTCCTCCAGGACGAGTACGGCGGGAGTCCTGGCGGCTCCCCTGGTGGAGGTCGTCATCGTGCGCCTTCCGTCGTGTCGTTCTTGATCATGGAGTTGATGGCGTCGACCCAGGCGGCGTGCTCGGCCGCGTGGTCCGAGCGGAACCCGGAGTCGAGCAGCCGGTCGCCGTGCGCCCAGGTCACCACCAGCAGTCCGCCCTCGGTGAGGACCTTGCCGGCGATGCCTTTGTCGAGCCTGGCCTCACGCAGGGCGGCGGCCGGGATGAAGAAGTCGCTCGCGCCGGGGCGCACGACGTCCAGTCCCGCGTCCGTCAGGGTGAGCTCGGTCCGGCTGCGGGTGCCCAGGCCGTGCGCCACGATGCGGTCGAGCCACTGCCCGGCGGTGGTGGAGCCGTGGTAACGGCCGCTCATGCCCAGTCTCACCGGGCCCGGCTCGTCCGGCACGGTGGGCAGCTCGGGCAGGTCGCCCTGGAGGGTGCCGCGCCACTTCCAGCCCTCGCGCATCAGCCAGTAGACGAGCGCGACGAAGAGGCCGAGGCCGACCACCCAGCCGACCCGTGCGGCCCAGTCGGTCACTTGGGCCGATTCCTTCTCGGCCGCGAGCAGTAGTGCAGCAGATGTCACGTGAGCTTCCCGTCGACGAGCGTGGCCTTGCCCCGCAGCCAGGTGTGCGTGACCCGGCCCGGCAGCTCACGCCCCTCGTACGGGGTGTTCCGGCTGCGCGAGGCGAAGCCCGCGGGGTCCACGGACCCACGGTATTCCGTGTCGACGAGCGTGAGGTTGGCGGGCTCACCAGCCGAGACGGGACGACCGTGGCCGGCGGCCCGTCCGATCCGGGCGGGCGTGGTGGACATGCGGTCGGCGACCCCGGCCCAGTCCAGCAGGCCCGTCCGCACCATGGTCTCCTGCACCACCGACAGCGCGGTCTCCAGGCCGACCATGCCCATGGCGGCCGCGGCCCACTCGCAGTCCTTGTCCTCGTGCGGGTGCGGGGCGTGGTCGGTGGCCACGATGTCGATCGTGCCGTCGGCGAGCGCCTCGCGCAGGGCGAGGACGTCCCGCTCGGTGCGCAGCGGCGGGTTCACCTTGTAGACGGGGTCGTAGGAGCGGACCAGTTCGTCGGTGAGCAGGAGGTGGTGCGGGGTGACCTCGGCGGTGACGTCGATGCCGCGGGACTTGGCCCAGCGGACGATCTCGACGGATCCCGCGGTGGAGAGGTGGCAGATGTGGACGCGGGAGCCGACGTGCTCGGCGAGCAGGACGTCGCGGGCGATGATCGACTCCTCGGCGACCGCGGGCCAGCCGCCCAGCCCCAGCTCGGCGGAGACGACGCCCTCGTTCATCTGGGCGCCCTCGGTCAGCCGCGGCTCCTGCGCGTGCTGGGCGACGACCCCGCCGAAGGCCTTCACGTACTCCAGGGCCCGGCGCATGATCACGGCGTCGTCGACGCACTTGCCGTCGTCGGAGAAGACGGTGACCCCGGCGGCCGACTCGTGCATGGCGCCCAGCTCGGCGAGCTTGCGGCCCTCCAGGCCGACGGTGACCGCGCCGATGGGCTGTACGTCGCAGTAGCCGTGCTCCTGCCCGAGGCGGTAGACCTGCTCGACCACGCCGGCGGTGTCGGCGACGGGGAAGGTGTTGGCCATGGCGAAGACGGCCGTGTAGCCGCCGGAGGCGGCGGCGCGGGTGCCGGTCAGCACGGTCTCGGAGTCCTCGCGGCCCGGCTCGCGCAGATGGGTGTGCAGGTCGACCAGACCCGGCAGCAGCACCTTGCCCGCGGCCTCGACGACCTCGGCGCCGTCGGCGCTCAGGCCGGCGCCCACCTCGGCGATCGTGTCCCCGTCGATGAGGACGTCCTGCGGCTCGCCGCCGAGCACCTTCGCACCACGGATCAGGATCTTGCTCATGTTCTTACTTCTCCTCGGTGGAGCGGGCGTGGCTGACGGCGGGTTCGTTGCCGCCCAGAAGCAGGTAGAGGACGGCCATCCGGATGGACACGCCGTTGGCGACCTGTTCGACGACGGTGCAGCGGTCGGAGTCGGCGACCTCGGCGGTGATCTCCATGCCGCGCACCATCGGGCCGGGGTGCATCACGATCGCGTGCTCGGGCATCCGCGCCATCCGCTCGCCGTCGAGGCCGTAGCGGCGCGAGTACTCGCGCTCGGTCGGGAAGAACGCGGCGTTCATCCGCTCGCGCTGCACGCGCAGCATCATCACGGCGTCGGACTTGGGCAGCGTGCTGTCGAGGTCGTAGGAGACCGCGCAGGGCCAGCTCTCGATGCCGACCGGGACCAGGGTGGGCGGGGCGACGAGGGTGACCTCGGCGCCGAGGGTGTGCAGCAGGTCGACGTTGGAGCGGGCGACCCGGCTGTGCAGGACGTCGCCGACGATCGTGATGCGCCTGCCGGAGAGGTCCTGGCCGATCCCGGCGTCCCGGCCGACCAGCCTGCGGCGCATGGTGAAGGCGTCCAGGAGGGCCTGGGTGGGGTGCTGGTGGGTGCCGTCGCCGGCGTTGACGACGACGGCGTCGATCCAGCCCGAGGTGGCCAGCCGGTAGGGCGCCCCGGAGGCGCCGTGCCGGATGACGACGGCGTCGACGCCCATGGCCTCCAGCGTCTGGGCGGTGTCCTTCAGGGACTCGCCCTTGGACACGCTCGACCCCTTGGCGGAGAAGTTGATCACGTCCGCGGACAGCCGCTTCTCGGCGGCCTCGAAGGAGATGCGCGTGCGCGTGGAGTCCTCGAAGAAGAGGTTGACGATCGTGCGGCCGCGCAGGGTCGGCAGTTTCTTGATGGGCCGGTCGGCCACCCGGGCCATCTCCTCGGCGGTGTCGAGGATCAGGACGGCGTCGTCGCGGGTGAGGTCGGCGGCCGAGATGAGATGACGCTGCATCTGTCAGGCTCCGTAAGGCAGTTCAGGATTCGGGAGGTTCCGGGCAGGCGGAGGCGCGCCGAAGGGGCGTACGTGAGCACGGCGGCGGCGTACGCGATCCGTCTGCTACTGGGTCTGCTGGAAGCCGAGCAGGACGGTGTCGCGTCCGTCCTCCTCGGCGAGCTGGACCTTGACCGTCTCCCGCAGCGACGTGGGGAGGTTCTTGCCGACGTAGTCGGCGCGGATGGGCAGTTCGCGGTGGCCGCGGTCGACCAGGACCGCGAGCTGCACCGCGCGCGGGCGCCCGAGGTCGTTCAGGGCGTCGAGGGCGGCGCGGATGGTGCGGCCGGAGAAGAGCACGTCGTCGACGAGGACGACCAGTCTGCCGTCGAGGCCGTCGCCGGGGATCTCGGTGCGGGCCAGCGCGCGCGGGGGGTGCATGCGCAGGTCGTCGCGGTACATGGTGATGTCGAGGGAGCCGACGGGGACCTTGCGGTCGGTGATCTGCTCCAGCTTGGCGCCGAGCCGCCGGGCGAGAAACACGCCGCGGGTCGGGATGCCGAGGAGCACCACGTCGTCGGCGCCCTTGGCGCGTTCGACGATCTCGTGGGCGATGCGGGTCAGCACGCGCACGATGTCGGGGCCCTCGAGGACGGGCCGCGCGTCGGCCTGCCGGGGGTCGTGCTCGATGTCCTGCTCGATGGCACGCTTGTCCATACGAAACGGACCTCCTTCTCCGCCTCACGGGACGGACCTTAAAGGACGTCGGATTTGCGCCATCCACGG
This sequence comes from Streptomyces sp. NBC_00704, assembly GCF_036226605.1. NCBI lineage: Bacteria > Bacillati > Actinomycetota > Actinomycetes > Kitasatosporales > Streptomycetaceae > Streptomyces > Streptomyces sp. NBC_00704. Next base: position 1,371,836 of record NZ_CP109000.1, read on the forward strand.
TAGCAGGCCGGGAGGGCGGCGCCGTCACCCCCTTGGCCTAATCGGTCGGCACTACCACGGAAGAGTCGGTGTGGACCATTCGGCTTGACGCGGGAGAATCACGCTGCGTAACCTCACAGTGAGTTACCAGCACGCGGCTCGTGCCGCGTCGACCCAGTGCCGGGGAGCTATATGTCCAGCGAATACGCCAAGCAGCTCGGGGCCAAGCTCCGTGCGATCCGCACCCAGCAGGGCCTTTCCCTCCACGGTGTCGAGGAGAAGTCCCAGGGACGCTGGAAGGCGGTCGTGGTCGGTTCGTACGAGCGCGGCGACCGCGCCGTGACCGTGCAGCGCCTTGCCGAGCTGGCGGACTTCTACGGCGTTCCCGTGCAGGAACTGCTGCCGGGCACCACCCCGGGCGGGGCGGCCGAGCCCCCGCCGAAGCTGGTCCTCGACCTGGAGCGACTGGCCCATGTGCCGGTCGAGAAGGCGGGCCCGCTCCAGCGCTACGCGGCCACCATCCAGTCGCAGCGCGGCGACTACAACGGCAAGGTGCTGTCGATCCGCCAGGACGACCTGCGCACCCTCGCCGTCATCTACGACCAGTCGCCCTCGGTCCTGACCGAGCAGCTGATCAGCTGGGGCGTCCTGGACGCGGACGCGCGCCGCGCCGTCTCCCACGAGGAGAACTAGCCGCCTCGCGGCTGAGCAGAAACGTACCCTCGCCGTGGCCGGAACCCGACGGTTCCGGCCACGTCCGCGCAAGGCGTGAACATGCCGGAGGGCCCACAGCGTGCGCTGTGGGCCCTCCGGCATGTTCACGCCCCCGAGGGACGCGGGGCGCCGCCACGAGCCGCTGACGGCCCGCAGACCGCCTGTGACGGCCCGCGGCGTCCCGGCCCGCCCGGCGGGCTATTCGCGCCGCAGGGACGGCTTGAGCTCCTTGAGGCGGCCGAGCAGGCCGTTGACGAACGAGGGCGACTCGTCCGTCGAGAACTCCTTCGCCAGCTGCACCATCTCGTCGAGGACGACGGCGTCCGGGGTCTCGTCGGCCCAGATCAGCTCGTAGGCGCCGAGTCGCAGGATGTTGCGGTCGACGACCGGCATCCGGTCCAGCGTCCAGCCGACCGAGTACTGCGAGATCAGGTCGTCGATGCGCCGCGCGTGCTGCGCGTAGCCCTCGACCAGCTGCATCGTGAACTCGCTCACCGGCGGCTGCCGGGTGTCGGCCCGGGAGAGCCGGACCCAGTCCGCGAGGACCGTCAGGACGTCGGCTCCGCGCTGGTCGCCCTCGAAGAGGATCTGGAAGGCGCGCTTGCGGGCCGTGTTGCGGGCAGCCACGGTTAGCTGTTCACCCGGCCGAGGTAGTCGCTGGTGCGGGTGTCGACCTTGATCTTCTCACCGGTGGTGATGAAGAGCGGGACCTGGATCTGGTGACCGGTCTCCAGGGTGGCGGGCTTGGTGCCGCCGGTGGAGCGGTCGCCCTGCAGGCCCGGCTCGGTCTCCTGCACCACGAGCTCGACGGCGGCCGGCAGCTCGACGAAGAGCACCTCGCCCTCGTGCTGCGCGACGGTGGCCGTGAAGCCCTCGATCAGGAAGTTGGCGGCGTCGCCGACGGCCTTGCGGTCGACCATGAGCTGGTCGTAGGTCTCCATGTCCATGAAGACGAAGTACTCGCCGTCCATGTAGGAGAACTGCATGTCGCGCTTGTCGACAGTGGCCGTCTCGACCTTGACGCCGGCGTTGAAGGTCTTGTCGACCACCTTGCCGGACAGCACGTTCTTGAGCTTGGTGCGCACGAAGGCCGGGCCCTTGCCGGGCTTGACGTGCTGGAACTCGACGACGGACCAGAGCTGGCCGCCTTCGAGCTTGAGCACCAGGCCGTTCTTGAGGTCGTTCGTGGAAGCCACGGTTGCGGAATCTCCTGGACTGACGTGGACGACCCCGGGGCACGCACCTGCCTAGAGGGCGAGCAGCTCCTTGGTCGTGATGGTGAGTAGCTCGGGTCCGCCGTCCGCCTCGGGGCGCACGACGAGCGTGTCATCGATCCGGACGCCGCCCCGACCCGGTAGGTGGACCCCGGGTTCGACGGTGACCGGCACGCAAGCGTCCAGTTTACCCATGGCCGCGGGAGTCAACTGCGGGTCCTCCTCGATTTCCAGTCCGACACCGTGCCCGACGAACGCCGGGAGACCCTCGCAGTGCCCCGCCGACGCCAGCACCTGGCGTGCCGCACGGTCCACGTCACGGCAGGCCACACCGGGTGCCAGGGCCTCCCGTCCGGCACGCTGGGCGGCGAAGACCAGGTCGTACAGCTCGATCTGCCAGTCGGCCGGAGACGTGCCGATCACGAACGTGCGGCCGATCTCGCAGCGGTAGCCGCGGTAGGCCGCCCCCAGGCAGACGGACAGGAAGTCGCCCTCCTCGACCCGCCGGTCCGTCGGCCGGTGCCCGCGGCGGCCGGAGTTCGGGCCGGTGCCCACGGACGTGGGGAAGGCCGGGCCGTCCGCGCCGTGGTCGACGAGACGCCGCTCCAGTTCGAGGGCGAGATGGCGTTCGGTCCGTCCGACCAGGATGGACTCCAGCAGCTCTCCCAGGGCCTGGTCGGCGATCTCCGCGCCGATCCGCAGGCAGGAGATCTCCTCCTCGTCCTTGACCACCCTCGCCTGCTCCACCGCGCCGCCGAGGTCGGCCAGGCGCAGCCCGGGCGCGACGGAGCGGATCTCGCGGTGCCGGGACACCGTGAGGTGGTGCTCCTCGATGGCGAGGGAGTCGTCGCCCCCGGCCGCCAGGAGACCGGCGGCGGCGACCGCGGGATCGCCGTCGGCGTGCGGCAGGCAGTGGACGCGCAGGGCGTCGTCCGGCCGGGCGTCGCCGGGACGTTCGTCGAGCGGTCCGGAGCAGACCAGGAGATCCTCGCGTCCGCCCAGCAGCAGGACGGAGCCGTTCGGGGCGGCGCCCGCGAGATACCTCACGTTGGCGGGACGGGAGATCAGCGCCGCCGCGGTGCCGGCCGCGTGGCAACGTTCCCTCAGGCGGTTTCGGCGGGACTCGTGCACCTCTGACATGACACGAGCGTAGGAGCGCCGACCGGATCGCGCCGGTTGGGAAGGCGTTCGGGGGACGCGACGCCCCGGGCGCGCGCACCGCTCCCGTCCGGCGCCGGACCTCCGGGCCGTCGTCAGCGGCCGCGCCGCTGCCCCGCCGCGCCGGTCACCACTTGGGCGGGCTGGCGATCGCCCGCGCCAGCACGTCGTCCAGCACCCTGGCCGTGGTGGGGACGTCGAGCTGGGAGTTGTCGATGATGGGCAGGCCGGAGCCGTACCAGCCGGCCATGCGGCCGTGGATGCGGGCGACCTCCTCGTCGGTGAGGCGGCGGTTGCCGGCGCGCTCGGCGTTGCGCTCCAGGACGACCTCCAGACCGGGCAGCAGGACGACGGGCAGCAGGCCCGGCCCCACATGGCGTTTCCAGCCGCCGAGGCCCACGGCCGGGCGGTCGGGGAAGATCGCGTCGTCCAGGATGCACGAGATGCCGTTGGCCAGGAAGTTGCGGGCGGCGAAGCCGCAGGTGCGGCGGGCCAGCCGGTACTGGGCCTCGGAGTGCTCGTTCCATCCCGACTGCGGGTCGGCGAAGCCCGAGCGGACCCATTCGCGCACGTCGTCGAGGCTGACGTGGGCGGTGGGCACCCGGCGGTGCTCGGCCCAGAACTTGGCGACGCTGGTCTTCCCCGCGCCCGCGGGGCCGATCAGCAGCACCGCGAGCGTGGTGCCCGCCGGGTCGGGGACCGTGGCGGCGGGCGGCGCGCTGGGCATGGGGACGGGCGCGCCGGGCGGCAGCGGGACGTGCCCGGTGGCGTCCGGGCCCTGCGGGGCCGGGGCGTGCTGGGGGGCCGGGGCGTGCTGGGGCGCGGGCGGCGGCGCCGACGGGACCGGCGGCTGGGGCGCGGGCGGGACGGGGCCCGCGGGGGCGCCGAGGTGACCCGGCTGGTGCGGGGCGCCGCCCGGCTGGTGCGGGCCCGGGTGGTGCGCGGCCGGCGACCAGCCGGCGGCCGGACCGTGCCCCGGCTGGTGGGGCGGCGGCAGCGGAGAACCCACTGCGTGCTGCATCCGGTGCCACTCCGTCTCGTACAGGCAATGGGCGCTGGCTGTGGGGGCGGACCCCCGTTCGGACCACAGCCTAAAGGGCGTGGGAGGTGGACCCGTCCGAACGGTGTCGCCCTCGGCTGTCGTTTCGTGAACGGCCGGGGGCGGTCCGAAGTGCCCGGTGCGGACGGCGAATCGGGCGGAAGGGCCGCAAGGCCGCCCGGGCGGTCCCGCGCGGGCGTCCGGCGGGTCCTACTCGCCCACCTCGCCGTAGGCGGCGAGCAGGACGGCCGGGTCGGGGCCCTCGAGGACGGTCGGCTTGGCCAGGCCGTCCAGGACGATGAAGCGCAGCAGGTCGCCGCGGGACTTCTTGTCGACCTTCATGTTCTCCAGCAGCTTGGGCCACTGGTCGTGGCGGTAGTGCAGCGGGAGGCCCACCGACTCCAGGACCGTGCGGTGCCGGTCCGCCGTCGCGTCGTCCAGCCGGCCCGCGAGGCGGCCCAGTTCGGCGGCGAAGTGCATGCCGACGGAGACGGCCGCGCCGTGCCGCCACTTGTAGCGCTCGTTCTTCTCGATGGCGTGCGCCAGGGTGTGGCCGTAGTTGAGGATCTCCCGCCGCCCGGACTCCTTGAGGTCGGACGACACGACGTCCGCCTTGACCCTGATGGACCGCTCGATCAGCTCGGAGGTGTGCGGGCCCTGCGGGGTGCGGGCCGCCTCCGGGTCGGACTCGATGAGGTCGAGGATCACCGGGTCGGCGATGAAGCCGGCCTTGATGATCTCGGCGAGCCCCGAGACGTAGTCGTTGACCGGGAGCGAGTCCAGCGCGGCGAGGTCGCAGAGGACCCCGGCCGGCGGGTGGAAGGAGCCGACGAGGTTCTTGCCCTCGGCGGTGTTGATGCCGGTCTTGCCGCCGACGGCCGCGTCGACCATGGCGAGCACGGTCGTCGGGACGGCGATCCAGCGCACCCCGCGCAGCCAGGTCGCGGCGACGAATCCGGCCAGGTCGGTGGTCGCGCCGCCGCCGACGCCCACGACGACGTCCGTGCGGGTGAAGCCGGACTGGCCGAGCGCCTTCCAGCAGTACGCGGCGACCTCGGCGGTCTTGGCCTCCTCCGCGTTGGGCACCTGGATGGCCACGGCCTCGAAGCCCTGCTCGGCCAGGTCGGCGCGGAGCGCGTCCCCGGTCTCGGCGAGCGCCTCGGGGTGGATCACGGCGACCCGCTTGACGCGGTCGCCGATCAGCGCGCCGAGCTCGCCCAGCAGCCGGCGGCCGACCAGCACCTCGTAGGGCTCCGTCCCCGCGCTGCCGCCGATCCGGATCCGCGTCACGGATTCGCTGCTCATGCTTCCTTCAACTCCAGTGCGTCCAGGGCTGCTCGGGTGACCTCTTCGGGGGTGCGGCCGTCCGTGGCGACGACCGCGGTGGCGACGCCCTCGTACAGATGGCGGCGGGCCTCCATCAACTCGCGCCACTGCTTGCGCGGATTGACGGCGAGCAGCGGGCGGGCCGCGTTCAGGCCGGTCCGCTTGACGGCCTCCTCCACGTCCATGGCCAGGTAGAGCACGCACTGCCCGGCCAGCAGGCCGCGCGTGTCCGGGTCCAGGATCGCGCCGCCGCCCAGCGCCAGGACGCCGTCGTGCTCGGTGAGGGCACGCCGCACGGCCCGCTTCTCCATCGCGCGGAAGGCGTCCTCGCCCTCGTCGACGAAGATCTCCGCGATGGCGCGGCCCGCGTCGGCGACGATGTCGTCGTCGGTGTCGCGGTAGGCGACGCCGAGCCGCTCGGCGAGCAGTTGGCCGACGGTCGACTTGCCGACGCCCATGGGGCCGACCAGGACGACCCGGGGCCCGCTCATCGGATGTGCAGGTTGTCGAGGTACGAGCGCACGTTGCGGCGGGTCTCGGCGACGCTGTCGCCGCCGAACTTCTCCGCCACCGCGTCCGCCAGCACCAGTGCCACCATCGCCTCGGCGACGATCCCGGCGGCCGGGACCGCGCACACGTCGGAGCGCTGGTGGTGGGCCTGGGTCGCCTCGCCGGTGGCGACGTCGACGGTCTGCAGGGCCCGCGGCACGGTCGCGATCGGCTTCATCGCGGCGCGCACGCGCAGCAGCTCGCCGGTGGTCAGCCCGCCCTCGGTGCCGCCGGAGCGGCCGGAGGCGCGCCTGATCCCGTCGCCCGTGGCGAGGATCTCGTCGTGCGCCTTGGAGCCGGGCACGCGCGCGAGGTCGAAGCCGTCGCCGACCTCGACGCCCTTGATCGCCTGGATGCCCATCAGCGCGGCGGCCAGCCGGGCGTCCAGCCGGCGGTCCCAGTGCACGTGCGAGCCGAGCCCGACGGGGACGCCGTAGGCCAGCACCTCGACGACGCCGCCGAGGGTGTCGCCGTCCTTGTGGGCCTGGTCGATCTCCGCGACCATCGCCTTCGACGCGTCGGCGTCCAGGCAGCGGACCGGGTCGGCGTCCAGCTTCTCGACGTCGGCCGGGGTCGGCACGACGCCGTAGGGCGCCTTGGCCCCGGCCAGCTCCACGACGTGGGAGACGATCTCGACGCCGGCCGTCTCCTTCAGGTACGACCGGGCGACCGCGCCCAGTGCGACCCGGGCTGCCGTCTCCCGCGCGGAGGCGCGCTCCAGGATCGGCCGGGCCTCGTCGAAGCCGTACTTCTGCATGCCGGCGAGGTCGGCGTGGCCGGGGCGCGGGCGGGTGAGCGGGGCGTTGCGGGCGAGGCCGGCGAGGATCTCCGGGTCGACCGGGTCGGCCGCCATGACCTGTTCCCACTTGGGCCACTCGGTGTTGCCCACCATGACGGCGACGGGAGAGCCCATGGTCAGACCGTGGCGGACACCGCCGAGGAAGGTGATCTCGTCGCGCTCGAACTTCATCCGCGCACCGCGTCCATAGCCGAGCCGCCGCCGCGCGAGGTGGTCGGCGACCATCTCGGTGGTGATCGGCACGCCGGCGGGAAGGCCCTCCAGCGTCGCGACAAGTGCGGGACCGTGGGATTCCCCCGCGGTCAGCCAACGCAGCCTGCTCAACGATGCTCCTCAGTGCTCGCGCCCTGGTACTGCTCTGCGCACGCGTGTCCTTCGCGTACGTCGTCGGCGTGACCGGGTGCGCGGCCCTGGCCCGCCACCCCCGATCCTCCCACGTCCGGGCCGCGACGCCGGTCGCCGGTCCAGCAAGCGGACGCGGGGGCGCGCGGGACGGCTACGGGCGGTGCGGCGCGCCGCGGGCGGCCAGGGCCCGCTCGCCCGCCCTGCGCATGGCCTCCACCGGGGCCGGGGTCCGGCCGGTCATCCGCTCCACCTGGAGCACCGCCTGGTGCACCAGCAGGTCGAGGCCGCTGACCACGGCGCCGCCGGCCATGGACCAGCGTGCGGCCAGCTCGGTCGGCCAGGGGTCGTAGAGCACGTCGAAGAGGGCGGCGGGGCGCTCCGGCACCGAGGCGGCGAGGGCGTCCGTGGCGCCCGCCGGGGTGGTGGCGACGACCAGCGGGAAGCGCAGCGCGTCGGTGGCGTCCGCCCAGTCGGCGATCACGACCTCGGCGTCGAGCCGCTCGCCCCACTGCCGCATCTCGGCGGCGCGGGCCTCGCTGCGGACGTAGGCGACGATCCGGCCGGCGCAGACCCGGGTGAGGGCGGCCAGCGCGGAGGACGCGGTGGCGCCGGCGCCGAGGATCGCGGCCGACTCGACCTGTTCGATGCCGCGTTCGCGCAGGGCGGCGACCATGCCGGGGATGTCGGTGTTGTCGCCGAGGCGGCGGCCGTCCCCGGCGAACACGAGGGTGTTGACGGCCTCGACGGAGGCGGCGGTCTCGCTGATCTCGTCGAGCAGCGGGATGACCGCGCGCTTGAGCGGCATGGTCAGCGACAGACCGGCCCATTCGGCGCCCAGCCCGTCGAGGAAGGCGGGCAGGGCCTCCTCGTCGACGTCGAAGCGGTCGTACGTCCACTCCGTGAGGTCCAGCGCCTCGTACGCGGCGCGGTGCAGCACCGGGGAGAGGGAGTGGGCGATGGGGCTGCCGAGCACGGCGGCCCGGCGGGCGTCAGTTGCCCGAGCTGGCATCGAACTTTTCCTTGAGTCGCTTGAACTCGGCGTAGGTCTTGGCGAATTCGGTGTTGCTCTTGCCGTCGGTGGCGACGAAGTAGATCCAGCCGGCCGAGGTCGGGTTGAGCGTGGCCTTCAGCGCGTCCTCACCGGGGTTGCCGATCGGGCCGGGCGGCAGGCCCTTGTTGGTGTAGGTGTTGTACGGGTCCTTGTTCTTGTTGATCTCGGACTCGCTGATGTGGATCTTGCTCTCGCCCTTCAGGTAGTTGAAGGTCGAGTCGAACTGGAGCAGCTGGTTGGTCTGGTCGTTGGTGGGCTTGAGCCGGTTGTAGACGACCTCCGCCATCTTGCGGTAGTCGTCGTGCGTCTTGCCCTCGGCCTGGACCAGGCTGGCGACCGTGACGACCTGGAGCGGGCTGTCCAGCTTGAGTGCCTTGGCCTTGGCCGCGAAGTCGTACGCGCCGTAGACGTCGTTGGCGTGGTCGACCATGGCCTTGAGGACGGTCTCCGGCTTCATGCCCTTGGCCGCGTCGTAGGTGCCCGGGAAGAGGAAGCCCTCCAGCGGGTCCTTGATGTCCTCGTTGTCACCGGCCCACTCGGGCAGCCCGAGCGACGCGTGCTTGCTCTCCGCGACCTTCCGGGTCGTGCCGGGGGCGAGGCCGAGTTTCGCGTCGATGCCGCGGTAGACCGCTACGTTGCGCTGCCCCGGCGTCACCAGCACGTTGGCCTGGCTCTTGGGGTCGAGCATCATCGCGACGGCGCTCTTCGCCGACATCTGCTTCTTCAGGATGTAGGCGCCCGCCTGGATCTTCCCCCCGTCGGGGTTGCTCGTGCACGCGGACACGAAGGCGTCGACGCTCTTGACGACGCCGGCCTCCTTCAGCAGACGGCCGATGTCCGCGCCGCCCGATCCCTTGGGCACCTGCACGCTCACCGTCTGGGCGGTGCCCGCGCCCGCGAAGTCGGGAGCCGCGCTGTAACGATTCTTGTAGTAGTGGTACCCGACATAGCCGACGCCGCCGAGGCCGCCGGCGAACACCAGGACGACGACCAGACAGGCGCAGCCGTTGCGGCTCTTCTTCTTGCCCTTGGCGCTCTTCGCGCCGCCGGCGCCCTTGCCGCCCCGGCCGCGGCGCTTCCCGCGGTCCGGTTCCTCGTCCTCGTCGGCCTCGTCGTCGTCGCCCGCGAAGAACGCGTGCTCACCCTGGTCGGGTCCCGGGTCCCAGTCGGTGTTCTGCCCCGCTCCGGCCTCCGGGGCCGCCTCGGGCTCCGGTTCGCGCTCGGGTTCGGGACGCCGGCGGGCGGGCGGCTCCGGCGGCGGATACGCGTCCTGGGTGCCGTAGAAGTCCGGCTGCTGCGCGCCGTAGGCGGCGGCCTGCTGGCCGTAGGGGTCGCCGGGGTCGGCCGCGTAGGGGACGTGGGCGTGCGTGCCCGTCCCGTCCCAGCCGCCCTCCTGGTATCCCTCGTGGTAACCGTGCTGCTGGTTCTGCTGGGCGTACTGCTGCTGTCCCTGGCCGGGGTACTGCTGCTGGCCGTAGCCCTGGTACTGCGGGTCGTACGGGGCCTGTTGCCCGTCGTACTGCTGCCCCTGACCCTGGCTCCAGTCTCCGTACTCGCCCTGCTGGGGATGCTGCTGCTGCGGGTGCTGCTGCTGCGGGTAGTGGTGCTGCTGCTGGCCGCCGTAGGCAGGCTGATGACCCGTGGGGGCCTGCTGCCCCTCCCATCCGCCGTCCCCGTACAACGGGTCCTCCGGATGCCACGGTTCGGAGCCTGGGCCCCGGCCATACTCAGTCATCGATCCCCTAGAGCCGCGAGGCGGCGATCACTCGGCTGTCGCGGGCCCGTCACCGTGCCGCCTCTCTCTGTGCGGCGGCTGTTCGAACACCACCACATCGCGCGGAACGTTACCGTATCGCGATCAGACGACCACTTCGACGCCCTCGCCGGGCGCCTCGCCTGACACTCGTTCGGATTCCAGCGCCTGCTGCAGGATGATCACAGCCGCTGCCTGGTCGATCACCGAACGGCCCTTCTTGGCCTTCACGCCCGAGGCGCGCAGTCCCTGAGCGGCCGTCACGGTCGTCATCCTCTCGTCGACCAGACGTACGGATACGGGAGCGATCCCGTTCGCCAGTTCCTGTGCGAATCCGCGCACCTTCACCGCGGCGGGCCCCTCGCCCCCCTTGAGGGAGCGAGGGAGGCCGACGACGACCTCGATCGGCTCGTACTCCTCGACCAGCTGCTTCAGCCGGCGGTGGGCGGCCGGAACGTCCCGGCCGGGGACCGTCTCCACCGGAGTGGCGAGGATCCCGTCGGGGTCGCACGAGGCGACCCCGATCCGGGCGTCCCCGACGTCGATCGCGAGCCGCCGGCCCCTGCGCATCGGACGGCTCACTTGGCCGATTCCGCCACGAGCCGCTCGACCGCGTCCACGGCGTCGCCGACGGCGGCCGCGTTCTGGCCGCCGCCCTGGGCGACGTCCGGCTTGCCGCCACCGCCCCCGCCGAGCGTCTTGGCGGCCGTGCGGACCAGCTCGCCGGCCTTCAGACCACGCTCGCGGGCGGCCTCGTTGGTGGCGATGACCGTCAGCGGCTTGCCGTTGTTGACCGTGAAGAGGGCCACCACGGCTGCCCGGCCGCCCTGGATGCGGCCGCGTACGTCGAGGACCAGCCTGCGCAGGTCGTCCGGCGTGGTGCCGTCCGGGACCTGCCCGGTGACGACGGCGACGCCGTGGACGTCCTTGGCGGAGTCCACGAGACCCGCGGCGGCCTGAAGCACCTTCTCCGCGCGGAACTTCTCGATCTCCTTCTCGGCGTCCTTGAGCTTGCCGAGCATGGCGGAGACCTTCTCCGGAAGCTCCTCGGGGCGGCCCTTGACCAGCTCCTGGAGCTGGGCGACGACCGTGTGCTCGCGGGCGAGGAAGTGGTAGGCGTCGACGCCGACGAGGGCCTCGATCCGGCGCACGCCGGAACCGATGGACGACTCGCCCAGCAGCTTCACCAGGCCCAGCTGGGCGGTGTTGTGCACATGCGTGCCGCCGCACAGCTCCTTGGAGAAGTCGCCGATGGTGACGACGCGGACGCGCTCGCCGTACTTCTCGCCGAACTCGGCGATGGCGCCCTGCTTCTTGGCCTCGTCGATGCCCATGACCTCGGCCTGGACGTCGAGTTCGCGGGCGAGCACCTCGTTGATCTTCTGCTCGACGTCGGTCATCACGGCCGTCGGCACGGCGGCCGGGGAGCCGAAGTCGAAGCGGAAGCGGCCGGGCTGGTTCTCGGAACCGGCCTGGGCGGCCGAGGGGCCGAGGGCGTCGCGCAGCGCCTGGTGGGTGAGGTGGGTGGCGGAGTGGGCGCGGGCGATGGCCGTGCGCCGGCGCCGGTCGATCGAGGCGTGGGCCTTGGAACCGACCGTGACCTCGCCGACCTGGACGACGCCCTTGTGGACGTACACGCCGGGCACCGGCTTCTGGGTGTCGCGGATCTCGACGATCGCGCCGGTGTCCACCCGGATCCGGCCGGTGTCGCCGATCTGGCCGCCGCCCTCGGCGTAGAACGGGGTGCGGTCGAGGACGATCTCGATCTCGTCGCCCTCGGAGGCGGCGGGCGAGGAGGCGCCGTCGACGAGGATGCCGACGATCGTGGACTCGCCCTCGGTGTCGGAGTAGCCGATGAACTCGGTGGCCCCGGCCTGGTCGGCGATCTCGCGGTAGGCGCCCACGCCGGCGTGGCCGGTCTTCTTGGCCTGGGCGTCGGCCTTGGCCTTGTCCCGCTGCTCCTTCATCAGGCGGCGGAAGCCGTCCTCGTCCACGGAGAGGCCCTGTTCGGCGGCCATCTCCAGGGTGAGGTCGATCGGGAAGCCCCAGGTGTCGTGCAGCAGGAAGGCCTTGTCGCCGGCGAGGACCGCGCCGCCGGACTGCTTCGTCTCGCTGATGGCCGTGTCGAGGATGTTCGTGCCGGCCTTCAGCGTCTTGAGGAAGGCGGCCTCCTCGGCGAGGGCCACGGTCTCGATGCGCTGCCGGTCGGTGACCAGCTCCGGGTACTGCTGCCCCATCATCTCGATGACGGTGTCGATGAGGTCCTTGACGACCGGGCCGGTGGCGCCCAGGAGGCGCATGTTGCGGATGGCGCGGCGCATGATGCGGCGCAGCACGTAACCGCGGCCCTCGTTGCCGGGGGTGACGCCGTCGCCGATGAGCATCACGGACGTGCGCATGTGGTCGGTGACCACGCGCAGCGAGACGTCCGAGTCGTGGGCCTCGCCGTAGGCGACGCCGGTCAGCTCGGTGGCCTTCCTGATGACGGCCATGGAGGTGTCGATCTCGTACATGTTCTGCACGCCCTGCAGAATCATGGCGAGGCGCTCCAGGCCGAGGCCCGTGTCGATGTTCTTGCTCGGCAGCTCGCCGAGGATCTCGAAGTTGTCCTTGCCGATGCCCTCGCCGCGCTCGTACTGCATGAAGACGAGGTTCCAGATCTCCACGTACCGCTCGTCGTTGACGGCGGGGCCGCCCTCGACGCCGAACTCGGGGCCGCGGTCGTAGTTGATCTCGGAACAGGGGCCGCAGGGTCCGGGGACGCCCATGGACCAGTAGTTGTCCTTCATGCCGAGGCGCTGGATGCGCTCCCTGGGCACGCCGACGACCTCGTGCCAGATGCGCTCGGCCTCGTCGTCGTCCTTGTAGACGGTGATCCAGAGCCGCTCCGGGTCCAGGCCGTAACCGCCCTTGTCCTGGGCGCTGGTGAGCAGCTCCCAGGCGTACTCGATGGCGCCTTGCTTGAAGTAGTCGCCGAAGGAGAAGTTGCCGCACATCTGGAAGAACGTGCCGTGGCGGGTGGTCTTGCCGACCTCTTCGATGTCCGGCGTGCGCACGCACTTCTGCACGCTGGTGGCGCGCGCCCACGGCGGCTTGACCTCGCCGAGGAAGTACGGCTTGAAGGGGACCATGCCGGCGGGGACGAGGAGCAGAGTCGGGTCGTCCGCGATGAGCGACGCCGAAGGGACGACGGTGTGCCCGCGCTCCTCGTAGAAGCTCAGCCAGCGGCGGCGAATCTCGGCCGACTCCATCAGTGGTCCTCATTCCGGTTGTACGGGTTCTTCTGCTGCGAGTACGTCGTGTCGTCGAGGCGGCCGGAGCGCCCGGACGGGCCGCGGCCGTTCTCGATGGCGGGGTGTCGCCTGGGTGCGGGGAGCGCGGGGTCCTCGTGGATCCCGAGCGCCTCCCCCAGTTCGGCCTCGCGCTGGGCCATGTTGTCGCGGACGTCGAGCGCGAAGCCGACCGCCCGGTCCTTGAGGCGGGCTCCCGTCTCGAGCGCCTTGTTCGCCGCGGTGGCGGCGAGGCTCTCGGGGGTCAGCTGCCTCAGCTTGCGGTTGACCTTGGTGGTGGCCCAGACACCGGCGGCGACGCCCGTGCTGAACCAGAAGGTGCGGCGGAACATCGCTGGCTCTCAGTCCCTCTTTCCACGGGGCTTGCGCTTCTCCCGCCGGGAGACCGTGCGGCCCACGATCACGGTACGCCGGGGGTCCCCGGCGGGCATGCCGTCCTTGCGGCCGCCGAGGGCCCGCCGCACGCCGTAGCCGAAGGCGGCGACCTTCACCAGGGGGCCGCCGAAGGTGGAGGCGACGGTGGTGGAGAGCGCCGAGGCGTTCGACGTGACTTCCTGGACGTCGGTGGCGATCGCGTCGACCCGGTCGATCTGGGTCTGCGCGGAGCGCACCGCCGCGGAGGCGTCGGCGAGCAGCGGGACGGCCTGTTCGGTCACGTCCGCGACGAGCCTGGTCGTCGCTCTGAGCGTCTGGGCCAGCCTCGCCAGCGCGACGGCGAGGAAGGACACCAGGATCGCCCAGAACACGGCCACCAGGATGCCGGCCACCTCTCCACCGGACACTGCGCACCCGCTCCCTGTGCTGACGGACAGCTGTCTCTGCAGCTCCTCTGGAGGCGAGCCTATCGCGCCGACGCGGCCGTTCCGTACCGGATTAGGGGTGCGCGAAGACCCGCCGCCCCGCCCGCTCCGAAGGGCGGGGGGACGACGGGCCGGGGCGCGGAAGTCCTACGACGGCCGCGGGCCGATCCGGGAGGGGATCAGCGGGCGTAGTACTCGACGACGAGCTGCTCGTCGCAGATCACCGGGATCTCCTTGCGGTTCGGCTCGCGGTCCAGGCGGAAGGCCAGGGCGCCGAGGTTCACCTGGAGGTAGCGCGGGGTCTCGCCGTCGGGGGCGAAGCCACCGGCGCGGGCGACCTCGAAGAGCGTCTTGCCGCGGCTGCGCTCGCGGACCATCACGACGTCGTCGGGACGGACGCGGAAGGAGGGCTTGTCGACCTTCTGGCCGTTGACCTCGATGTGGCCGTGGACGACCATCTGGCGGGCCTGGTAGATCGTGCGGGCGATGCCCGACCGCAGGACCAGCGCGTCGAGACGGCGCTCGAGCTCGATGATCAGGGCCTCACCGGTCTTGCCCTGGACCTTGGAGGCACGCTCGTAGGCGCGGACGAGCTGGCGCTCGGACACGTCGTACTGCGCGCGCAGACGCTGCTTCTCGAGCAGACGGACCTTGTAGTCCGAGTTCTGCTTGCGGCCACGGCCGTGCTCGCCCGGCGGGTAGGGGCGGGCCTCGAAGTACTTGACGGCCTTCGGGGTGAGCGCGATGCCGAGGGCACGCGACTTCTTGACCTTGGGGCGGGGCTGGTTCGCCACTGTCTCTCATTTCCTGGTTCGGCTTGTCAGGGTGGAGGGAGGTCGCAATCCGCAGCCGGGGAAACCCGTCGGGTCCGCATGGGACCTGTCGGGCAGCCGCTCCCCTGGTCTGGGCACATACGTGCAGCACGCGAGTGGCCCACCGACCGTTTCCGGGAATCCGGGTGGTGGTGGGCTGCCCGCGACACCTTCGACGGTGCGCGACGCTCCTTGGAGCCGGTCCGAAGACCGGTGCTCCGGCTGACTGTCCCGTTCTGACTGCACGGGACCCAGCGCTTCGGGCGAGTCTACAGGGTGCTCAGGACCCCTTGCGACCGAGGCGCTGCCGGGTCCATTCGACGGCGTCCGCGTAGCGGGCCTCGGCTCCGTGCCGGGTGGGCGTGTAGTACTCCCGGCCGTGGACCGCGTCCGGCGCGTACTGCTGGGCGGCGATGCCCTCCGGCAGGTCGTGCGGGTACACGTACCCCTGTGCGTGGCCCAGCTTGGCGGCGCCCTTGTAGTGCCCGTCGCGCAGGTGCGGCGGGACGGGCCCGGCCAGGCCCTTGCGGACGTCCTCCAGGGCGGCGCCGACCGCCGTGGTCGCGGCGTTGGACTTGGGGGCCAGGGCGAGCGCGATGGTGGCGTGGCTGAGCGTGAGGGCGGCCTCGGGGAAGCCGATCATCGCGACGGCCTGGGCGGCGGCCACCGCGATCGGCAGGGCCTGGGGATCGGCGAGGCCGATGTCCTCGCTGGCGGAGATCATCAGGCGGCGGGCGATGAAGCGCGGGTCCTCGCCGGCCTCGATCATGCGGGCCAGGTAGTGCAGGGCGGCGTCCACGTCGGAGCCCCGGATGGACTTGATCAGGGCGCTGGCGACGTCGTAGTGCTGGTCGCCGTCGCGGTCGTACTTCACCGCGGCCCGGTCGACGGTCTGTTCCAGCGTCTGGAGGCTGATCCGCGTCTCGTCCTGGTCGAGGGCGGCGCCGGCGGCGGCCTCCAGGGCGGTCAGGGCGCGCCGGGCGTCGCCGCCGGCGATGCGCAGGAGGTGCGCCTCGGTCTCCTCGGGGAGGGTGACGGCGCCCTTGAGGCCGCGGTCGTCGGCCAGGGCGCGCCGGACGAGGCCGCGCAGGTCGTCGTCCGTGAGGGGTTCGAGGGTCAGCAGGAGGGAGCGGGACAGCAGCGGGGAGATGACCGAGAAGTAGGGGTTCTCGGTGGTCGCCGCGATCAGCGTCACCCAGCGGTTCTCCACGGCCGGGAGGAGGGAGTCCTGCTGGGCCTTGCTGAAGCGGTGGATCTCGTCGAGGAAGAGGACGGTCTCCTTGCCGAAGCCGCCGATGGCGCGGCGCGCGCCGTCGATGACCGCGCGGACCTCCTTGACCCCGGCGGTGATGGCCGACAGTTCGACGAACCGCTTGTCGGTGGCCTTGGACACGACGTAGGCCAGGGTGGTCTTCCCGGTGCCCGGCGGCCCCCAGAGGATCACGGAGGAGGGCCCGGCCGGGCCCTTGGCGCCGTCGCCGACCAGACGGCGCAGCGGTGAGCCGGGTTTCAGCAGGTGCTGCTGGCCCACCACCTCGTCGAGGGTGCGCGGGCGCATCCGGACCGCCAGGGGGCTCCCGGCGGGGTCCTTCTCCTGGCGGTCTTCCGCTGCGGCGGTGAACAGGTCGGGCTCCACACGTCGGAGCCTACGTCAGGGGTACGACACTCCCGCCGGGTGCGGCGACGGGCTCAGGCCCAGAGGTCGGCGCCCCAGCGGGTGAGGACCAGCATGGCGATGATGCCGACGTGGGTGGCCGGCAGGACCCAGGTGAACTCGCCGAAGAACCGCTTGAGCCCGTCCGGCGCGGGCAGGAAGCCGTTGCGCACGTTGGACGAGGTGACGTACCAGAACATGGTGATCGTCGCGACCCAGGCCAGCGAGCACCACAGGCACAGGGCGTTGATGTTGTACAGCGACTGGTACTGGAGCCACGTGACGAAGCCCACGCCGAACAGCGTGCCGGCGTTGAAGGTCAGCCAGTACCAGCGGGGGAAGCGGGCGCCGGCCAGCAGGCTCATGGCCACGCAGACGACGATGCCGTACGTGACCAGGCCGAGCATCGGGTTCGGGAACCCGAAGACGGCGGCCTGCTTGCTCTCCATGACGCTGCCGCAGCTGATGATCGGGCTGATGCTGCAACTCGGCGTGTAGCTCCTGCCCTCGACCTTGGCCTCGAGGATCTTGAACTTGTCGAGCGTGATGACCCAGGCGGCGAGCACACCGGCAGCGCCGGTGATCAGCAGCAGGATCGCCAACGCACGGCTGCCGCCCACGGTCCGTGGCTCCGGCGCGGCGACGCGTCCGGGCTCGGATTCCGTGGAGACGTCTTTGACTGTCGTCTTGCTCATCACGCCGATTCCGTCACTTGAGAGGGACCATCTTCGGGCAGGGGACATTGTGCCGCACCGGACCGTGTCTCCACCGTTCGGCGGACATAAGGAAGTACGCACGGCGGGCCCCGAGCGTTCGGTTTCGGCCGATGGGCGAAGCGGACCGGCACACACGAACGAAGGGTGCCGGACCACCCGGCCCGGCACCCCCCGGACACCCGGACGGGGGACTAACCGAGCCTCGACTCCAGCTCGGCCACGATCTCGTTCACGCCGACCGCCCGCTGCTCGCCGGACTCCATGTCCTTGAGCTGGACGACGCCCTCGGCGAGGTCGCGTTCGCCGGCGACGACCGTGTAGCGGGCGCCGCTGCGGTTGGCGCTCTTCATGGCGCCCTTGAGCCCCTTGGCGCCGTAGGAGAAGTCGGCCGCGACGCCGAGCTTGCGCAGCTCGGTGACCTTGGCGAAGAGCAGCCGGCGGGCCTCCTCGCCGAGCGGCACGGCGAACACCGAGGTGGTGGCGGGCAGTTCCAGCGCCACGCCCTCCGCCTCCAGCGCCAGCACCGTGCGGTCGACGCCCAGCGCCCAGCCCACCGACGGCAGCGCGGGGCCGCCGATCATCTCGGAGAGCCCGTCGTAGCGGCCGCCGCCGCCCACCGCGGACTGCGAGCCCAGCCCGTCGTGGACGAACTCGAAGGTCGTCCGGGTGTAGTAGTCGAGGCCGCGGACCAGTTTCGGGTCGTCCTCGAAGCCCACGCCGGCCGCCGTGATCAGCTCGCGGACCTCCTCGTGGTACGCCTTGCAGGCGTCGCAGAGGTAGTCGCGCAGCAGGGGCGCGTCCCCGAGCTGCTTCTGGACCGACTCGCGCTTGTCGTCCAGGACCCGCAGCGGGTTGATCTCCGCGCGGCGCAGCGTGTCCTCGTCGAGGTCCAGGCTCCGCAGGAAGTTCTGCAGCGCCTCCCGGTACACCGGGCGGCACTCCTTGTCGCCGAGGCTGTTGAGCAGGATGCGGAAGTTCCTCAGGCCCAGCGAGCGGTAGGCCTGGTCCGCCAGGATGATCAGCTCGGCGTCCAGCGCCGGGTCCTCGGCTCCGATGGCCTCGGCGCCGACCTGGGAGAAGTGGCGGTAACGGCCCTTCTGGGGGCGCTCGTAGCGGTAGTACGAGCCGGAGTACCAGAGCTTGACCGGCAGGTTGCCCGTCTTGTGCAGGTTGGCCTCCAGCGCGGCGCGCAGCACGGACGCCGTGCCCTCGGGGCGCAGGGCGAGGCGGTCGCCGCCCTTGGTCTCGAAGGCGTACATCTCCTTCGTCACGATGTCGGTCGACTCGCCGACGCCGCGCGCGAAGAGCTCCACGTTCTCGAAGCCGGGCGTCTCGATGTAGCCGTAGCCGGAGTTGCGCAGCGGGGCGGCGATGGCCTCGCGGACGGCGAGGTACTTGGCGCTGTCCGGCGGGATCAGGTCGTACGTGCCCTTGGGGGCCTGGAAGGTGCTCACGGAAGGTCTCTCGTCACATTCCTCGTCGGGGAGGGGTGTGCGAACCCGCTCCCTGGCCGTCGGCCGCCACCTGCCGCAGATACGGGTTGGCGGCGCGCTCCTGGCCGATGGTCGTCTGGGGGCCGTGGCCGGACAGCACCACGGTCGAGTCGTCGAGCGGCAGGCACACGCGGGCCAGCGAGTCGAGCATCTCGGCCATGTCACCGCCGGGCAGGTCGGTGCGTCCGACGGAGCCGGCGAACAGCAGGTCCCCGGAGAACAAGACCGGCGGGACGTCGGCCGTCTCGGGCATCTGGAAGGTCACCGACCCCTTGGTATGGCCCGGGGCGTGCGCGACGGAGAAGTCCAGACCGGCCAGCGCCAGCCTCGTGCCGTCGGTGAGCTCGCGGACGTCGTCCGGCTCCCCCACCGTCAGCTCGCCCATGAGCGGCATCCCGATGGACCGGCCCAGGGCCTTCTCCGGGTCGCTCATCATGTACCGGTCCTCGGGGTGGATCCAGGCGGGCACGTCGTGCGCGCCGCAGACCGGGACGACCGAGGCCACATGGTCGATGTGGCCGTGGGTGAGGACGACGGCGACGGGCTTGAGCCGGTGCTTGCGCACCGCTTCGCCGACTCCGGGGGCGGCCTGGTGGCCCGGGTCGATGATCACGCACTCCTCACCGGCGGCGGGGGCGACGAGGTAACAGTTCGTCCCCCAGGCCCCGGCGGGGAACCCGGCAATGAGCACGATCGTCCTTCGTTTGTGTCGATACGCGTGGGCTTCTGGCGGCTGCGCCAGTGGTCAGAGCCTACCGGCGCTGCCGATTCCTCAGCGAACCCATATACGGTACGGGGCACACGCAGGCGGTCGGCTCACAAGACGCACGCGTCCCAGTCGACGTACGAGACGCATGAGGAGAGAACCCGGTGGTCACCCAGGAACAGCGGAAGCGTCAGCTCGCCCGGGAGAAGTTCTTGCGGCAGCAGCAGCGACGCACGAGCGCCCGACGCAAGGCGCGCATGCGCAACACGGTGATCGCGTCGGTGCTCGGCGTGGTCGTCATCGGCAGTGTGGCGCTGTACACGACGGGTGTCCTCAAGAACGACGACGACAAGAAGGCGGACGCGAGTTCGCAGACGACGCCGTCGGCCGCCCCGAGCGCGGCGAAGGACCCGTGCGAGAAGCCGGCCGCCGGGTCGGTCAAGACGCAGTCGTGGAAGAAGGAGCCGGCGCTCACGGTCGACAAGTCGGCGAAGTACACGATGACGCTGTCGACGACCTGCGGCGACATCGGCATAGCGCTCAAGGCGAAGGCCGCGCCGCACACGGTGAACTCCTTCGACTTCCTCGCCGGCAAGGGCTTCTTCGACCACACCAAGTGCCACCGTCTGACCACCAACCAGATCTACGTGCTGCAGTGCGGCGACCCGACGGGCAGCGGCAGCGGCGGCCCCGGCTACACCATTCCTGACGAGAACCTGAAGGACGCCGACCTCAAGGCGAACGTCTACCCGGCGGGCACGGTCGCGATGGCCAACACCGGTCAGGCGCACACCGGCGGGAGCCAGTTCTTCCTCGTCTACCAGGACAGCCAGCTGCCGCCGAGCTACACGCCGTTCGGGACGCTGTCGGCCGACGGCATGAAGGTTCTGAAGAAGATCGCCGCCGCGGGCGAGAACACCGGCGCGGGTGACGGCGCCCCCAACGCGACGGTAGTGATCAACAAGGCGACGGTCACGAAGTCCTGACGACAGCCGATGACGAGTCGGCGACAAGGGGCGGTCAACTGCGCAATTTCGGTCGCGCTGGATGCGGACAGGCGGCCCGCCGGTCGCCTATGTTGGCCGTGACGAAACTGTGGACGATGCCCGGGGGCGCCGAAGCCCCTCGGCGGCATCATGTGGAGGAGGCGCTGTGAGCAGCGACCCGTGGGGCCGCGTCGACGAGACGGGCACCGTGTACGTGCGTACGGCCGACGGCGAGCAGGTGGTCGGTTCCTGGCAGGCGGGCTCCCCCGAGGAAGCCCTGGCCTACTTCGAGCGCAAGTACGAGGGCCTGGTTGTCGAGATCGGCCTCCTCGAGAAGCGAGTGCAGACCACCGACCTGTCGACCAAGGACGCCCAGGTCGCGATCGACCACATCCGCGAGCAGGTCGACGCGCATCACGCGGTGGGCGATCTTCAGGCGCTGCGGGAGCGGCTCGACAAGCTGGTGGCGACCGTCGAGTCGCGGCGCGAGGAGCGCAAGCAGCAGCGGGCCAAGCAGTCCGACGAGGCTCGCAAGGCCAAGGAGGACCTGGTCACCGAGGCGGAGCAGCTGGCGCAGTCCGACCAGTGGCGGGCCGCGGGTGAACGCCTGCGGGCGCTGGTGGACATCTGGAAGGGCCTGCCCCGCCTCGACCGCAAGTCGGACGACGAGCTGTGGCACCGGTTCTCCCACGCGCGCTCGGCGTTCTCCAAGCGCCGCAAGGCTCACTTCGCGCAGCTGGACGCGCAGCGCGAGGACGCCCGGCGCGTCAAGGAGCGGCTGGTCTCCGAGGCCGAGGCGCTGTCCGGTTCGACGGACTGGGGTCCGACGGCCGCGCGCTACCGCGAGCTGATGGCGGAGTGGAAGGCGGCGGGCCGCGCCCAGCGCGAGCACGAGGACGACCTGTGGAACCGCTTCCGCGGCGCCCAGGACGTCTTCTTCGCCGCCCGCAGCTCGGTGTTCGCCGAGCGCGACGCGGAGCAGACGGAGAACCTGAAGCTCAAGGAGGAGCTGGCCGAGGAGGCCGAGAAGCTGCTCCCGATCGGCGACCTGAAGGCGGCGCGGGCCGCGTTCCGTTCGATCAACGAGCGCTGGGAGGCCATCGGCCACGTCCCGCGGGACGCCCGGCCGAAGGTCGAGGGCCGGATGCACGCCGTGGAGCGGGCGATCCAGGAGTCCGAGGAGGCCGAGTGGCGCCGGACGAACCCGGAGGCACGCGCGCGTGCCGCGGGTCTGACCGGTCAGCTCCAGGGCGCCGTGGACAAGCTGAAGGGCCAGATCGAGCAGGCGCGCGCGCAGGGCAACTCCGCGCGGGCCGACAAGCTGGAGCGCGAGCTCGAAGGCCGTCAGGCGCTACTGGACCAGGCGCTGAAGGGTCTGCAGGAGTTCGGCGGCTGACCGCCCGGCCGGCCGGATGACGAAGGGGCCCCCGTACCTCGGCGGTTTCTAGGGGTCGTTGCAACACGTGGTCGTGTTGATCAGGCCTTGAGCAGTTTATGCAGGCGCTCGGCTGGGGTTTCCCAGCCGAGCGTTTTGCGTGGTCGGCCGTTCAGCTCGGCAGCAACGGTGTCGAGGTGTTCGCGGGTGTGGCTCGACAGGTCGGTGCCTTTGGGGAAGTACTGCCGCAGCAGGCCATTGGTGTTCTCGTTCGAGCCGCGCTGCCAGGGGCTGGCCGGGTCGCAGAAGTAGACCGGAACGTCGGTGGCCAGAGTGAAGGCGCCGTGGGCAGCCATCTCGCTGCCCTGGTCCCAGGTCAGTGAGCGGATCAGGTGGGAGGGCAGGGTCTGGGCAGTGGTGACCAGGGCGTCGCGGACGTGTTCCGCGCTGCGGCCGTCGGGCAGGTGCAGGAGCATCACGTAGCGTGTGGCGCGCTCGACCAGGGTGCCGATGGCGGACGCGTTGTCCTTGCCGATGATCAGGTCGCCCTCCCAGTGGCCCGGCACGGCCCGGTCGTCGGCTTCGGCGGGGCACTCGCTGATCATGACCATGGGGGTGGCGAACCGCGGCTGTCGGGAGGCGGCCTGGCGGTGCGGCTTGCGGCGGATGCGTCCGGTGCGCAGAACGCGGGCCAGCTCGCGGCGCAGTTCACCGCGGCCCTGGACGTAGAGGGCCTGGTAGACCGTTTCGTGGACCACTTGCATCTCCGGCCGCTCAGGGAACCGTATCCGCAGAGCATGGCAGATCTGCTCCGGGCTCCACCGAAGGTCCAGGCGGTCCTGGATGAAGTTCCGAAGCTCAGGCGTCCGGCCGATCTTGCCGGGCTTGGGCCTTGGCCGGCGGGAATCGGCGCGTGCCTGGGCGGCGAAGGGCCGGTACTGGCCGTTTTCGGGGTGCCGGTTGCGGCGTATCTCCCGGCTGATGGTCGACGGGCTGCGGCCCAGTCCGGCGGCGATCGCACGGACCGACGCCTTCTCACGCAGCCGGTCGGCGATGTAGATCCGGTCGGCCTCGCGCAGGTACCGGGACGGACCAGAAGGCGGCACCACCGCATTCGCCGGTGGTGCCGCCTTACTCCTGCCCGACGGATTGCGGCCGTTACGCCATCGCTTTCCCGTCCGGATGTTGATTCCGACGCGTCGGCATGCCTCCCGGCTGCTCAGCCCCTGGTCCATGAGCCGGAAGTATTCCTCCCGCTCACGGACCAGTTGACTGCGGCCCTGAGCCGTCCGGATCTTGCGGATCTCGAAGTCCATCGCACCCCTTGAACTGGGGTGTTGCGACGACCACTAGAACCCAAGCTCGTGTACGGGGGCCTCTCGCGTGCTCGGCTACGGCCGGCGGGCCGATGTCACCCGGTACACGTCGTAGACGCCCTCGACGCCGCGTACGGCCTTCAGGACGTGCCCCAGGTGCTTGGGGTCGCCCATCTCGAAGGTGAAGCGGGAGGTGGCCACCCGGTCGCGGGACGTCTGGACGGCCGCGGACAGGATGTTGACGTGCTGGTCGGAGAGCACCCGGGTGACGTCGGACAGCAGCCGGGAGCGGTCCAGGGCCTCGACCTGTATGGCGACGAGGAAGACCGAGGACTGCGTGGGTGCCCACTCGACCTCGAGGATGCGCTCGGGCTCCCGGGACAGTGAATCCACGTTGACGCAGTCGCTGCGGTGGACCGAGACGCCGCTGCCGCGCGTGACGAAGCCGATGATCGGGTCGCCGGGGACGGGGGTGCAGCAGCGGGCCAGCTTGACCCACACGTCGTCGACGCCCTTGACGACGACGCCCGGGTCCTGGTTGCTGCGCCGCTTGCGGCCGCGGGCGCGGGACGGCGGGACCGCGTCGTCCATCTCCTCGGAGGCCGCCTCCTCGCCGCCGAGCGCCTGGACGAGCTTCTGCACGACGTTCTGCGCGGCCACATGGCCCTCGCCGATCGCCGCGTACAGCGAGGAGATGTCCGGGTAGCGCATCTCGTGGGCGAGGGTGACGAGGGAGTCGCCGGTGAGGATGCGCTGGATCGGCAGGTTCTGCTTGCGCATGGCGCGCGCGATGGCGTCCTTGCCCTGCTCGATCGCCTCGTCGCGGCGTTCCTTGGAGAACCAGGCCCGGATCTTGTTGCGGGCGCGCGGCGACTTGACGAAGTTCAGCCAGTCCCGGGACGGCCCGGCTCCGGCGGCCTTGGAGGTGAAGACCTCCACCAGGTCGCCGTTGTCCAGGGTCGACTCCAGCGGCACCAGGCGCCCGTTGACCCGGGCTCCTATCGTGCGGTGGCCGACCTCGGTGTGGACGGCGTAGGAGAAGTCCACCGGTGTGGCGCCGGCCGGCAGCGCGATGACGTCGCCCTTGGGGGTGAAGACGAAGACCTCGTTGCGCGACAGGTCGAAGCGCAGGGACTCCAGGAACTCGCCGGGGTCCTCGGTCTCCTTCTGCCAGTCCAGGAGCTGGCGCAGCCACGCCATGTCGTTGAGGTGGTCGTCCTTGCCGGTGGTCCGCGGCTGGTCGGAGCGCACCTTGGATGCGCCGGCGACGGCCTCCTGCTTGTACTTCCAGTGGGCGGCGATGCCGTACTCGGCGCGGCGGTGCATGTCGAACGTGCGGATCTGGAGTTCGACGGGCTTGCCGTTGGGGCCGATGACCGTCGTGTGCAGCGACTGGTACATGTTGAACTTGGGCATCGCGATGTAGTCCTTGAACCGGCCGGGGACCGGGTTCCATCGCGCGTGCACGGTGCCGAGGGCCGCGTAGCAGTCGCGGACGGTGTCCACGAGGACGCGGATGCCCACCAGGTCGTAGATCTCCGCGAAGTCACGGCCGCGGACGATCATCTTCTGGTAGACGCTGTAGTAGTGCTTCGGGCGGCCGGTGACGGTCGCCTTGATGCGGGCGGCGCGCAGGTCGGCCTGGACCTCGTCGGTCACTATGGCCAGGTACTCGTCACGCTTGGGCGCTCTCTCGGCCACCAGCCGTACGATCTCGTCGTACATCTTGGGGTAGAGGATCGCGAAGGCGAGGTCCTCCAGTTCCCACTTGATGGTGTTCATGCCGAGGCGGTGGGCGAGCGGCGCGTAGATCTCCAGCGTCTCGCGCGCCTTCTTCTCCTGCTTCTCGCGCTTGAGGTAGCGCATGGTGCGCATGTTGTGCAGCCGGTCGGCGAGCTTGATGACCAGGACGCGCGGGTCCTTGGCCATGGCGACGACCATCTTGCGCACCGTCTCGGCCTGCGCGGCCTCGCCGAACTTGACCTTGTCGAGCTTGGTGACGCCGTCGACCAGCAGGGCCACCTGGTCGCCGAAGTCGCGGCGCAGGTCCTCCAGGCCGTACTCGGTGTCCTCGACGGTGTCGTGCAGCAGGCCCGCCATGAGCGTCGCCGGGTCCATGCCCAGCTCGGCGAGGATCGTCGTCACCGCGAGCGGGTGCGTGATGTACGGGTCGCCGCTCTTGCGCTTCTGACCGCGGTGCCAGCGCTCGGCGACCTGGTAGGACTTCTCGATCTGGCGCAGCGTCGCCGTCTCGATCTTGGGGTCGTTGCTGCGCACTATCCGCAGCAGGGGCTCCAGGACCGGGTTGTACGGGTTCTGGCGCTGGACGCCGAGCCGGGCGAGCCGGGCGCGGACGCGGTTGGAGGAGCCGGAGCGGGCGGACGGCTGCGCGGCGGCGGCCGGGCGGGGGGCCGGTGCGGCCGAGGAGGGCTCGGGCGGGGCCGGCTTGGGGCGCGGTTGCTCGTCCGGCTTGTCGACGGGCGCCGTGCGGTCGTGCTCGACCGGCCCCCGGCCGTCGTCCTGCGCGTGCGACGGGTGCGGCGCGGGCGCGGCCGCGGGGCCCGAGGCGGACTCGGGCTTGGCGGCGGTCAGGTGCTGGGCCTCGTCTGGCAAGAGGACTCCTCGTGCGCGATCCGGGTCCCCGGTCAGGCTCCGGAGCACCCATCGTAGCCATCCCGGGCCGCGGGATCGCCTCCAGGCCGATGAGAGGCCCGTCCGCCCGGAGAACGCAAGGGGCGGGCGCCGGAATTCCTCCGGCGCCCGCCCGCTCGCGTACGGCCCTGGTCAGATGGTCAGCAGGGACTCCAGGGGCGCTCCGCCGAGGGCCGCCTCCAGCCGGGGCCGGCCCGCGAGGAAGCCCAGTTCCATCAGGACGGCGACGCCCGCGACATCGGCGCCCGCCCGGTGGATGAGCTGGATCGACGCCTCGGCGGTGCCGCCGGTGGCCAGGACGTCGTCGACGATGAGGACGCGGTCGCCGGCGCTCAGGTCCTCCGCGTGCACCTCGATCTCGGCCGAGCCGTACTCCAGGTCGTAGGCCTGGGCGAGGGTCGCTCCGGGGAGCTTGCCCGCCTTGCGCACGGGGATGAAGCCGAGGCCCGCGCGGACGGCGACCGGGGCGCCCAGGATGAAGCCCCGGGCCTCCAGGCCGACGATCTTGGTGGCGCCGGTGCGGACGGCGATCTCCGCGAAGGCGTCGGTGAGCGCGCTGAACGCCGCCGGGTCCGCCAGGAGCGGGGTGATGTCCTTGAACATCACGCCCGGCTCCGGGTGGTCGGCCACGTCACGGATGCGGCTGAGCAGCAGCGTCGTGAGGTCGGTGGTCTCGGTCACCGGCGCTTCCCCGACGGACGGCCGCGGCCGCGGCCGCGGGGCGAGGTCTGGTTGCGCGGCCCGACGACCGCGGGAGCGGCGTCCTCCGACTCGTCGTCGTAGTCGTCGGCGCCGGGCGCCTCGGTCCGCTGCGGCTCGTCGCCGGCCTGGGCGCGCTTGGCCAGCACCCGCTTCCTCAGCGCCTTGATCTGCGGCTCGCGTTCCTTGAGGTCGGCGACGAGCGGCGTGGCGATGAAGATCGAGGAGTAGGCGCCGGCGGCGAGGCCCACGAACAGCGACAGCGAGATGTCGTTGAGCGTGCCCGCACCGAGGAAGCCGCCGCCGATGAAGAGCAGGCCCGCCACCGGCAGCAGCGCGACGACCGTGGTGTTGATGGAGCGGACCAGGGTGCCGTTGATCGACCGGTTGGCGACCTCGCTGTAGGTGAAGCGGGTCTGCTTGGTGAGGTCCTTCGTCTGCTCCTTGAGGGAGTCGAAGACGACCACCGTGTCGTAGAGCGAGTAACCGAGGATGGTCAGCAGACCGATCACCGTGCCGGGCGTGACCTCGAAGCCGACGAGGGCGTAGATGCCGACGGTGATGGTGATGTCGTGGATCAGGGCGACGAGCGCCGCGATGGCCATGCGCCACTCGAAGGCGATCGCCAGGTAGATCACGACCAGCACCATGAAGATCGCCAGGCCCTGCCAGGCCTTGTTGGCGATCTGGTCGCCCCAGCTGGGGCCGACCAGCTCGGCGGTGATCGTGTCCCGGTCGACCTGGAGGTCCTTGGCCAGGTCGGCCTTGATCTCGTTGGACTGCTGGATGTCCATGCCGGCGATCTGGATGCGCAGCGTGCCGTTGCCGAGCTTCTGCACGACCGCGTCGTGGCCGGAGGCGTCCTTGGCGAACTCCTCGGCCTGCGAGACGGAGACGCTGGTCTCCTGCGTGGTGAAGACGGCGCCGCCCTGGAAGTCGATGCCCATGTTCAGGCCGCGCACCGCCAGGCCGAGGATGGCCGTGATGGTGATCAGGATGGAGATGCCGTACCAGAGCTTGCGGTGGCCGATGAAGTCATAGCTGACCTCGCCACGGTGCAGTCGGGCGCCGAGATTGCCGAGTTTCGACATCGCTCAGGCCTCCTTCGTCTCGACGGGGCCGGCGCCGGGACCGGAGGGGCGGCGGGTGCGGCGGATCGGCGGTTTGGCGCCCAGGCCCTTCGGGTCGAGGCCGGACCACTTGTGGCCGCTCGCGAAGAACTTCCGCCTGGCGATGAGCGTCATGAGCGGCTTGGTGAAGAAGAAGACCACGACGACGTCGAGGACGGTGGTCAGACCCAGCGTGAACGCGAAGCCCTGGACCTTGCCGACCGTGACGACGAACAGCACGGCGGCGGCGAGGAACGACACGAAGTCGGAGACCAGGATGGTGCGCCGGGCGCGCGGCCAGGCGCGCTCGACGGCCGGGCGCAGGGTGCGGCCTTCGCGGATCTCGTCCCGGACCCGTTCGAAGTACACGATGAACGAGTCCGCCGTGATGCCGATGGCGACGATGGCGCCGCAGACCGCCGGCAGGTTCAGCGCGAAGCCGATGGCCGGGCCGAGCAGCGCCATGAGCACGTAGGTGAGGGCGGCGGAGACCAGCAGCGAGGCCATCGCGATGAGCGACAGACCCCGGTAGTAGACCACCAGGTACAGGACGACCAGGGCGAGGCCGATGGCGCCCGCGACGAGACCGGCGTGCAGCTGGTCGCCGCCGAGGGCCGCCGTCACGGTGGTGACGCTCTGCGTCTGGAAGGACAGCGGCAGGGCGCCGTACGACAGCATGTTGGCGAGGCTCTGGGCCTCCTCCTGCTTGAAGCTGCCGGAGATCTGGGCCTGGCCGCCGGTGATCGCGTTCTGCACGTACGGGCTGGAGACGACGTCGCCGTCGAGCACGATGGCGAACTCGTTCTGCGGCTGCTGGTTCTGCGCGAGCTGGCCCGTGATCGTGGCGAACTTCTTGGAGCCCTTGCCGGTGAAGTTCATGTTGACCTGCCAGCCGGCCGCACCCTGCGTGTCGAAGACGGCCTGGGCCTTCTTGACGTCGGTGCCGTCGACGGCCGCCGGGCCGAGGAGGTACTTGTACCAGACCTTGTCGACCTCACCGCAGGCCACGGTCGCAACGTCGGGCTTGATGCCCTCGCCGGCCTTGGTGCGGACCTCCTCCTTGGAGCAGTCCAGGGTCGCGAACTTGGCCTGGAGCGCGGCGTCCGGGCCGGTGGAGGCGCCGCCGGACGGCTTGGCGGACGGGCTCGGGGAGGAGCTCGCCTTGGCGCTCGCGGAAGCCGAGGGGGTGCCGTCGGCCTTCAGGCCGTCGGTGACGGCACGGCCCTGCGAGGTGGCCGAGGCCGACGGGGAGGTCGAGGAGGTCGCCTTCTCACCGGTGGCGGAGGCGCTCGCCGAAGGGCTCGCGGACGTGCTCGGCGAGGCGCTCGCGCCGCCGCTCGCGGAGGTGCTCGGCGAGGGGGTGGGGGCGGCGGGACCCGTGGCCTCCTGGGCCAGGACCGGGCGGAAGTACAGCTTGGCGGTGGTGCCCACCTGCTGCTGGGCTTCCTCGGAGTTGGTGCCCTTGGGGATGTTGACGATGATGTTGCGGTTTCCCTGGGTCTGCACCTCCGCCTCGGAGACGCCCAGCCCGTTGACACGGCGGTTCATGATGTCGACCGCGGTGTCCATGTTGGCCTTGTTGATCGCGGATCCCTGTTCGGCCTTCGCCTCCAGCGTGATGCTGGTACCGCCGGCAAGGTCGATGCCGAGACGCGGAGTGGTGTGACCGGAGGCGAACATGCCTCCGGTGAGCCCCACGATGGCGATCAGGATCAGGGCCAGCGAGCGCCATGGTTTGTTCTGGGCACTCGCGCTCCGGCCCTTCTTAGGTGCTGCCACCTTCTCGTACTCCCTCTCGGGCCGCCTCGCGCCGGGTCAGCGCGGCGGCGGCCATGACATGGTGTCGGGATCCCCTGGCGAGATGCGCGCGCCCGGCACGTACGGGTGTGACCCGTGAGCGCCGGGGACGTGGCTACTTCTGCGCGTCGGAGTCGCCGTCGGTCTTCTTCGGCTGTTCGCCCGCATCGGCCTGGTCGGCTTCGGCGGCCTTCTCCCGGACGTCGTCGGGTCCGTCCTTCTTGCCGAGGTCGACAACCTTCTCGTCGGAGGCGGCGGCAGCTTCGTCGGCGGAGTCGTCGGTGTCGGCGGACTCGGTGAGGGAGGAGGCGTCGTCGGGGACGATGTCGGTGTCGGACTTCAGGTCGTGCTCGACGCCGTGGACGATGCGGTTGTACTCGTCGTCGGTCAGGACGGCGCCGATCGCGTTCTTCGCGAAGAGCAGCTCCACGCCCGGCCCCGCATCGAGGAGGAGGGTGTCGTCATTGACCTCCTTGACCGTCGCGTACATGCCCCCGATGGTGCGGACGCCACTGCCGGGCTGCAGGTCGTTGCGCATGGCGGCCGCTTGCTGCTGCTTCTTCTTGGCCGACCGGGTCATCAGGAACATGGCCCCGATGAGCACGATGAACGGGAGGAGGGTCACAGGACTCACGGGTCGGAACTTCCTTCAAACGACCGCGACGCTTGAGCGGCCTGATGGATGGGGGTTGTGTGCTGCCGACAGGGGCGGCATCGGCGGAGTCTAAGCGAGTCCGCGCGCAGGGAACAACGCTCAGCATGGCACCTGGGTTCCTTACCCGGCCAAAGCCCCGGCCTCGGCCCCCTTCCGTCAGGTGCCGAACAGGTCCGGTTGTCCGCCGCCCAGGGCCTGGGGCCGCGTCGGCGTGAGACCGAGATGCGTCCACGCTGCCGGGGTGGCGACCCTTCCGCGCGGGGTGCGGGCGAGGAGACCCTCCCTGACGAGGAACGGCTCGGCGACCTCCTCGACGGTCTCGCGCTCCTCCCCCACCGCGACGGCGAGGGTGGACAGGCCGACCGGACCGCCGCCGAACAGCTTCAGCAGGGCCTCCAGGACCGCGCGGTCCAGGCGGTCGAGGCCGCGCTCGTCCACCTCGTAGACCTTGAGGGCCGCCGCGGCGATCTCACGGGTGACCTTTCCGTCGGCCTTGACCTGCGCGTAGTCGCGCACGCGGCGCAGCAGACGGTTGGCGATCCGCGGGGTGCCGCGGGAGCGGCCGGCGATCTCGGCGGCGCCGGCGGGGTCGATCTCCACGTCGAGGAGGTCGGCCGAGCGGTGGATCACGCGCTGGAGTTCGCCGGGCTCGTAGAACTCCATGTGGGCGGTGAAGCCGAACCGGTCGCGCAGCGGGGGCGGCAGCAGGCCCGCGCGCGTGGTGGCGCCGACCAGCGTGAAGGGGGGCAGTTCGAGGGGGATGGCGGTGGCGCCGGGCCCCTTGCCGACGATGACGTCGACGCGGAAGTCCTCCATCGCCATGTAGAGCATCTCCTCGGCGGGCCGGGACATGCGGTGGATCTCGTCGAGGAAGAGGACCTCGCCCTCCTGGAGGGAGGACAGGATCGCCGCGAGGTCGCCCGCGTGCTGGATGGCGGGACCGCTGGTGATGCGGATCGGGGCGCCCATCTCGGCGGCGATGATCATCGAGAGGGTGGTCTTGCCCAGGCCGGGCGCTCCGGAGAGCAGCACGTGGTCGGCGGTCGCTCCGCGCGCGCGTGCGGCGCGCAGCACGAGGTCGAGCTGTTCGCGGACCTTCTCCTGGCCGATGAACTCGCCCAGGTCCTTGGGGCGCAGGGCGGCCTCGACCGCCTGGTCCTCCCCGTCGGCGACAGAGCCCACCAGTCGGTCCGCGGCGGGGTCGGCGAGCCGCTCGGGGGCGGTCTCGTCGCTCGTGTCGTCCCAGTTCACTGACGTTCTCCTAGCGGGCGCGGTTCAGGGTCTGCAGTGCGGCCTTGAGCAGCGCGCCCACCTGGGGCGCCCCGTCGGCGGCCTCGGCCTGCGGGGTCACGGCGACGACGGCCTCGTCGGCCTCGCGGGTCGCGTAGCCGAGGCCGATCAGGGCGGCGTGCAGCTGGTCGCGCCAGCCGCTGGTGACGGGTGCGCCGACCACGGGGGCGCCGACCGGTTCGCCCAGCCTGTCCTTGAGTTCGAGCAGCAGCTTCTGGGCGCCCTTCTTGCCGATGCCGGGGACCGCGATCAGCGCCTTCTCGTCGCCGGTGGCCACGGCCCGGCGCAGCGCGTCGGGGGCGTGCACGGCCAGCATGGCCTGGGCCAGCCGGGGGCCGACGCCGCTCGCGGTCTGCAGCAGCTGGAAGACCTGGCGTTCGTCGTCGTCCACGAAGCCGTACAGGGTCAGCGAGTCCTCCCGTACGACGAGGGAGGTGGCGAGCTTGGCCGGGCGGCCGAGGCGGAGCGTGGACAGCGTGTTCGGGGTGCACTGCACGGCCATGCCCACGCCGCCCACCTCGACCACCGCGGAGTCGGGGGCGAGCGCGGCGACGGTGCCGCTGACGAAGGCGATCATGCCGTACGGCCTTTCGATGTGATCGGGGACCGGGCCGCGTGCAGGGCGACGGCCTGCTGGAGTCGGTTCTGCGCGGGGGCGCGCCAGATGTGGCAGATGGCGAGCGCGAGGGCGTCGGCGGCGTCGGCCGGCTTGGGGGGCGCGTCGAGCCGGAGCAGGCGGGTGACCATCGCGCCGACCTGGGCCTTGTCGGCGCGTCCGCTGCCGGTGACGGCGGCCTTGACCTCGCTGGGGGTGTGCAGGGCGACGGGGATTCCGCGGCGGGCGGCGCACAGCATCGCGACGGCGCTGGCCTGGGCGGTGCCCATGACGGTGCGCACGTTGTGCTGGCTGAACACCCGCTCCACGGCGACGTATTCGGGCCGGTACTCGTCGAGCCAGCGCTCGATGCCCTGCTCCACGGCGACCAGCCGCTGCCCCAACTCGGCGTCGGCGGGCGTGCGGACGACGCCCACGCCGATCATGGTGAGCGGCCGGCCGGCCACTCCTTCGACCACCCCGACACCGCACCGCGTGAGACCGGGGTCCACCCCGAGTACGCGCACCGTGCCCCCTCCCTCTCGATCTCCCCCAGCGAAGCCGGGGCTACCCCCGGTTCGTGCAGGCTATCTGCTGCCACCGACAACGGCGGCGGGCCGGTGGGGTGTGTCCCACCAGCCCGCCGGAGCCGCTCAGTGCGCGACGGCGTTACGCGTCGACCTTCTCCATGACCTCGTCGCTGACGTCGAAGTTGGCGAAGACGTTCTGCACGTCGTCGCTGTCCTCCAGCGCGTCGATCAGCCTGAAGATCTTCCGCGCGCCGTCCTCGTCCAGCTCGACCTGCATGGTCGGGACGAAGTTGGCGTCGGCGGAGTCGTAGTCGATGCCGGCGTCCTGGAGGGCCGTGCGGACGGCGACCAGGTCGGTGGCCTCGCTGAGCACCTCGAAGGAGTCGCCGAGGTCGTTGACCTCCTCGGCGCCCGCGTCGAGCACCGCGCCCAGCACGTCGTCCTCGCTCAGCTCGC
This sequence comes from Streptomyces sp. NBC_00704, assembly GCF_036226605.1. Classification (NCBI taxonomy): domain Bacteria; kingdom Bacillati; phylum Actinomycetota; class Actinomycetes; order Kitasatosporales; family Streptomycetaceae; genus Streptomyces; species Streptomyces sp. NBC_00704. The sequence continues at coordinate 1,404,694 of NZ_CP109000.1, forward strand.
CCTTGGGGACGATGACGACGCCCTTGCGGTGGAAGAGGTAGGAGACGGAGCCCGGGTCGGCCATGGAGCCGCCGTTGCGGGTCATGGCGACGCGCACGTCGGAGGCGGCGCGGTTGCGGTTGTCCGTGAGGCACTCGATGAGGACGGCCACGCCGTTGGGGCCGTAGCCCTCGTACATGATCGTCTCGTAGTCGGCGCCACCGGCTTCGAGACCGCCGCCGCGCTTGATCGCGGAGTCGATGTTCTTGTTCGGAACCGACGACTTCTTGGCCTTCTGCACGGCGTCGTACAGCGTGGGGTTGCCGTCCAGGTCCACGCCGCCCATGCGCGCCGCGACCTCGATGTTCTTGATCAGCTTCGCGAAGAGCTTGCCGCGCTTGGCGTCGATCACGGCCTTCTTGTGCTTCGTCGTAGCCCATTTAGAGTGGCCGGACATCTGCCTGTCTCCTTCGCGTAACCCGTCTCGTCCGAACCCCCTGGCGTCGAGAGCCTGGGGGACCCCCGAATCCTACAAGGAGTCGGCCGCCCGCTTCGCGCGCACCATGTCGACGAACAGGGCGTGCACGCGGTGGTCGCCCGTCAGTTCCGGGTGGAACGACGTGGCGAGCGCGTTCCCCTGACGGACCGCGACGATGTGGCCGTCGTGCTCGGCGAGCACCTCGGCGGCGGCGCCGACGGATTCCACCCAGGGGGCGCGGATGAACACGCCGTCGACGGGTGCGCCGGCGACGCCCTTGACGTCCACCGCCGCCTCGAAGGACTCGTTCTGCCGTCCGAAGGCGTTGCGCCGCACGATCATGTCGATGCCGCCGACCGTCTCCTGGCCCGAGCGCGGGTCGAGGATCTTGTCGGCGAGCAGGATCAGGCCCGCGCAGGTGCCGTAGACCGGCATGCCGTCGCGCACACGCGCGCGGAGCGGGTCCATCACGCCGAAGAGGACGGCCAGTTTGGAGATGGTCGTGGACTCGCCGCCGGGCAGGACGAGGCCGTCGACCTCGGCCAGTTCCTCGGGGCGCCGCACCGGTCTGGCCACGGCGTCGGCCGCGGCCAGGGCGACGAGGTGCTCCCGGACGTCGCCCTGGAGGGCCAGGACGCCCACGACGGGGGTTTCGCTGCTCATGGGCTCGTTACCAGCCGCGGTTGGCGTAGCGCTCGGCCTCGGGGAGGGTGTCGCAGTTGATGCCGACCATGGCCTCGCCGAGGTTGCGGGAGGCGTCCGCGATGATCTTCGGGTCGTCGTAGAAGGTGGTGGCCTTCACGATGGCGGCGGCGCGCTTGGCCGGGTCGCCGGACTTGAAGATGCCGGAGCCGACGAAGACGCCCTCGGCGCCGAGCTGGCGCATCAGCGCGGCGTCGGCCGGGGTGGCGACACCGCCCGCGGAGAACAGCACGACGGGGAGCTTGCCGAGTTCGGCGACCTCCTTGACCAGCTCGTAGGGGGCGCGCAGGTCCTTGGCGGCGGCGTACAGCTCGTTGTTGTCGAAGCCGCGCAGCCGGGCGATCTCGTTCTTGATCTGGCGCAGGTGGCGGACGGCCTCGACGACGTTGCCGGTGCCGGCCTCGCCCTTGGAGCGGATCATGGCGGCGCCCTCGGCGATGCGGCGCAGGGCCTCGCCCAGGTTGGTGGCGCCGCAGACGAACGGCGTCGTGAACGCGAACTTGTCGCTGTGGTTGACCTCGTCGGCCGGGGTGAGGACCTCGGACTCGTCGATGTAGTCGACGCCGAGCGACTGCAGCACCTGGGCCTCGACGAAGTGGCCGATGCGGGACTTGGCCATGACCGGGATCGAGACGGCCTCGATGATGCCCTCGATCATGTCGGGGTCGGACATCCGGGCCACGCCGCCGTCCTTGCGGATGTCGGCCGGGACCCGCTCGAGGGCCATGACGGCGACGGCGCCCGCGTCCTCGGCGATCTTCGCCTGCTCCGGCGTGACGACGTCCATGATCACGCCGCCCTTGAGCTGCTCGGCCATGCCGCGCTTCACGCGCGCGGTGCCGGTCTCGGGGGTCTGGTTTTCGGAGATCGTGCTGGACACGGGGGGACCTCACTCGTTTAAAAGAGGATTTGTGCAGCACTGAGGAAACGCGAACGGGCCAGGCCACAGCAAGGGCCAATGAACAGCCGGTGGATCCTTTTCGTCAGGCCGCCCGGTCCAGCAGGGCGGCCGGCGCCTCGTCGTCCATCTCGAAGGCCAGCGGGAACGGGGCGTGGCCGGCCAGCCGGAACCAGCGGACCTTGCGGTGTTCGCGCAGCCGGCGGGCGGCGCCCACGGCGTCGTTGTGGAAGCGGCGGGCCATGGGCACCCGGCGGACCGCCTCGGCGAGCTCGCGGGCCGCGGCCTCTCCCCCGGGCGCCACGCGGACGCCCTCCAGCTGCTGGGCGTCCGCGAAGACGGCGCGCAGGGCCTGGCTCAGCTCGCTCTCGGCGACCTCCCGCTGCTCCTCCTCGGCCTGCCGGGCGGCGTGCGCGGCCTCGTACAGGACGATCGACGCAGCGGGGTCGAGGACCTGGGAAGTGGCCAGCTCCTGCGCCACCGAGGCTCGGCGCAGCAGTTGCGCGTCCAGGGCCGCGCGGGCCGCGTCGATGCGCGCGTGCAGCCGGTCCAGCCGTCCCGCGGTCCAGCTCAGGTAGAGGCCGATCGCGAGGAGGACGACCAGGATCCAGATCAGGGTTGCGGTCACGGGCGGCAAGGCTACCGGTGCGCCCCACGCGCGCGTGCCCGGCTCCCGTACGCCTCGCGGGGGACGGGAACCGGCCCCCGGCCCTCACGTTCCCGGGTGCGCGGTCCGCCTGCCCGAGCCCGCCCGGTCCGCGGACGCGGGCACGGCCCCGGACGACGGTGTCGGGTCATCAGTCCCGTGCCAGGCCGAGCCGGGAGCGCAGGCCGGTCGGCCCGCGGTCGTCCTCCGCCGCGACCGCCGCCGCGCCGCCCGTGACGGTCTCGTACACCGAGAGGATGTCGGCGCCGACGGTCGACCAGTCGAATCGCCGTACGTGCGCGCTGCCCCGCTCGCGCAGTTCGGCCCGGCGGGCGGGGTCGCCCAGCAGGCGCACCGCCGCCCCGGCCAGGGCGTCCGCGTCCTCGTTGGCGAACAGCTCGCCCGCCGCGCCCTGGTCGAGCACCTGGGCGAAGGCGTCCAGGTCGGAGGCGAGCACGGGGGCGCCGGCCGACATGGCCTCGACGAGGATGATGCCGAAGCTCTCGCCGCCGGTGTTGGGCGCGACGTAGAGGTCGACGCTGCGCAGGAATCGCGCCTTGTCCTCGTCGCTGACCATGCCGAGGAACTCCACCCGCGCGCGCAGCTCGCGGGGCAGGCCGGCCACCGCCTCCTTCTCGTCGCCGCGGCCGGCGATCAGCAGCCGGGCGTCCGGCCGTTCGGCGAAGATCCGCGGCAGCGCCTTCATCAGCACCGGCAGGCCCTTGCGGGGCTCGTCGATGCGGCCGACGAAGCCGAGGGTCTCGCCCTGCCAGGCGGGGTTGGGCTCGGCCCTGGCGAAGAAGTCGACGTCGACGCCGTTGGGGATGACGACCGCGTCCCCGCCGAGGTGCTCCACCAGGGTGCGCCGGGCGTACTCGCTGACGGCGATCCGCGCGCTGATCTTCTCCAGGGCCGCCTGGAGGATCGAGTAGGCGGCGATCATGGCGCGCGAGCGCGGGTTGGACGTGTGGAAGGTGGCCACGATCGGGCCCGACGCGGCCCAGCAGGTGAGCAGGCCCAGGGACGGCGATGTGGGCTCGTGGATGTGGACGACGTCGAACGCGCCGTCGTGCAGCCAGCGCCGCACGCGCGCGGCGGACAGGAAGCCGAAGTTGAGGCGGGCCACCGAGCCGTTGTAGGGCACCGGCACGGCGCGGCCGGCCGAGACCACGTACGGGGGCAGCGGGGTGTCGTCGTCGGCGGGGGCCAGGACGGACACCTCGTGGCCGAGCCGGATGAAGTACTCGGCGAGGTCGCGGATATGGAACTGGACGCCGCCGGGCACGTCCCACGAGTAGGGGCAGACGATGCCGATCCTCACGCCGGGTCCCCGTCCGAGGGGCGGGGTTCCAGGTCCGCTAGCCACAAGCGCTGGAGCATGTGCCAGTCCTCCGGGTGGTCGGCGATGCCGGTGGCGAAGGCGTCCGCCAGCGCCTGTGTCATGACGGACGTCTTCTCGGCCCGAGTGCCTGACCCGGGCGTCTCGATCGGGGGGTGCACGCGGCCCTGCATGACGGGCGAGTCGTCGTACCAGAGGGTGACGGGGAGCAGGAGCGCGCCGGTCTGCTGGGCGAGCAGGGCGGGACCCGCCGGCATCCGCGTCCGTTCCCCGAAGAAGTCGACCTCGACGCCGGAGGCCGACAGGTCGCGCTCGGCGACCAGGCAGACCAGGCCGCCCTCCCGCAGCCGGCGGGCCAGGGTGCCGAACGCGGCGCCGCCGGTGTGCGGCAGCACCTCCATGCCGAGGCCCTCCCGGTAGGCCACGAAGCGGTCGTACAGCGTCTCCGGCTTCAGGCGCTCGGCGACCGTGGTGAACGGCGTCTTCAGCTCGGTGGTGACCCAGGCGCCGGCCAGGTCCCAGTTCGCCATGTGCGGCAGGGCGAGTACGACGCCCCGGCCGGAGGCGATGCCGTCCGTCAGATGGTGCAGGCCCTCGGGGGCGAAGCCGCCTCGCACGCGCGCGGAGCTCCAGGCCGGCAGCCGGAAGGACTCCATCCAGTACCGCAGGTACGAGCGCATCCCGGCGCGCGAGAGCTCGGCCAGGCGCTCGGGGCTCGCGTCCGGCACCACGCGCGCGTAGTTGCTCTCCAGCCGCCGCACGCCCTTGCCGCGCCGCTTCCACGCGAGGTCGGCGACGGTGCGGCCGAGCCGTACGGCGACGGGCTCGGGAAGCTTCTTGACGGTGCTCCAGCCGAGACCGTACAACGCGTCGGCCAGGCGCTCCCGGGCGCTCACTTCGCGGCCTCGCTCCCCCGGGCCTCGTGGCCCCCGGTCTCCCGGGCCGCGGCCGCCTGGGCCTCTGCCTCTGCCTCGGCCTCCGCGGACTCGCGGCGGACCGTGACGACGCGCTGGATCAGCGTGACCATGCTGCCGACGGCGACGATCCACAGGGCGATCGGCAGCAGCACCTGGATGCCCGGCACGCCGAAGCCGTGCAGGCCGGCGAGGCCGGCCGCGACCAGGGAGATGACCAGGCGCTCCGCCCGCTCCACGAGCCCGTTCACCGCGACGGGCAGGCCGATCGACTCGCCGCGCGCCTTGGTGTACGACACCACCTGGCCGCTGGCCAGGCAGAAGATCGAGACGGCGCACAGGACGTTGTCGTCGCCGTTGCCCGCGTACCAGAGCGCGAAGCCGCCGAAGATCGCGCCGTCGGCGACCCGGTCGAGCGTGGAGTCCAGGAAGGCGCCCCAGCGGCTGGTGCGGCCCAGCTGGCGGGCCATGTTGCCGTCGACGAGGTCGGAGAACACGAAGAGCGTGATCACGATCGTGCCCCAGAAGAACTCCCCCCTGGGATAGAAGACCAGCGCGCCCGCGATCACGCCGGCGGTGCCGAGGAGCGTGACCGTGTCGGGGCTCACGCCCCTGCGGATGAGAAACGCGGCGAACGGTGTGAGGACACGCGTGAAGAATGCACGCGCGTACTTGTTCAGCATGGCCTTCCCGAGGGTTCGGTGTGGCCGCGCGGCCCCTGCTGGCCACCGGCTGGCCCATCGTAGCCACGCGCGTGTGTGTGCGACGGTCGGGCACCCGGCCCCCCGTGTGTCCGTCGTGTCGGGGCGTCCGCCGCACGGGCGGGTCGCGTCCGTCGTATGGACGCGCGGTGACGGGAGTGGAAAGCTCGAAGGACCGCGGGCGTCGCCGCAGCCGCCACCGCACGCGGGGCCGTGGTGCCCGCGCCCCCAGTGACCTCACCGTGTACGGGAGGCAAGGAAATGGGCGACAAGGCGAACGCACACCCCGGAGCCGCCGGCAGGGCCACAGCGGCCGACCGTCCCGCGTCCGTGCGGAACGTGGTGCTGGTCGGCCACTGCGGATCGGGCAAGACGACGCTGGTGGAGGCTCTCGCGCTCACGACGGGAGCGGTGAACCGGGCGGGCCGCGTGGAGGACGGCGGCACCGTCTCCGACTACGACGACATCGAGCACCGGCAGCAGCGCTCGGTACAGCTCTCCCTGGTGCCCGTCGAATGGGACGGCATCAAGATCAACCTGCTCGACACCCCCGGATACGCCGACTTCGTCGGTGAGCTCAGGGCCGGTCTGCGCGCCGCGGACGCGGCCCTCTTCGTCGTCTCGGCGGCGGACGGCGTGGACGGCTCGACCCGCATGGTGTGGGAGGAGTGCGCGGCCGTCGGCATGCCCCGCGCGATCGTCGTCACGCACCTGGAAGCCGCCCGCGCGGACTTCGAGGAGATGACCCGGATCTGCGCGGAGGCCTTCGGCGGCGACGACCCGGACGCCGTGCTGCCCCTGTACCTGCCGCTGCGCGGCCCCGAGGGACCCGACGGCCATGCGCCGGTGACCGGCCTGACCGGGCTGCTGTCGCGGAAGTTGTTCGACTACTCGACGGGCGAACGCAAGGAGTCGGAGCCCGGCGCGGACCAGCTGCCGGACCTCGAGGAGGCCCGCAACCGGCTGATCGAGGGGATCATCGCCGAGAGCGAGGACGAGACCCTCATGGACCGCTATCTCGGCGGCGAGCAGATCGACGTGGGCACGCTGGTCGAGGACCTGGAGCGGGCCGTCGCACGCGGCACGTTCTTCCCCGTCCTGGCCGCCGCCCCGGCCGGCGAGGGAGCCCGCCAGGGCCTCGGCACGGTCGAGCTACTGGAACTGGTGACCAGGGGCTTCCCGACGCCCCTGGAGCGGGAGGCGCCCCGCGTGATGACCGTCGGCGGCGAGCCGCGCGAGCTGAAGCGCTGCGATCCGGACGGCCCCCTCGTCGCGGAGGTCGTGAAGACCTCCTCCGACCCGTACGTCGGCCGGGTCTCGCTGGTGCGCGTCTTCTCCGGCACGCTGCGCCCCGACGCGACCGTCCACGTCTCCGGGCACGGCCTGGCCGACCGCGGCCACGAGGACCATGACGTCGACGAACGCGTGGGCGCCCTGTCCGCGCCGTTCGGCAAGCAGCAGCGGCCCCTGACGCACTGCATCGCGGGCGATCTCGCGTGCGTGGCGAAACTCGGCCGCGCGGAGACCGGCGACACCCTCTCCGCCAAGGACGACCCGCTGCTCATGGAGCCCTGGCAGATGCCCGACCCGCTGCTGCCGCTGGCCATCCAGGCGCACAGCAAGGCCGACGAGGACAAGCTCTCGCAGGGCCTCGCCCGCCTGGTCGCCGAGGATCCGACGATGCGCCTCGAACAGAACCAGCACACCCACCAGGTGGTCCTGTGGTGCCTGGGCGAGGCCCACTCGGACGTCGCCCTGGAGCGGCTGCGCTCCCGGTACGGCGTCCAGGTCGACGTCGTGCCGCACAAGGTGTCCCTGCGGGAGACGTTCGCGGCACCGTCCGCGGGGCGGGGACGGCACGTGAAGCAGTCCGGCGGGCACGGCCAGTACGCCGTCTGCGAGATCGAGGTGGAGCCGCTGCCGGGCGGCTCGGGCATCGAGTTCGTGGACAAGGTCGTGGGCGGCGCGGTGCCGCGCCAGTTCATCCCGTCCGTCGAGAAGGGCGTCCGCGCGCAGGCGGCGAAGGGCGTGGTGGCCGGGCACCCGCTGGTCGACGTCCGGATCACGCTGCTGGACGGCAAGGCGCACTCCGTGGACTCCTCCGACGCCGCGTTCCAGACGGCCGGCGCGCTGGCGCTGCGGGAGGCCGCGGCCGACGCCAGGATCCACCTGCTGGAGCCGGTGGCCGAGGTGTCGGTCCTGGTCGGCGACGACTACGTGGGCGCCGTGATGAGCGATCTGTCGGGACGGCGCGGACGGGTGCTGGGCACCGAGCAGACCAGCGGCAGCCGCACCCTGGTGCGGGCCGAGGTGCCCGAGATCGAGATCGGCCGGTACGCGGTCGACCTGCGCTCGCTGTCGCACGGCACGGCGCGCTTCCACCGGGCGTACGCCCGTCACGAGCCGATGCCCCAGCAGGTTGCCGAGAGAGTCCGGCAACAGACGTAGTCGGGACCGCTTTTGATGCGGGACCGCCCTCAAGTGACCGCTGCGGCACCGCGGTGGAACGGTTGCTTCCGCTCCGGCGGGCGGCTTCGGCCGTCCGCCGACGGATGTCGGCGCCTGCGGATACGCTGATGACCTGATCAACAGGTGTGCGAAGTACGCAAGTCGGGAAGGCCGCAAGGGCGAGTGCGGCGGCGATCGGGGGCGGGAATGACCGTTGGCAGCGGTTACGCGGACATCTTCGGACCACAGGTGCCGCAGATGGGCGACGGCGGGCAGACGCCGACGCTCGGCCTGGCCTCGGCCGCCTACCGGGACAGCCCGGTCGAGGAAATCAAGAAGGCCGACAACGAATGGCACCAGACGGCGGTCGCCACGGGCCGCAAATGGGCCAGGATCTTCCGGCCCAACCTCGGGGAGGCGTTCTCGCAGGCGGTGATCGACCGCATGCTCGGCGTCGGCCGCAAACCGCTCATCCAGTCCTTCGGCAGCGAACCCCAGGCGGTCGTCGAGCACTGCCTGGCGGCCACCCGCATCCGACGGGAACGCGACAAGAAGCTCACCGGCGTCATGCTGCTGTGCGGCGTGCTCTTCCTGCCCGGCCTGCTGGTGTGGCTGCTGGTCTTCCAGCTCCGGGCGACCATGGGCAGGCTGGACGACAAGCGGATCTCCGGCGTCGGCACCGGGCTGCTCGTCGCCGTGGGGGCGCTCGCCGTCCTCTTCCTGGTCAAGATGCCGTTCGCGGGCGTCGTCGGCTGGTACGCGCGCGGTTGCGTCGTGGCGCCGGTGGCCGGGTGGTTCCTGGCCAAGCGGATCTGCGAGCGGACCGCGGTGGATCTGCGCGGGCGCTGGGACAGCCTGCTGTCGGGCGGCAGCGTCGGCGCCAAGGTCCCCGAGGCGGTGCCCACCAGCCCGAACCAGACCGCGGCCGAGCAGCTGCGCCAGTCACTGGCCCGGCTCAGCGCCGAGCAGCAGTCCAACTCGGTCTTCTACGCCGGCCCCAAGGGCATACTCGGCATGGGCACCCGCTGGGGCGCCTGGCACCTCGCCGAGGAACTGGTGCCCACCGACCCGAACAAGGGCGTCCACGAGTTCCGCAGCTGGACGGTGATACGGGCCATCCACGACCAGCTCAGCGTGCTCAACCGGCAGAGCCTGAAGACCGGCGGCTTCCCGCCGCCCTCGGTCCGGCACTGGATCGTGACCCCGGTCGGCGAGAACGCCAAGGCGGTCGCCCGGCCCGAGGGCACGGACGTCGAGGCGTACCAGGTCAAGCCGAGGGCCATAGAGGACATCTGCAACAACCAGCAGTTCGGCGGCGGCGACCGGCACTACCTGGGCGTGCAGTGGCCGCTGTGGGACGGCCAGTTGATCCTCACCATGCTGATCACGGTGACGGTGCTGCACGAGACGCTGCGCATCGAGGTGACCGGGCACGCCCTGGGGCCCGTCAACGGCCTGTTCACCACCAAGCCCGAGGCCCCCGTCAAGGAGGTCGCCAAGAGCGTGCGGTTCTGGGAGACGCGGACGGTCAAGCTGCCGCTCGTCACCGCCGACGAGGTGGTCAGGCTCGCCGCGCGCGCCACGATCAGCTGGTATCCGCCGCTGCTCAAGTGGCTCGGCGGCGGCATCACCCTGCCCGAGCCGTTCGGTCTGCGGCACGCCTGGGCCGACCAGCCCTGGCGCCACCGCTTCATGGCCGACGACGCGCTGCGGGCGGCCACCCCCGTGCTGCGCGTGGTGCACTCCGCGGCGCTCAAGGTGCTCAGGGAGCACGACGTGGACATCGAGAAGTTCAGCTCCCGCTCGTCGGCCCTGAGCGGCGCGGTGCAGGAGGTGTCGCCCCGCAAGGCGGACACCTACGACGCGTGAGCCTCCGGCGGTGGGGCGGGGGCCTCACCCGGGGTGGGCGCGGTGTGGTGTGGCGCCGTCGGTCGGCGTGACCGGCGCCGGGGGCCGCCCGCCCCCGGCCCCCGCTTCGGCCTGAACGGCCTCGTCCTCGAGCGCCGGACGGGCCGGCGATCGCCGACCCGGCGTCCGGTGCGGGTCAGTGTCCGGCCGGCCAGGCGTCCGCGAGCATCTTGCGGGTGTCGGCGAGGAGTTGGGGCAGCACGCGCGTGTGTCCCACCACCGGCATGAAGTTCGTGTCGCCGCCCCAGCGGGGCACGATGTGCTGGTGCAGGTGGGCGGCGATGCCGGCCCCCGCCACGCCGCCCTGGTTCATGCCGATGTTGAAGCCGTGCGCGCCGGACGCGGTGCGCAGCGCGGTCATCGCCTGCTTGGTCAGCTCGGCGAGCTCGGCGGTCTCCGCGACGGTCAGGTCGGTGTAGTCGGCCACGTGCCGGTAGGGCACGGTCATCAGGTGGCCGCCGTTGTACGGGTACAGGTTGAGCACCGCGTACACGTGCTCACCGCGCCGGACGACCAGACCGTCCTCGTCCGACTTCGCCGGGATCGAGCAGAACGGGCAGCCGTCGTCGGCCCCGGGGCCGGTCGGCTTGTTCTCACCCTGGATGTAGGCCATCCGGTGGGGCGTCCACAGGCGCTGGAACGAGTCCTGCGTCCCCACTCCGATCTGCTGCTCCGGCTCACTCGTCATGCCAGTCAGCATATGGCTTCGCCCGTTCGCGGCGTGTCGCCGGGGTTGGCGTGAACGGCGGCCGGGCGAAGCTGGCCCGATGGACGAAGTCAGCCCTCAGGTCCGCTGGGAGCAGCGCACCGAGATCCCCCTCGCGGTCGCCTCGCTGGTGTTCCTCGCCATGTACGCCGTGCTGGTCCTGGCCCAGGGTCTGGGGGCCGGGTGGCGGGACGCCTGCACCGGGGTGATGGCCGCCGCGTGGCTGCTGTTCGGCGCCGACTACGTCGTGCGCTGGCGGCTCAGCGGACGGCGGCTGGGCTTCGTCCGCAGGCACAAGCTGGACACGGTGGTCGTGCTGCTGCCCCTGCTGCGCCCGCTGCGCGTGGTCCGGGTGTACGAGGCCGTGCAGCGTCGGCGCGGGGAGCCCCGGCTGGCGCTGTACGCGCGCGTGATCACGTACTCGGGGATGACGACGCTGCTCCTCGGCTTCGCGTGCGCGCTGGCCGTCTACGACCGGGAGCGCGACGCCCCGGGCGCCGACATCCACACGTTCGGGGATGCGCTGTGGTGGGCGGCGGCGACGCTCACCACGGTGGGGTACGGCGACGTCGTTCCCGTGACGACCGGGGGCCGGCTGCTCGCGGTCGGGCTGATGGCCTGCGGGCTGGCGCTGCTGGGCGCGGTCACGGGCTCGTTCTCGTCGTGGCTGATCCAGGTGTTCGCACGGGAGGGCGAGGTCACGGGCGGCGCCCCGGGGAAGGACGACGGGCCCCGGGGGAAGTGACTCCCCCGGGGCCCGCACCGCACGGCGTCAGACCTGCGCGCGCTCCTCGACGACCTTCGCGATCTTCGCGATGGCCTCGTCGAACGGGATGCCGTTCTCCTGGGAGCCGTCGCGGTAGCGGAAGGACACCGAGCCGCCCGCCATGTCCTCGTCGCCCGCGATGACCATGAAGGGCACCTTCTGCTTCTGGGCGTTGCGGATCTTCTTCTGCATGCGGTCGGAGGAGGAGTCCACCTCGACGCGCAGCCCCTTCTTCTTCGCGGCCGCGGCGAACTTCTCCAGGTACTCCACGTGCCCGTCGCCGATCGGGATGCCGAGCGCCTGGACCGGGGCCAGCCACGCCGGGAACGCGCCCGCGTAGTGCTCCAGGAGGACCGCGAAGAACCGCTCGATGGAGCCGAACAGCGCGCGGTGGATCATGACCGGGCGCTGCTTGGCGCCGTCCGGGCCGGTGTACTCCAGGTCGAAGCGCTCGGGCAGATTGAAGTCGAGCTGGATCGTCGACATCTGCCAGGTGCGGCCGATGGCGTCCTTCGTCTGGACGGAGATCTTGGGGCCGTAGAAGGCGGCGCCGCCCGGGTCGGGCACGAGCGGGAGGCCCTGCTTCTCGGCCACCTGGCGCAGGGTCTCCGTGGCCTCCTCCCAGGCCTCGTCGGAGCCGACGAACTTCTCCGGGTCCTTGGTGGACAGCTCCAGGTAGAAGTCGGTCAGGCCGTAGTCGCGCAGCAGGCCGAGGACGAAGGTGAGCGTCTTGTCGAGCTCCTCCGACATCTGCTCGCGGGTGCAGTAGATGTGCGCGTCGTCCTGCGTGAAGCCGCGGGCGCGGGTGAGGCCGTGCACGACGCCCGACTTCTCGTACCGGTACACGGTCCCGAACTCGAAGAGGCGCAGCGGCAGTTCGCGGTAGGAGCGGCCGCGCGCGTCGAAGATCAGGTTGTGCATCGGGCAGTTCATGGGCTTGAGGTAGTAGTCCACGCCCTCGTCGAGCTGCATGGGCGGGTACATGCCGTCGGCGTACCAGTCCAGGTGGCCCGAGGTCTCGAAGAGCTTCCCCTTGGTCGCGTGCGGGGTGTAGACGAACTCGTAGCCCTCCTCCTCGTGCCGGCGGCGCGAGTAGTCCTCCATGACCCGGCGGATGATGCCGCCCTTGGGGTGGAAGACGGCGAGGCCGGAGCCGATCTGCTCCGGGATGGAGAACAGGTCGAGCTCGCTGCCCAGCTTGCGGTGGTCGCGCTTCTCGGCCTCGGCGAGGAAGTCGAGGTGGGCCTTCAGCTCCTCCTTCGAGGGCCAGGCGGTGCCGTAGATACGCTGGAGCATGGGGTTCTTCTCGCTGCCGCGCCAGTAGGCGGCCGCGTTGCGCATCAGCTTGAAGGCCGGGATGGCGCGGGTGGTGGGCAGGTGGGGACCGCGGCAGAGGTCCTTCCAGCACAGCTCGCCGGTCTTGGCGTCCAGGTTGTCGTAGATCGTCAGCTCGCCGCCGCCGACCTCGACGTCGGCGCCGTCGTCGCTGGAGGCCGAGCCCTTGAGGCCGATCAGCTCCAGCTTGTAGGGCTCGTCGGCGAGCTCCTCGCGGGCGGCCTCGTCGGTGACGACGCGCCGGGCGAACCGCTGCCCCCGCTTCTGGATCTCCTGCATCTTCTTCTCGACGGCCTTGAGGTCCTCGGGCGTGAAGGGCTTCTCCACGTCGAAGTCGTAGTAGAAGCCGTCCTTGACCGGCGGGCCGATGCCCAGCTTGGCCTCGGGGAACAGCTCCTGCACGGCCTGGGCCATGACGTGCGCGGTGGAGTGGCGCAGGATGTTCAGGCCGTCCTCGGAGGAGATCTCGACGCCCTCGATCTCGTCGCCCTCGCGGACCGCGTACGACAGGTCCCTCAGCTCGCCGGCCACCCGCGCGGCGACGATCGAGCGCAGGCCGGCGAACAGCTCGGCGGCCGTGGTGCCCGTCGTCACCGTGCGCTCTTCCCGCTCGGAATCGCGTTGGATGATCACACGGACGTCTGACACCGGTCTCTCCTGACTGAAGGGGGTGCGGCGCCATACCGTGAGCGCGCGCAAGAGGCGATCGTACCGACCCGCACCCACCGACCGCGAAATCAGTTACCCGGCCGCTCCTCTTCGAGGGCGTCCCGCGCGCACGCCTCCTCGAAGACGTCCGCGTCCGCCGCGCTGTCCCGCACCGATTTCATCAGCCGGTCCCGTTCGGCCTCGTCCACCTGTACGGGGGCGACCCCGCGGGCGCCGGTGAGCCTGCGGAACCCGCCCCGGCTCTCCAGCCGGCCCTGCACCCGCACCGGCAGTCCGACCAGATGGGCCTGCCCGGCGACGCGGTAGTCCTCCTCGCCGAGGGTGAGCCGCAGATGCGCGATCTCCGCGCCGGCCAGCACCCGCAGCCGTACGCTGCCGTCGCCGCGCGGTCCGGCCCTGCGCAGCCGGACGACCGTGCCGGTGATCCGCACGCTCACGGAGGGCTCCTCGCGCAGATAGCGGGCTCCCGCCTCGCGCAGCACGGACAGGTCGCCGGGAGAGAACTCCACCGGTTCCCCGCCCGCGGCGCAGTGCGCGGGGACGCCGGCCGCGGGCGACCATTCGACGGCGATCCGCGCGCCCTCGGCGCCGCGTACGAGGGCGATCAGCGCCTCGGTCAGCTCGCGGCTGGCGCCGGCCTCCACGGCGCCGTCGAAGGCGTCCGTGCGGCCGGTGGCCCGCTGGTAGTCGACGGCCTCGCGGACGGCGTAGAGGGCCTGGTGGAGACGGACCGCGAGGGAGCGGGCGCCGGCGACCGGCACGAAGGCCGTCAGCCGGCGCCCGCCGGTCGCGGTCCCGACCAGGACGTCGTCCAGCGCGGCCAGGGCGGCGCGCCGGTGCCGGGCGCCGTGGTAGCCCGCACGCGCGCGGGTGGCGAGCGCGCCGGCCAGCAGCATCCGGCGGGCCGCGGCGCGCAGCTGCTCCTCCACGGCCCAGGAGGCGGCCCCGGCGGGCCCGGTCGGCGAGTCCCGCCACCAGCGGATCTCGTCGCTGGGCACGGCCAGGGCGACGAGCACCTCGCGCGCGGCCGGGGTGCCGCTGCGGGCGAGTGCCGCGAGCGCCTCGCCGAGCAGGTCGTCGCTGTCGGGGAAGGCGCGGCTCTCCGGCACGAGGAGGCTGGTCCCGGCGCCGCCGGGTCCGGGCGGGGTCCAGCGGCCGTAGCGGCCCGCCGCTCCCCCGCGCCGCTGCCAGCCGTGCCGGCGCAGCAGGACGCCGAGGACGGCGGGGTCGACCTCGCCGGGCTCGGGGGGCTGGTTCCAGGGCGTCGCGGGGTGCGGCCGCACGGGCCGGAGCCGCTCGTCGAGGGGGCGGTGGGTCACGGTCTGCCTCCCGTCCCGACCCGCGTCATGATCTCGCACAGCGCCCGGTCGTCGAAGATGCGTGCGGTCGGTATGCGCACGGTGGTCCGGGTCCGGCCGGTGAGCGGATGGCCGGCGAGATTGACCCAGTAGCAGCAGTGCCGCAGGTCGAGGCGGTCGTGACCGGCCCGCAGCCACTGTTCCCGCGACCGGGGGACGATCATCACCACGAGGATCTTGTGCACCGAGACGGGGGTGCGGGCGAGCTTGCGCAGATGGTCGTTGTCGAGGGTGAAGGAGAAGAAGCGGCCCGGCGGGTCGGGGCGCACCTGGTAGGTGGCCTTGAGCTGCACCTTGATGGTGACCTCGTCGTCGACGGTGTGGCCGGGCGCGCTGTGGCTGACGTGCCAGTCGATGCCGTTGTCCGGGAAGGGCTGGGACAGCGAGCAGCCCGCGGCGGCCGCGACGGCGTGCAGATAGCCCACCTGCAGCGTCTCCATGCAGGCGGTGGTGGCGAGCGTGCCGCGGTGAACGTCCGCGCGTTCAGGCAGCAGCCCGCCCCGCTCGGGCTGCGCAATCGCCATGGCCAACAGCCTTCCCACCGGAGCCGGTCCTCGGGACGGGCCGCTGAACTGCAAAGACCCGTACTCGTGTTGTGTCCTTCCGGCGTACGGCGCAAACAGCCCGGGTATCACCAAAGCGGCAGAAGACGGTGCGTCAGCTGCCATGGCTGACCGAGGGGTTGAGTGGGATGGCGAACTGGTACGAGGGGCCACTGGCCGCATTTGACACGGAGACGACGGGCGTCGACGTGGAGACCGACCGCATCGTGTCGGCCGCCCTCGTCGTCCAGGACGCGCCGGGAGGGAGGCCGCGGGTGAGCCGGTGGCTGGTGAACCCGGGCGTCCCGGTGCCCGCCGGGGCGACGGAGGTGCACGGGCTGACCGACGACCACCTTCAGCGCAACGGGCGCTGGCCGTCGCCGGTGATGTTCGAGATAGCCGAGCTGCTCGCCGAACAGGCGGCGGCCGGACGGCCGTTGGTGGTCATGAACGCGCCGTTCGACCTGACGCTGCTCGACCGCGAGCTGCGCAGGCACCGCGCCTCGTCGCTGGGCGCCTGGCTGGACGCGACGCCGCTGCGGGTGCTGGACCCCCGGGTGCTGGACAAGCATCTGGACCGCTACCGCAAGGGCCGGCGCACGCTCACCGACCTGTGCGCGCACTACGAGGTGACGCTGGCGGAGGCGCACGACGCGGCGGCGGACGCGCTGGCCGCGCTGGAGGTCGTCCGGGCGCTGGGCCGCCGGTTCGCGACGCGGCTGGAGCGGCTGTCCCCGGCCGAGCTGCACACCCTGCAGACGACCTGGCACGCGGCGCAGGCGCGGGGGCTCCAGGCGTGGTTCGCCCGCAGCGGCACCCCGGAGACGGTGGACACGTCGTGGCCCCTGCGGCCGGAGATGCCTGCGGCCGCCTAGGAAGCCGGGACGTCCGGGACGTCCGCGAGGCAGACCAGGACGGCGACGTTCGGGGCGCGAGACAGGACGTCCGGGGCGGCTGCCCGCGGACACGAAAAAGCCGGTCCGCTGACGCGGACCGGCCTCTCCCGGTGGGCGATACTGGGTTCGAACCAGTGACCTCTTCGGTGTGAACGAAGCGCTCTCCCACTGAGCTAATCGCCCGGGAACGCACTGAACCATACAGGGCTCCGCGCGCTTCCTTCAAACCGCTTCCAGGTACGCGGCGAGACCGCGCCGCCCGGCGCGCATCATCAGCCGATGGTTCAGGCGGAACAGCGGCCGCCCCGGCACGGCGAACCGCCTCAGCAGCGGTTTGTCCACGCGGACGGCCTGCTCGTAGCGGGCGACGGCGCCGGGGCCGTCGGCGGTGACCGTCCAGCGCGCCCAGCCGTCGAGCTCGCCCGACAGCGCGATCTCCAGGACCCGGGCGGCCGGATCGCTCCGCACCGCGCGCACGGTGAAGGTCAGGTCGTACGGGAGGGCGGAGCGGACCCGGACGACGCCGGTCGTGTCGTCGACCCGGCCCACCTCGCGCACCTGCGGCCACCAGCGCGGGTAGTCCTCGGCCCGGCCCAGCGCCTCGTACACGCGGTCGGGCGGCGCGGGCAGGGCCCATCGGCTGTGGAAGCGGTAACGGGTCCAGTCCATGGGCTGAGTGTGCCCGCGCACGGCCCTGCCAGTGCGGATGAGTACGGTCTGAGTACGCGCGCTCATGCCCAGGGTCGTGACGCGAACCACACTCCCAGGCATGACGCATTTTCCGCCCCCGGCCGAGGAGCTGCGGCTCCTCGACACCGAGCTGCGCCAACTGGAGCTCCGCCGGGCCCAGTTGCTGGCCCGCCGCGCCTGGCTGGTCGCCGCCCTTCAGCAGGCGGCGGCGCCGGTCGCGCCGGGATGGCCGAGCCGGTCCGCGCCCGCGGTCCCGGCCCGCCGCCCGGAGGCCACCGCACCCGGTGTGCAGAACGTCCTCCTCCTGCTCGGCGGGGTCCTGCTCACCGTCGCGGCGATGGTGTTCACGCTGGTCAGCTGGGGCCACCTCGGGATCGCCGGACGCAGCGCGGTCCTGGGCGCGGTCACGCTCGCGGTGCTCGGCGCGCCCGTGGCGCTGCTGCGGCGGGGGCTGCGTTCGACCGCCGAGTCGCTCGCGGGCCTCGGTCTCGCGCTGACGGTGCTCGACGCGTACGCCCTGTACGAGGTCGCGTTCGGCGCGGCGGACGGCACGGCGTACGCGGCGGGGGCGTCGGCGGCGCTGGCGGCGGTCTGGGCGGCGTACGGCACGGCCCTCGCCGCGCTGCCGGGCCCGGCCGCCCCGCGGCTGCCCCGCCCGGCCGCCCTGACGGTGGCCCAGCTCGTGCTGCCGCTCTGGGCGGTCGCGGCCGGGGGCGGGTCGCACTCGGTCACGGCGGCGGTGCTGCTGACGGCCGCGTTCGACGCGGCGGTCGCGCTGCGGGTCACCTGGCGGCCGGTGCGCACGGTCGCGCTGGTGTGCGCGTGCGCCGCCGGCGGCTGGGGCGCCCTGGCGGCGGCCGGACTGTCGCTCGCGGCGGACGGCCCCGGTGCGGCGGGCCGCGCGGCGGCGCTCCTCGTCCTCGCCGCGGCGATCTCCCTGGGCGCGGCCCGGTTCGCCCCCGGCCCGGCGTTCGCGACGGGCCCGACGCTGGCCGGCGCGCTGTGCGCGGTCGCCGCCGCGGGCGGCGTCCTGCGGGCGTGGACGCCGGGCGACTGGACCGTGCCCGGGTATCTGGCGTGCGGGATCGCCCTGTTGGCCGCCGTCCGGGGCCCGGAGGAGGTGCGCCGGGGTGTCGCCTGGGCCTCGGGTCTGGTCCAGGCGGGGGCGGTGCTGTGGGCCGCGCCGGCCGTCGGCGTCACCCTGCTGGGTTCCGCGGCCTGGCTGGGGCGCGTCTGGTCCGGTGCCCCGGCCGACGCCCGTGCCGCGGTGACCATGGACGCGTCCTGGCCGCCGTACGCGGTCACCGCTCCCCTGCTCCTCGCCGCCGTCGCGGTGGTCCTGGCGACGGCGGTCCGGGACGGCGAGTGGCGCGCCCAGGCCCGGACCGCCTCGCTCGGGCTGCTCCTCGCGGCGCTGATCGTCGTCCCCACGGCTCTCGAACTTCCCTACGCGGTGGGCCTGTTCGTGCTGGGCGCCACGGTCGCCGCGCTGCTGGCGTCGGCGGCGCGGACGACGGTGGGCCCGTGGGCGATCGCCGCGTCCGCCCTGCTCGTCTCGCTCGCACTCGCCCTGCTCTCCCTGGCCGCGCAGGCGGCGACGCCGACCGTGCTCGCGACGCTGACCGCGTTGTTCGCGGGGGCCGCGTGGCGCGGCCGTGCGGCGGCCGTGTCCGCCGGGGCGTCCCTGGGCTGGGCGACGGCCCTGGCCGTGGCCGTGGGCGCCGCGTCCGGCTGGCGGCCGGAGCACATCGCCCTGCTGGTGCTCGTGGTCCCCGCGGCGGCGGCGCTGGTCGCGTGGCGCACCGCCGACCCGGTGACGACCGTCGTGGTGGAGGTCGTCGGCGCGGGGGCCACCGTGGCCGCCGTCGGGCTCGCGGTGTCCGACCCGCCGCTGCTGGCCCTGGTGCTGGCCATGTGCGCGGTCGTCGCCGCGGCCACGGCCGTGCGCCCGGACCGGCGTCGCGTCGGCTACGCGGCCGCCGTCCTGTCCGTGCTGGCGTCCTGGGTGCGGCTGGCGTCCTGGCAGGTGGGCGTCACGGAGGCGTACACCCTGGTGGCGACGGTCCCGGCGCTGTTCGTCGGGATGACGCGCCGGCGCCGGGACCCGGAGGCCTCCTCCTGGACCGCGTACGGCCCCGGTCTCGCGGCGACGCTGGTGCCGAGCCTGGCCGCGGCCTGGAGCGACCAGGGCTGGATCCGCCCCCTGCTGCTGGGCGCGTCCGCTCTGCTGCTGACCCTGTTGGGCGCCCGGCACCGCCTACAGGCCCCGCTGGTGCTGGGCGGCTCGGTCCTCACCCTGGACGCGCTGCACGAACTCGCCCCCTATCTGGTCCAGGTGAGCGACGCGCTGCCGCGCTGGGCGCCGCCCGCACTCGCCGGCCTGCTGCTGCTTGTCCTCGGGGCGACGTACGAGCGGCGGCTGCGGGACGTCCGGCGGGTGCGGGATGTGCTGGGCCGGATGCATTAGGGCCTGCCGTCCGGACGGCACGCGGGGCTTCGGCGGGATCCGCCGGCGCCGCGTCCGCGCGGGGTGGTCCGGACGACAGGCCTCGGGCGGCTCCTAGGGCATCTTGTCGCCGAGCAGCGCCAGGTTCTCGATGGCGGCGAGGCCGTAGAGGGCGGTGTCGTTGGTCGCGACCCAGGCGGCCTCGCTGCCCGCGACCAGGGTGGCGGGACCGCTGAGCGGCTCCGTCTTCCACGGCGAGGACTCGGTGTAGCCGTCGGAACCGTAGAACTTCGCCCATGCCCGCTTGGCGAGCGCCGCGTCGCCGGTCTGGACGGCTGCGTAGGCGTCGAGGCGCGAGTGGCCCTGGAAGAGCAGCAGGGTGCCGAAGTTGGAGCCGTAGCGTGCCGTCTGCTCCGCCTTGGTGGCGTTGAAGTAGCGGCAGTAGTCGAAGTAGGCCTCGTTGAACTTCGGCATGTCGACCAGGTGGATCAGCTCGGCGCACAGCTCGTTGAGGCCGAAGACGGCCGACAGGTGCGAGACCTCGACCTTGGGCTTGTCGGCGACGGCGAACCGGCCGGTGTCCAGGTCGTAGAGGCCGCTGCCCTGGACGAAGCCGTTGGGCTGGGCGGCGATCGTCTCCATGGTCGACAGCACGCGCGCCCTGGCCTTCTCCCACTTGGGGCCCTTGCGTTCCCACTCGGTGAGCCAGGCGGACACGAGCCCGCTCCAGTCGGTGCCGAAGCCGATCGACAGGGCGTGCCGGTCGGGGGTGTAGGGCTCGGTGCGGATCTTGCGCAGCGGGTCCAGGGCGAGGAACGTCTCGTCGGAGTCGACGTTGGCGTGCATGAGGTCGCCGACGCGTTCGTCGGCGGTGAGGAAGTAGTAGTAGCGGCGGTAGGTGGTGTTGGCGATGCGCTGCTGCTTGGCGCTGTCGGCGTAGTGCTGGACGCCGTGCCGGGTGCCCAGGCCCGCCCACTGGCCGAGGTGGTAGACGTCGACCTCCCCGGTGTGCCGGGTCATCGACTCGGCGAAGCGGAAGATGTCCGCGCGGCCGGACCGCAGGTAGGCCATCCAGAGCCAGATGTCCGGCGAGAGCTCGGAGTTGTCCCAGGCGTAGCCGCCGATGTCGTACCGCCACTGGTGCCGGACGGCGTCGTAGGTGTGCATGATGTCGCCGTAGTCCCAGAAGCCGTACCAGCGGCGCTGCTCCACCTGTCCCTTGTAGTAGGTGAAGAGGAAGTCGAGGTGGTCCTCGATCTTCGCCTTGGCGGGGGTGGAGCGGTCCGGCTCGGAGTACAGGCCGGGGCCGAAGACCTCGGCCTTGATGAGCTGCTTGGGCGGGGCCGCGAGCTGCGGCAGCACCCGGACGGCCTCGACCTGTTCGGCGAGCTTCTCGGGCGTCGGCGTCGACGCGTTGGCCCAGAAGAGGAGTTCGGAGGTACGGGCGATGCCGTAGGGGGTGCCGAAGCCGGGCTCGTAGTCCTCGTAGGTGATGTTGAGGCCTTCGAGCTGTTCGGGGAAGGTGTCCTGGCCCATGCCGTCGTGGTAGAAGCGCAGGTCCATGGGCTGCGCCTCGGGCGACCAGAGCCAGAGGGTGACCTCGGCGGCGTCGGTCTGGGCGTCGCGGATGTCGAGCTGGGCGGGGTGCTTCTCCCAGAAGTCCCGCAGGCCGAAGGAGAACCCGCCGCTCGCGCCGCCGACGTAGCCGAAGCCGGAGGCCCGCCTGCCGCCGCCGCCGGCGCCGACCCAGCCGTGGCCCTTCTTGGTGCGCTTGCGCAGGGTGAAGCCGTCGGCGGAGAGCTGGGAGAGGGTGTAGTCGCCCCACTCGGGGATGTACTGGAGGCGGGTGGTGACCCGCTGGTCCCAGGTGGCGGGGTCGGGCAGCTTCTGGCCCGCGTACTGGGCGGCCTGCACCGCCGCTCCGGGGTCGCGCCGCAGTCCGGTGATGCCCTTGACGGCCTCGCGCAGCAGGCCGGTGCCCTCGCCGCCGATGCGGACGTGGCGGTCGTAGGACTCGTCGCGCATCGGAACGGTGAAGCGGACGCCGAGGCCCCGGATGAAGTCGCCGCTCGCCTTGCCGGGCTCCTGCTTCCCGTCGTAGGTGATGGTGTGCACCATGCGGAAGGAGTCGGCGCCCGCGTAGAAGTAGAGGCGGATGGAGAACGGCAGCCAACTGCGGCCGCCCCTGCGGTGCTTGCCGTCGATGCGGACGACCGCGCGGACCGGGCCCGACTGCTCGACGGTGACGCCGTCGACGGCCCCGTCGAAGCGCTCGGTCCGGACGGCGCCCTGGTCCTCGTCCTCGATCTCGGGCTGGCGGATCAGCACCAGACGGCCGTTCTTGGCGATCTCGGTGGAGCCACGGGTGACGGACTTGACGAGGGTCGTCCCGGACGTGCCGATCTTCGCGGTGATGACGCCCGTCGACACGTCGATGGTGCCGCCGCGCCTGACGACGGTGACCTTCTGGGCGGGGGCGGCCGGTGCGCCGGCGGCGAGGGTGAGCTTGCCGGTCCCCGAACTCACGGCGTGGGCGGTCCACTTGAGGGAGCCGTCGGGCCAGTGGGCGAGCGGCCAGGACTGGACGGGGACGTCCTTGCCGTCGGCGTCGGTCAGCGCGAACGTCTGGTCCTCGCGGTAGGCGCCCATGGGCCAGGGCACGCCGAGCGTGGAGCCGGGGGCGGCGCCGAGGCCGCCGTCCTCCAGCCAGTCGAGGGTGACGGGGTCGGTGTCCGCCGCCGCGGCTCTCGGCGCGGCCTCGGCGTCCTTGGCTCCTAGGGCCCAGCTGAACTGTGCGGCGGCGCCGGCGACGGCCGCCGCCTTGAGCAGGGACCTGCGGGGGATGGGAGACATGGGATGCAGCCTTCCTTTCCGTGCGGCGTGCGCAACGGGATGGTCAGGGGCATGACAGATCGAGGTACGGCGCCCGGAGCGCCGTCCCTGGAACGGGTCGCCGCCGTCAGGGGTGCGGGCGGCGCACCTCGACGGCGACGGCCGCCGCGACGGCGGCCCCCAGCGCGGGGACCGCCAGCGGCGGGAGGAACCAGGCGGACACGGCGACGACGGCCGGCCCGCAGACGATCAGGAAGGACCCGGCGGGATCGCGCACGGTGCGCCGTCCGGCGTCCGCGAGCAGCGCCCGCCAGCGGGCGCCGGGCGTCCAGACGGCGGCCGCCCGCAGCAGCGCCACGGCGAGCCCGATCAGCGCGAAGACGCCCACCGCCCCGACGAACCGCCCGCCGGGAAGCCCAGCCCGCGAAGCCAGGACGTCCAACGTCACCGCGGCGGCCGCCGCCCAGCCGGCGAGCCCCACGGCCCACCCGCCGCGCACGGCCGACCGGAAGTCCGCGGCGAATTCCCGCAGGCCGCCGTCCGTGTGACTCGTACGGCGGCGCAGATGCCGGGCCCCGGCGGCGAGGGCCGCGGGATAGGTGACGACGCCGAGGCAGGCGACCGCCGTCCACACCCCGGTGAGCAGACACTCGGCGAAGACCGCGAACCGCTCGCCGAACACCGACTCCCCGCGTGCGGAGCGGGCCTTCACCCGTGCTTGCGCCATGGTGACCGCCTCAGCCCTTCAGTCCGGAGGTCGCCATGCCGTCGATGAGATGGCGCTGGAAGGCCATGAAGAAGGCGATGACCGGGACGAGCGCCACCAGCGACATCGCGATCATGCTGCCGTAGTCGGAGATGCCCTCCTGGTCGCGGAACATCATCAGCCCGAGCGAGACCGTGTACTTGGAGGGGGTGTTGAGGTAGATCAACGGGCCCATGAAGTCGTTCCACGCGTTGATGAAGGCGAAGATGGCGCTGGTGATGATCGCGGGACGGCTCAGCGGCAGCACGATGGACCAGTAGGTCCGCAGGTGCCCGCAGCCGTCCAGCTTGGCGGCCTCGTCCAGTTCGCGCGGCAGCCCGCGCATGAACTGCACCATCAGGAAGACGAAGAACGCCTCCGTCGCCAGGAACTTCCCCACCACGAGCGGGACCAGGGTGTCGATGTAGCCGAGGTTGCGGAACAGCACGTACTGCGGGATGAGCAGCACGTGGTACGGCAGCAGCAGGGTGCCGATCATCAGCGTGAACAGCAGGTTCCGCCCCGCGAACCGGATCTTGGCGAAGGCGTACGCGGTCAGCGAGCTGGAGAGCACCACGCCGGCCACGGCCAGGACGGCGTACATCAGCGAGTTGGTGAAGAAGCTCGCGACGGAGATCCCGGAGATGCCGTCGGCGAGCCCGGAGAAGTTCGCCCAGACCGGCTTGGCGGGCAGCAGGTCGAGGCTGGCGATGATGTCCTTGCTCGGCTTGAACGAGGCCCCGACCACCCAGACCACCGGGTAGAGGACGACCGCGAGCACGAGCAGCGCGCCCACGTGCCAGGCCAGGGACCCGGTGCGCCGCCGCTCGTTCGCGGACCGCGCGACGCGGGTGGTGGCAGTGCTCACTTGGCGGCCTCCTCGTAGTGCACCCACTTCTTCTGCGACCAGAACAGCACCGCCGTGACCAGCGCGACCGCCACCACCAGCGTCCAGGCCATCGCCGAGGCGAAGCCCATCTGCGCCTCCTTGAAGCCCTTCTGGTACAGGTAACAGGTGTAGACCAGCGTGGCGTCGGCCGGTCCGCACCGGGTGTCGGAGACGACGTACGCCGAGCCGAACACCTGGAACGCGTGGATCGACT
The DNA here is from genome assembly GCF_036226605.1 of Streptomyces sp. NBC_00704. Taxonomy (NCBI): domain Bacteria; kingdom Bacillati; phylum Actinomycetota; class Actinomycetes; order Kitasatosporales; family Streptomycetaceae; genus Streptomyces; species Streptomyces sp. NBC_00704. The sequence continues at coordinate 1,428,795 of NZ_CP109000.1, forward strand.
CCAGCAGCACGTTGAAGAAGAGGACCGGCGAGATCATCGGCAGCGTGATGTTCCAGAACCGGCGCAGCGGGCCCGCCCCGTCCATCTCGGCGGCCTCGTACAGCTCCTGCGGCACCTGCTTGAGCCCCGCCAGGAAGATGACCATCGGCGCGCCGAACTGCCAGACGCTCAGGGCGACCAGCGCGTACAGGACGTAGTCCGGGTTGCCGATCCAGCCGCCGACGTCGACCCCGAAGATCTTCTGGGCTCGGTCGACCACGGCGTCGTCCGAGAACAGCGCCCGCCACACGAAGCCCACGGACACGCTGGCCCCGATGAGCGACGGCATGTAGAACGCGGCCCGGTACAGGGCCTGTCCGCGCCGTTTCTGCGCGAGCAGCAGCGCCACGCCGAGCGCGAGGAGCAGCTTCAGCGGTGTCGCCACGACGACGTACTTGAGCGTGACCTCGACCGACTTCTGCCAGCGCGGGTCCTGGAACATCGTCGTGAAGTTGTCCAGGCCCACCCACTTCGGCGGCGTGAACAGGTTGTAGCTGGTGAACGCGTAGTAGAGCGACGCGATCATCGGCCCCGCGGTGAGCAGCAGGAATCCAGCGATCCACGGCGACATGAAGAGATAGCCGGCGAGGTTCTCGCGCAGCCGCCCGCGCCGTCCGGCGACCGGAGCGGCGGGCCGCTTCTTCGCCGGACGGACGGGCGCTTCCTTGACGAGCGTCATGGTGGTACGTCCCCTCAGCCCGCGAACGCGGCCTTGGCCTCGCTGAACAGCGCCTTCGCGGCGTCGGCCGGCTTGGTCTTGCCCTGGGCGACCTCCGCGCCGATCCGCAGGAAGGCCGCCTCGATGACGTCCGCGCCGGACGGGTGCGGGGTGATCTTGCCCAGGACGCCGGCCTTGGCGACCTGGTCCTCGTAGGCCGCGACGCCCTTGTTCTGCGCGTCCGCCGGCTTGAAGGCGTCGTACTGCTCGGTCGTGGCGAGGATGCCGCGGTCGTAGCCCATGATCTTGCCGACCTCGGGGTCGTGGACCATGAAGTCGATGAACTGGGCCACTTCCTTCGGGTGCTTGGTGCCGGAGAAGGCGCTCAGCATCAGCGAGCCGAGGTACTGGCCGGTGTTCTTGCCGTCCGTGGTGGGGATCGGCGCGAGCCCGTAGTCGGAGTCGCCCTCGCCCTCGTAGCGGATGGAGAAGTTGTCCCAGGTGAACTCGGAAGCGGCGAGACCGGCGGACAGACCCGACTTCGGCTTCGCCTGCTCGATCTTCTTGGGGTCGGCGACGAGCCCGGACTTCACCCGCTTGTAGCCGTCCTCCCACCACTGCGTCACGTCGTCCTCGGCGAACCCGAGGCCGGTCTCCGTGAAGAACGCCTTGCCGTTCTGACGCAGATACAGGTCGTAGAGATACATGATGCCGAAGTAGCCCGTGTCGCCGGCGATCTTCAGCTTGTCCTGGATCGTCTGCAGCGCGGCGAAGTACTCGGTCCAGGTCCAGCCGGGCTTCGCCTCGACGCCCGCCTTCTTGAAAGCCTTCTGGTCGATCACGAGCGCCATGGTGTTGGCGCCGACCGGAATGCCGATCTGCTTGCCGTCGACCTGACCGTTCGCCAGCACCCCGTTGCGGAAGTTGTCCAGCTTCAGGTTCCCCGCGTCCGCCTGCGCCTTGAGGTCCATCAGAACCCCGCGCTTGTCGTACTTGCGCAGGAAACCGACCGCATTCTGGAAAACGTCCGGCGGATTTCCGCCGGAGGCCTGGGTCTGGAACTTCTCCCAGAACGCCTCGTAGTCGGTGAATTCGGGCTTGATCTTGATCTTCGGGTACTTCTTCTCGAAGAGCGCGATCGATTTCTTGATGGCGATGGTGCGCGGCTCGCCACCCCACCACGCATAACGGATCGTCACCGTCCCGTCGGCGGAGGTCCCGCTGTCTCCCCCGCACCCGGTGGTCGCGGCCAGGCCCAGCGTGGCCGCCGTCGCCCCCGCGGCCTTGAGGATCGTTCGCCTCTCAACATTCCTGCTGGTTCCCACAGTCGGGCCCTCCCCGCAGCGTCGTTGCCGCTTGCGTGAATCGTTTCAAGAAAGCGCTTGCTGGCACAAGGTACGAGGGGGTTGAGAGACCGTCAATGATTCGGACAGGATTTTCTTGTCCGGCGACGGGACGGCAAGGCGACCACACGCCGACGGCTCGGCGTCGAGGCGAGGGCGAAGTCGCTGGTGGGAGGGGTGTGTTGGAGGGTGGGCTGGGGGTGGAGCTGGGGGTTGTGTCGGGGTGTGTGTTGGGCGCATCGAACGGGGGGTCAGGTCATGTCGGCGATGGGTTGAACGGTGATGTCCCGCGCGGGGTTGGGGGTTGGGATTGGGGGGTTGGGAGTGGGGGTTCGGATTGGGGGGTTGGGAGTGGGGGTTCGGATTGGGGGTTGGGCTGGGCTGGGTGGGGCGGATGACGGTGGTACGGGGCGAATTGACGGAGTGTGAGGTAGGTGCAGGGAGTGCGGGGTGCCCTTGGGGTGGGGCGGGTTGGGGGCCCTTGGGGGGCGGGGCCGGGGGTTTTGGTGCTGAGCGGTGGGACTGGGACCAGGGAGTTCAAGAAGGTGTTTAGGGGTGGTGGGTGGAGCGGGTGGGAGCGGGATGGGGCTGAGCGGGGGCGTGCGGCGGAACGTGGTGGGGTGCGGGGAGCGGGGTGAGCGCCGAGGGCGGGAGGCGCTACGAGGGTGGGTGTGGGGGGTGTGGGGGGGTGGTGGTTCCGGCGGGTGGGGGATGTGGGGTGTGGGGGGGTGGTGGTTCCGGCGGGTGGGGGATGTGGGGTGTGGTGGTTCCGGTGGGTGAGTGCCGGAGGTGAGGGCTGGGGCGCGGGCACCTGGAGTGACGGACAGTGACGCCGGGAGGCCCGAGGCAGGGGGCCGGGGGCCGGGAGGCTGGGGGCCAGACGCGCCGTCGGCCAGGCTGGACGGGTCGGCGTCGGGCCGGCCGGCTGGCGGTGGGCCGCCATCGAAGGCGGGCCGGCGGCAAGGAGCGGCATCGTGGGGGCCGATCACGAGCCGCACAGGCCTCACATGCGGGCCCCAGAACCCGCACCACGCGGGCCACACGGGTCTCACCGGCCGCACCGCCCCCTCGGCCCCGCCGGAGCCCCGCAGCGGCCGGCGGCCGTCGTGGGCCGTGATCCGCCGCAGCCCGTGCGGGACCGGACCGTCGAGCAAAGACACGCAGCAGCGGCGAGGTCGCTCCGGGCAGGAAGCCGGAAGGCGCAGGGAGGCAGCCGGGACCAGGGGCGTTGCAGCGGCGAGGGCCGCGAGGCGGTGGGATGCCGAGACGGAGGCCGAAGGCCGAGACCGACACCGAAGGCCGAGACCGACACCGGGACAGGAGCGGGCTACCGATGGCGGGACGCCGGAACCGGCACAGGCGCCGGACCAGGCGCGGGGCGCCGGAACGTAGGCGGGGCTCCGGGGTGTGGCCGGGAACGGCGTCGGCCCGACTGCGTTCTCGCAGTCGGGCCGACGTTCCGGGTGGGCGATACTGGGTTCGAACCAGTGACCTCTTCGGTGTGAACGAAGCGCTCTCCCACTGAGCTAATCGCCCGGACGCAGGAAGAACATTACCCCATGTCAGGGGGTGGCTGTGACCATGTACGGAGGCGGACGGAGGTTCCCGCGGGCCGCCCTCCGCGCGTCACTGGTCCTTGATGTTCCAGGGCATCTCCAGGCCGAACTTCCACAGGTAGACCCCCAGCACCGCCCCGATGACGATCACGCCGATCGAGGTCAGAATGATGTTGCGGCGCCGCACCTTCGGATCCAGTGCCCGCTGGGCCGCCTCGGTGACCTTGCGCTTGGTCCAGCGGAGCACCAGCTGGGCCCAGACGAACTCGGTCGCCCAGATCGCCATGCCGCCGAAGATCACGACCCAGCCGGGACCGGGCAGCGGCAGCATCACGATGCCGGCGCCCACGACGGCGAGGCCGAGCACGAACACGCCGACCTGCCAGCTCAGGTGCAGCACGCGGCGCGCCTTGACGAATTCGGGGGCTCTGGAGCCGAGCCCCTGTCCGTGCTGATCCCGCACCGCTCCGTCCCGTCCCGCCGCGTCCGCCGCCGCGATCGCGTCGGCGGACTCGTCACTCCCCGTATTCATACAGCCAGACCCTACCCGAGAGATTCCGGTCACCGGAATGGTGGTACTTCGCGAACGAGGTGTCGGCCGGAAGAGTTACGTAAAGGCACGCAAAACACGCAGAGGGGTTTACAACGGCACCGTAGGTGGCATGTCGATTTCGCCGACGTGCGAATCCCCGAGCGCACACTGAGCGAAAGGCCCTGGCGCTTATGAACACCACGGTCAGCTGCGAGCTGCACCTGCGCCTCGTTGTGTCGAGCGAGTCCTCCCTGCCTGTCCCCGCAGGCCTGCGGTACGACACGGCCGACCCCTACGCCGTGCACGCCACCTTCCACACCGGAGCCGAGGAAACCGTCGAGTGGGTGTTCGCCCGCGACCTCCTCGCCGAAGGGCTGCACCGGCCCACCGGCACGGGCGACGTCCGTGTCTGGCCGTCGCGCAGCCACGGTCAGGGCGTCGTCTGCATCGCCCTGAGCTCTCCTGAGGGCGAAGCCCTGCTCGAGGCCCCGGCGCGGGCCCTGGAGTCCTTCCTGAAGCGGACGGACGCCGCCGTGCCTCCCGGCACGGAACACCGGCACTTCGATCTCGACCAGGAGCTCTCGCACATCCTGGCGGAAAGCTAGGGCGAGGCTCACACCGAGCCGCCCGGCGCCGTCCACTCGGGGAGACGGTTCGGGCTGATACAACCGCATAGGGCATGCGCCGACGCCGCGCCACGGGCTGCCGTGGGGCGGCGTCGGCGTGTCCGGAGCCGCCCCCGGCGGCGCTCCCCCGGCCGCCGCTCGGCACCGGCCGGGGAAACCCGGTCCCGGATCGGCCGTGGTTCGGCGGCCCGGTGCGGCTACCATCGGCCAGCATCGGCGGGCACCCGCCCGACCTCCAGGCCAGGGAGCGAAACGTGCTGATCACCCACGACACCCGGTGTGCTCTCGACGCCGTGGTGGATCTGGTGAACACCGCCCCGGAGGACGGCACGACCCCGGACGCGCTGCCGGACGTCGCCGCCCTCGAGGACTTCGTGCGAAGGCACGCCATAAGTGACGTCGGCGTGCTCTCCGAGTTCGACCTGTCCGGGGTGCGCAGGATCCGCGGACGGTTCGCGGGGATCTTCGCCGCGACCGACCCGCACGTCGCCGCCGGGGTGATCAACGACCTGGTGGCGGCCGCGGGCACCACGCCGCGTCTCACCGACCACGACGGCTACGACTGGCATGTGCACTACTTCGCGCCCGGCGCGTCCATCGCCGACCACCTGGCGGCCGACTGCGGGATGGCGCTGGCGTTCTTCGTGGTCGCCGGGGAGCAGGAGCGGCTGCGGCGGTGCGAGGCCCCGGACTGCCGGCGCGCCTTCGTCGACCTCTCGCGCAACAGGTCCCGCAGGTACTGCGACAGCCGCACCTGCGGCAACCGGCTGCATGTGGCCGCCTACCGGGCGCGCCGCAAGGAGGCCGCGGGCTGAGCACCCGCTCCGCCCCTCGGCGCGGGTCCGCCGGAGGGCCGCTCGGTCACTCGATGCCGACGGGCCCCGGCGGATGACGCCGGGGACCGCGGGTACGGCTCACAGCAGCAGCAGATCATGCAGCGAAGCCATGAGCAGCAGACACCCGATCACCGCCAGGAAGATCATCAGCGGTGGCTGGGAAAGGGCGAAGAGGCACCCGCGCGGCTCGTCCTGAGGTGGCGCGGCGTCGCTCTGTGTCGTGTCCAGCATCTCGCGGGCGATGATGGCGCAGGCAGCGCCCCCCGCGCGATCAACACGCACGGAATGAGCGGGTGGTCGCCGGAATCCGTGGCGTCGGTTTCAGGCTGTGATCGTTTTCGCGCGGGCGCCGGTCGACTGTGTCGTTTCGTCGCCGGGCCCCGCCGGGCGCGCTTCACGCCGCACGGCTCACGCTTCCCGCCTCGGCGGCCGGTTCGGCACCGGTTCATATGCCGTGCTTCTTGAGGATGGCCTCGATGTCGCTGAAGTCGTCGGAACCCCCGGAACCGCCGGAACCCGCGGCCCCTCGTGGGGCGGCCGCGGGCCTGGACGCGGAGCCGGACGCCGGACGGGACGCCTGCCCCAGCGAGGGGGCGGAGGCGGCGGGGGCCACCGCGTCCGTCCGGGCGGCGCGGGCCGCGGCCCTTCGCTCCTTGCGGGTGCCGCCGCGGCGGCGCTCCACGGCCCGGGTGGTGGCGAACAGGGCCCAGGCCCCGGCGAGCACGACGAAGCCCGCCCAGGCGGTGGGACTGAAGGCGGTGTCGACGACCCATCCGACGGCGCCGGTCATCACCAGACCGAGCGGAACGAGTGCGTAGGCCGCGATGCGGGCCGCGCTCAGGAAGCGTTTGCGGTAGGCCGTGACCGCCGCGATGCCCAGGCCGGCCACGGCGACGGCGGAACAGACGGTCTCGGCAATCATCCGGTCCTCCAGGCTACGGCTGGCTGTTCAGGGCGAGATCAGGATCTGATCGACTCGGCGGCACCGCCCACGGGCCGGTGCACCGATGCGTCGGTGCGCCGGTTCGCCCACGCGTCGCTTCTTCGTCCCTTCCATCGTGCACCTGCGCGGGCCTCGCAGGCCATGCTCGGGCCGGACATCAGGGACATCTCCGGGTCGGCTCCTCCGCAGGTGCCGTACCGGCCCACCCCCTGATCGTCCCTCCGGGTCGTGCGTGTTCCCGGTGGACCCGCGATCCCCCGTCCGGATTGGGACGACCGGGCGGGGACTGGGAGACTGACCCCATGAGCGACTCGTCCCCGGCCTCCTCCGCCTCACCCTCGTCCCCCGCCTCCCCCTCGGGGCCCGGCCGTGCCGTCGTCCTCGACGTCTGGTGCGAGCTGCAGTGCCCCGACTGCCGTGGCGCGCTCGACGATCTGCGCGCCCTGCGCGAGCGCTACGGCGACCGGCTGGAGCCGCGGCTGCGCCACTTCCCGCTGGAGAAGCACAAGCACGCCTTCGCCGCCGCGCAGGCGGCCGAGGAGGCGCTGGAGCAGGGGCGGGGCTGGCCCTACGTCGAGGCCGTGCTGGCACGGGTCGAGGAGCTGGACCGTAGGGGTGAACCCTTCCTTGTCGAGGTCGCCGGTGAACTGGGGCTGGACGCCGAGGAGTTCGACACCGCTCTGATCGACGGCCGGCACATCCTGATCGTGGACGCCGACCAGGCCGAGGGCAAGGCGATCGGCGTGACCGGGACCCCGACGTACGTCATCGGCGGCGAGCGGCTGGACGGCGGCAGGAGCCAGGAGGGGCTGCGCGGACGGATCGAGGAGATCGCCGACCGGCTGCTGGCCGAGCAGGACTGAGACCCGGGAGGAAGAGGCCGTGCCGTGCCGGGCTGTCCGGGCGGCACGGCGGGGCGCGGCAGGGCACGGCACGGTCGCTCCGACCGGCCGCCCCTTGGTCGGCTCCGCGCCCGGCCGGGGTCTCAGAGCAGGTTCTTGTACATCGAGTAACCCACCGGTACGTATCCGAGCGAGTCGTACAACCGCTCGGCAGGGGTGTTGCCGGCGAAGACGTTGAGGCCGAGGACCTTCTTGCCGTTCCCGATCGCCTGCGCCTCGGCCAGCAGCATCAGGGAGCGGCCGTGACCGCGTCCCCGGTGGGCCTCGTCGGTCTCGACGTCGAACACGAACGCCCTGTCGCCGGTGAACGACAGCCAGAGCAGGCCGACCGGTTCGCCGTCGTGCTCCAGGACGCTGATCAGCGTGTCCGGCGTCGCCAGGCCCTGGGGCAGCAGCCGCTCGTGGTCCCGCCGCGACTTGGCCCGCGCCTCGTCCTCGGGCACGCCGCGCTCGGCCCAGTCCTGGGCGTACGCGGCGAGCGCGCGCTCCCTCCAGGGTCCGAACTCGGCGTCCGTCATGGGCCTGCCGACGCTGCCGTCGGGCAGGGCGGGCGGGCCGGCCGGGAGGGTCTTCTCCATGCCGCGGTTGCGGTGGACGTAGCCGAGCGCGGTCGCCAGCCGCAGCGCGGCCCCCGCGTCGGCGGGCACCCTGCACTCGATGCGGGTGCAGCCCCAGCCGCGGGCCACCTCCTCGGCGGCCAGCGCCGCCACCGTGGCCCTGCCCCGCCCCCGGTCCCGCTCCTCGACGCGCAGGTCGGCGATCAGGGCGACGCCGGGTCCGAACACGGGGGACGTCGAGAGGCGGACCTCTCCGACGGGACGGCTGTTGACGCACACCTGGAAGTGGCGCGACAGCGCCCCGTCGGCGGCCCGTTGCAGCGGCTCGGTCGGCCGCAGAGTCGTGGTCATCAGGGGTGTTCTACCCCGCCGCGGACCGTATCGGCAGCCTGTTTTCCCTCGCTCCCCCGCACCCGGTCCGCGCGGCCCCAGGGGTCGCGGCCGCCCCGGCCGTCACGGGTCGAGGTCGTTCCCGCTGCGCTCGGCGAAGATCCGCATCGCCTTGGCGGTCACCGGGCCCGGCGCATCGGGCAGTTCGCGGCCGTCGACCCTGTGGACGGCCTGGACGTCGCGCAGGGTGGAGGTGAGGAAGATCTCGTCGGCCCGTTCCAGCACGTCCAGCGGCAGGTCGGTCTCCTGGGCACCGGTCCACTCGGCGGTCAGCTCGCGCGTGATGCCCGCGAGGCAGCCCGAGGCGAGCGGGGGCGTGTGGATCTCACCGTCCAGGACGACGAAGACGTTGGACCCGGTGCCCTCGCAGAGCCGGCCGAGCGTGTTGCCGAACAGCGCCTCGCTGGCGCCCTGTCGGTGGGCGCGGGCCAGGGCGACGACGTTCTCGCCGTACGAGGTGGTCTTGAGTCCGCTGAGCGCGCCGCGTTCGTTGCGGGTCCAGGGGACGGTGACGGCGGCCGTGGAGTCGGCGCGCCGCGCGGCCTCGCCCAGGGCGACGACGAGGGTGGGACCGTGTCCGCCGCGTTCGGAGCCGAGGGGGGCCTGGCCGCCCGTGTAGGTGATGCGCAGCCGGCCGAGCCGCATCGGATTGGCCTCGAGGACGGCGGCGCAGGCGCGGCGGATCTCGTCGTGGTCGGGGTCGGGCAGGCCGAGGCCGCGGGCCGATCGGGTCAGCCGGTCCAGGTGGCGGGTGAGCGCGAAGGTCGCGCCGTCCACCGCCTTCACCGTCTCGAAGATGCCGTCGCCCACGGTCAGCCCGTGGTCGAAGACGGAGACGCGGGCGGTGGCGCCGTCCCGCAGCGCGCCGTCGAGCCAGATCTTCACGTATGCGTCCCTTCATTCACCTCGTACGCACCCGACGCTACCGCGAGCAGTCGCGATGCCTTCAGCTCGGTCTCCTCCCACTCGGCGTCGGGGTCGGAGCCCCACGTGATCCCCGCGCCGGTGCCGAAGCGCAGCACGGCGCCGCCCGCGGCGGACCGCTCGATCCAGAAGGTGCGGATGCCGACGGCCAGCTCGCCCGTGCCCCGGTCGGCGTCGACCCAGCCGATGCCTCCGCAGTACGGGCCGCGCGGGGCCGTCTCCAGCGCCTCGATGACGCGCAGGGCGCTGGACTTGGGGGCGCCGGTGACCGAGCCGGGCGGGAAGGCTGCGTCGAACAGGCCCGCCCAGCCGACGCCCGCGCGCAGTTCGCCGCGGACCGTGGAGACGAGGTGGACGAGGCCCGGGTGCTTCTCGACGGCGCACAGGTCGGGGACGGTCACGCTGCCGGTGGCGCAGACCCGGCCGACGTCGTTGCGGACGAGGTCGACGATCATCACGTTCTCGGCGTAGTCCTTGGGAAGGAGGTCCGCCTCGGTGCGCCCGGTCCCCTTGATGGGCCCGGACTCGACGACCCGGCCGTCGCGGCGCAGGAACAGCTCGGGGGAGGCGGTGGCCGTCTCGACGCCGTGCGCGGGCAGGCGAATCGTTCCTGCGTACGGTGCCGGATTGCCCCGTGCCAGCAGCGCGGTCAGCGCGTCCACATCGGCGCCGGGGGCCACCGGCGCGCTCAGGACGCGGCACAGATTGGCCTGGTACACCTCGCCGGCCGCGATGTGCTCGCGGATGCGCCGTACGCCCGCCGTGTACGCGGCACGGTCGAGGGACGACGTCCAGTCGCCGGCGGCGGGCCCCCGCCATGCTCCCGGCACGGGGGCGGGGACGGGCTCCTCCCGCACGTCGGCGAAACGCGCGCAGACCGTGCGGCCCTCGAAGTCGGCGCACACGGCCCAGAAGCCGGTGGAGTCGAGGGCCGCGGGATCGCCGGTCACGTCGAGGAGACCGGTGGCGACACGGCCGCCGAAACGGGCGAGAGGAGGGAGGTCGAGCACGTTGTCGAGTCTAGGGCGGGCCGTCCGCGGGCGGCCCGCGCATGTCCCGGATGTCCCGGCCGACCGCCCTGACCAGGTCCGCGTCCGGGCACAGCGCAGCACGCTGCACAAACGCGTTTTTGTACTGGCCCGGGAATCCGCTAGAGTTCAACTCGTCGCCGGGCCGTGAGAGCGGAACGAAACGACAAGCGGACGTAGCTCAGTTGGTAGAGCGCAACCTTGCCAAGGTTGAGGTCGCGAGTTCGAGCCTCGTCGTCCGCTCGAAGGAAACAGGGGGCTTCCCGGTCCCCTACACTCCTGGTGGAGTGGCCGAGAGGCGAGGCAACGGCCTGCAAAGCCGTCTACACGGGTTCAAATCCCGTCTCCACCTCCAAGGACGATTAGCTCAGCGGGAGAGCGCTTCCCTGACACGGAAGAGGTCACTGGTTCAATCCCAGTATCGTCCACTGGATCCGCTCGAGGATCCGGACCCGCGCGATTAGCTCAGCGGGAGAGCGCTTCCCTGACACGGAAGAGGTCACTGGTTCAATCCCAGTATCGCGCACGCACTGCACATGATCCCCGGATCGTGTTCCCGAGGACGATTAGCTCAGCGGGAGAGCGCTTCCCTGACACGGAAGAGGTCACTGGTTCAATCCCAGTATCGTCCACACACCGGAAAGCCCCCGGCCGCCTCGGCGGATTCTCGGGGTCCTCGCAACACCTGATGGCTTATGCGGCCGTCAGTAGATCACGCAGGCGCTCGGCTGGGGTTCTCCAGCCGAGCGTTTTGCGTGGCCGGCCGTTGAGTTGCTGGGCAACGTGTTCGAGGTCTGCGGGACTGTGCGCGGAGAGGTCGGTGCCTTTGGGGAAGTACTGCCGCAGCAGGCCGTTGGTGTTCTCGTTCGATCCGCGCTGCCAGGGCGAGTGGGGGTCGCAGAAGTAGACTGGCACGCCGGTGGCCACGGTGAACTGCTTGTGCGCGGCCATCTCGCAGCCCTGGTCCCAGGTCAGCGAGCCACGCAGGTGCTCGGGCAGGGTCTGGATCAGCGGCACCAGCACATCGCGGACTTCCTCGGCCGTGTGCCCGCCGGGCAGATGTCCGAGCAGGACGTAGCGGGTGGAGCGCTCGACCAGGGTCACTATCGCGCTCTCGCTGCGGGGGCCGACGATCAGATCGCCTTCCCAGTGGCCAGGAACAGCCCGGTCCTCGACCTCCGGCGGCCGCTCGGAGATCATCACCATCTCGTCGACGAAGCGGCGAGTGCGCTGCTCCGGGCTGCGGTGGGGCTTGCGGCGGGTGCGTCCGGTGCGCAGCGCCAGGGCGACCTCGCGGCGCAGTCCGCCGCGGGCCTGGACGTAGATGGCCTGGTAGATCGTCTCCGGACTCACGCGCATGCTCTCGTCGTCGGGGAACTCGATGAGCAGAGCGTGGCAGATCTGCTCGGGCGACCAGCGTTCCTGGAGCTTGGCCGTAGCGAAGTCGCGCAACGCTCCTTCCCGGGCCAGCTTGGAGTCCTTTGGACGCGACCGGCTCTTCGCCCATGCCCGCTGGGCTTGGTGCGGCCGGTAGACGCCGTTGACCGCACGGGCGTCGATCTCACGCTTGACGGTGGAGGCCGGCCGGCCGAGTGCCCGTCCGATCGCGCGCAGCGAGCGGCCCTCACGGCGCATGTCGGCGATCAGCTCCCGCTCGGCCACGGTGAGGAAACGGGGGTGCAGCCCGGCCTCGACCGCGGCAACGGACGGCTTCGACGCGGCAGTAACGATGGTGATCACACCGGTCGTATAGTCGATCAGGCGGCCGTCTGCATGCAGGCGCGAGTGGCCGATCTGCCGGATCCCTTGGTCCCAGTCCCGAGCGGTGCGCTCGTGGACGCCGACCTGCGCGGCGGCATCGCGGCGATGGACTCCGGCCGCACGCAGCCGCTCGTACTCCGCCCGACCGGGATGCCCGGATGTGCCGGGCTTGCCGCGACCTCGGACACCAGCCTGACGGGCCCATCCGAACGCCGTATTGCGGTTCACTCCGACTGCGCGAGCGGCAGCGGTGATGCCGCCGTCCTCCCGATCCAGCGCCTCGAAGAACTTCGCCTTCAGCACCTCAAAATCCACGATCCCCGCAACTCCCTGAACTCCAGGGTGTTGCGGGGATCAATAGAACCCGCCCCTCGGCGGTCGGGGGCTTTCGCGTGCCCCGGTTCAGCTGGAGAACAGCATGTGGCCGAAGCTCTTGTGGCGGTGGTGGCCGCCGTAGTGACCACCGCCGTGGTGACCGCCGCCGTGCGGAGCCGGAGCGCCCCAGGCGGGGGCGGCAGGGGCGGCGGGGTACGCCTGCGGGGCGCCCGGAGGCGGCGGGGCGGGCTGGGACCACTGCGACTCGACCCGGGTGAGCGCCTCCAGCTCGCCGTAGTCGAGGAAGATCCCCCGGCAGTTGCTGCACTGTTCGATCTGGACGCCGTTGCGGTTGTACGTGTGCATCTGAGCGTGACACTTCGGGCACTGCATGTTCGGCTCAACTCCTCGCCGGTCGGTGCTCTTTCGCCTGCCGCCAGGACAGACACTGTCCGGCCGCGGTCGGTTGCACCCTACTTGGGCGAGTCCGCCGCCGACCGCGGCGGGACGGATCCCATCCGGGCGCAGGCGTCGACCAGACACTCCTCGACCTCGTCCAACGGCCTGCCCTCGGCTACCGACTTGGTCACGGCACGTGCCGCCGTCTGCACGGTGAGTGCGCGCGCCGGCACGTCGAGGGCGGGCCACGGGTCGCCCGCCGCGGGAACCGCGGGGCCGCCGCCGGCGCGGTAGGCGTCGAGGAAACGGGTCCACTCCTCGGGCGGGAGCAGGCCGCAGGCGAACCAGGCGGCGGGGCGGGCGAGGTCCCAGGCCGGGACGCCGACGCCGAGATCGTCGACGTCGATGAGCCGCCAGGGGCCGTCCGGCGCGGGATGGCGGACGAGCTGGCCGAGGTGGAGGTCGCCGTGGCAGAGGGCGGCTCCGGGCCCGGACGCCGCGGTCTCGGCGCGCGCCCACGCGGGCAGCGCCCGCCACGCGCCCAGGACGGCCGCGCTCGCCGGATGCGGCCCCGCGGCGGTCAGGCGGGCCACGGCCAGGGCGGCCTTGGCGGGGCCGCGCATCGGCGGCAGGCCGGCCGGGGCGGGCGTGCGGTGCAGACGGGCGAGCAGCGCGCCCGCGGCCTCCCAGGGAGCGGCGTCCGGGTCGGCCGGGTCCACCGGGGCACCGTACGGCCAGAAGGTCACGAGGCGGCCGTGCAGCCCGGCCAGGGCCGCCGCGAGCGGCGGGAGGAGAACGTCGGGAAGAGCGGCGGCGACGGCCAGGCGTGCGGCCAGGTCCGCCCGGCCGGTGCCGGGGGCGTGCGCCTTCGCGACGGTGCCGGCGTGCCGGACGACGGTGGCGTCCGCGCGGTCGGCCAGGGTGGCCGCCGCCTCACAGGAGCAGTCCGTGACCGTGGAATGGGCGCGGGACGCGGCCCGCAGGGCGAGCTGGGCGAGCAGGGGACGGGCGGTCACGGAACTCCAGAGGTGCGGCGTGCGGGTCGAGAGCCTGGCCGGCGGATCACCCCGCGGGGGCGGGCGCCGGACGTCCGCCCCGGGCGTGCGGTACGGATCATGCCCGGCGGGAAGCCGTCGCCGCCGTACGGCCCGAACCGCCGGGCAGGCGCTGCCGTGAGCGTACGCACCCACGCCGCCGGCCGGCCCGCGGGGGAAAAGCAATGCAGGCGCAGCTCCCCAGCTGCGCCTGCATCTCTTGCCGTCCGCCGCACCCCCGTCCCCACGGGGTTTCAAATGGGTGGATGTCCCCGCCCGGACCGCTCATCCGGGCCTGGGGTCGCCGCTCAGCGCCCCAGCATCACTCCCACGGACGACGCCTGTGTGGCCACTGTCTCCCAGCCGTCGAAGACGACGAGGAGCAGGACCGCCAGGGGAAGGGCCATCAGCGTCGCCACCAGGGGGTGGCGGCGGCCCGTTCGGCGAGGACGCGTGGTGTGTCCCGCTGTGCGGATCATCGTCCGCGGTGCCGTAAGGGCCATGGTCCCTCTCCTGACCTGATCGGTTGTGGTCGGCAGCGGCGGGTGTCTGACCTCGGGGGACGAGTGCTGCACCCGCCGCTTGACCTCAAATCTAGGCGGAGGGCCCTCGCCGCACGTCATGCCCTCGTACCGATTGCCGGGCCTCCCGGAGGATGAGCCATGACCTGCGGACTACTCCCCTGGGTGGAGACCGGGACCTAGGTCTCGGGGTCTTCCCGGAAGGGGTGCCCGCTGCGGGCCGGTATGTCCGAGCTCTCCTCCCGGGGGATCGGGTGCTCGACCAGGGCGAGCACCCTGTTGGCCATGAAACGGGCCGTACGCACCGGGGTGCCGTTTCGCGTGACTTCGCTCACTTCCACCACCCCTCGACGTACCGCCGTCTCCACGCGGCGGCCCGCCCTGCTCGCCGTCACCTCGTATGTCCGGGTCGTGTCGCCGGCGTCGACGACTATCTCCACGCGGTCACCCTTCACGGGTTCAATCCCCCTTCTGAGGCAGGTGGGTTGAGATCACGGAGCCGCCAATGCGCTGCTGTTCCCAGGCCCCCTGACCACCTCTCAATTCTCCCACCGGGCACTGACAATCGATCGGGGCCGGAGGGCGCGGCCTCTGCGCGCGAACGGCCGCGGAAACGTAAGCTGTGCCACGTCAAACGGACCGGGCAGCGGGGATGAACATGGCGATGATGCGCCTGAGGCGCGAGGACCCGCGTGTCGTCGGCTCGTTCAGGCTTCACCGACGGCTCGGCGCGGGCGGCATGGGCGTCGTCTACCTGGGGTCCGACAAGAAGGGCCAGCGGGTCGCGCTGAAGGTGATCCGGCCTGATCTGGCCGAGGACCAGGAGTTCCGTTCGCGGTTCGCGCGCGAGGTGTCGGCCGCCCGGCGCATCCGGGGCGGGTGTACGGCGCGGCTGGTCGCGGCGGATCTGGACGCCGAACGCCCCTGGTTCGCCACCCAGTACGTGCCCGGCCCCTCCCTGCACGACAAGGTCAACGACGAGGGGCCGCTCGGCGCCGCCGAGCTGGCCTCCATCGGGGCCGCGCTGTCCGAGGGGCTCGTCGCCGTCCACGAGGCCGGGGTCGTGCACCGGGACCTGAAGCCGTCCAACATCCTGCTCTCCCCCAAGGGCCCCCGGATCATCGACTTCGGCATCGCCTGGGCCACAGGAGCCTCGACGCTGACGCACGTGGGCACGGCGGTCGGCTCGCCCGGGTTCCTGGCGCCGGAGCAGGTGCGGGGTGCGCTGGTCACACCGGCCACCGACGTGTTCTCGCTCGGCGCCACGCTCGCGTACGCCTCGACGGCCGACTCGCCCTTCGGGCACGGCAGTTCCGAGGTCATGCTCTACCGCGTGGTGCACGAGGAACCGCAGCTGCACGGGGTGCCGGACGCGCTGGCGCCGCTGGTGCGGGCCTGTCTGGCGAAGGACCCGGAGGAACGGCCCAGCACCCTGGACCTCTCCCTGCGCCTGAAGGAGATCGCCACCCGCGAGGCGCAGGG
This sequence comes from Streptomyces sp. NBC_00704, assembly GCF_036226605.1. Lineage (NCBI taxonomy): Bacteria > Bacillati > Actinomycetota > Actinomycetes > Kitasatosporales > Streptomycetaceae > Streptomyces > Streptomyces sp. NBC_00704. The sequence continues at coordinate 1,444,641 of NZ_CP109000.1, forward strand.
TCTCGCGGAGGCGCGGCCGCCGGCGCCGCGGGCCGCCGAGGCGGACCGTCCCACCGGACGCCTCCCCGACACCGGCCGCTCGGAGCGCACGCTGCGCCACCAGAGCGGGCCCGGCACTCCTCCGCCGCGGGGCGGGACGCCGTCCTCGCGCGGCCCCGTTCACTCGCGCGGCGGGACGCCGGTCCGGGGCGGGAGCCCCTCCCGGGGCGGCGGCGCGCCGGGACCGCGGTCCGGGGCCCGGCCCGCTCCGGGCGCGCGCAACACCCGTCCGGGCAACGGCGGCAGACCCGTGCCGCGCGGCGGGGCGGGCCGTCCGCGGCCGCGCGGCACCGGAACCTGGCGGCGGCCCGCGAACCCCCGGCTGCTGCGTCAGCGGATCTTCGTGTTCGTCGTGGTGACGCTGTTCGTGGCGCTCGGCATCGCCGTCGTCCAGGGCTGTGAGGGCCCCGCGCGCGGACTGGGCGTGGAGGACGGCGTCGTCCGCGACCGCCAGGAGCGGACGCCCCCCGCGCCGCACGTGCCGGTCGACGGGGCCGACCCGGCCGGGACACGTCCGCTCGGCGGCTGACGCGCGCGGGCGCCCGCCGGGATGCGCGGCGCGGTGCCCTACTGCTGCGGGCGGCCCGTCGCCACGGCGTAGAAGGCGACCGCGGCCGCCGCGCCCACGTTGAGCGAGTCGACGCCGTGGGACATGGGGATGCGGACCCATTCGTCGGCGGCGACGAGCGCCTGGGTGGAGAGGCCGTCGGCCTCCGCGCCGAGCATGAGCGCCACCCTGTCCATCCGGTGCGGCGCCGCCTCGTCGAGACTGCGGGCCTTCTCGTCCGGGGTGAGGGCGAGAAGGGCGAAGCCGGCCTCCCGGACCGAGTCCAGGCTCTTGGGCCAGCTGTCGAGGCGGGCGTACGGCACGGAGAAGACGGCGCCCATCGACACCTTCACGCTGCGGCGGTACAGGGGGTCCGCGCAGTCCGGGGAGAGCAGCACGGCGTCCATGCCGAGGGCGGCCGCCGACCGGAAGATCGCGCCGATGTTGGTGTGGTCGTTGACGGACTCCATGACGACGACCCGGCGGGCGCTGTGCAGGAGTTCGGTGGCCGTGGGCAGCGGCTTGCGCTGCATGGAGGCCAGCGCGCCGCGGTGGACGTGGTAGCCGGTGACCCGCTCGGCCAGCTCCGGGCCGACGGCGTAGACCGGCGCGGGCAGCTCGTCGATGACGTCGCGCATGACGTCGACCCACTTGGCGGAGAGCAGCATCGAACGCATCTCGTACCCGGCGTCCTTGGCCCGGCGGATGACCTTCTCGCCCTCGGCGATGAACAGGCCCTCGGCGGGCTCGCGCTTGCGGCGCAGCTCGACGTCGGTCAGGCCGGTGTAGTCGCGCAGGCGCGGGTCGTCGGGGTCGTCAACGGTGATGAGATCGGCCACAGGGTGATACTGCCTTGTCCTGGGTGTGGTGCCAACGGCTCGGAACGGTTGCGTTACCGGCGGTTACTCCGAGGTCGGGGGGCCGACGGCGACGACCGCGCCGATGACGATCACCGCCGGGGGCCTGACCTCCTCGGTGCGGACCGCCTCGGCGACCGTCGCAAGGGTCGCGTCCACGCGCCGCTGGGCGGCCGTCGTGCCCTCCTGGACGAGGGCGACCGGGGTGCCGGGCGGCTTGCCGTGCGCGACGAGCGTCTCGGCGATCTTCCCGATCTTGTCGACGCCCATCAGGACCACCAGGGTGCCGGTGAGCTTCGCGAGGGACGCCCAGTCGACCAGGGAGCGCTCGTCGTCCGGGGCCACGTGCCCGCTGACCACGGTGAACTCATGGGCGACCCCGCGGTGGGTGACCGGGATGCCGGCCGCGCCGGGCACCGAGATCGAGCTGGAGATGCCCGGGACGACCGTGCAGGCGATGCCCGCCTCGGCGAGCGCCTGGAGCTCCTCCATGCCCCGGCCGAAGACGTACGGGTCGCCGCCCTTGAGCCGGACCACCGACTTGCCCTGCCTGGCGTGCTCGATGAGCGCGTTGTTGATGGCCTCCTGGGCCATGTACCGGCCGTAGGGGATCTTGGCCGCGTCGATCACCTCGACGTGCGGCGGGAGTTCGGCGAGGAGGTCGCGCGGGCCGAGCCGGTCGGCGATGACGACGTCCGCCTCGGCGAGCAGCCGGCGGCCGCGGACCGTGATCAGGTCCGGGTCGCCGGGGCCGCCGCCGACGAGGGCGACGCCCGGGGTCCGGGTGCGGTGGTGGGGGGCGACCAGGGTGCCGTCGCGTAGGCCCTCGACGACGGCGTCGCGCACGGCGGCCGTGTGGCGCGGGTCGCGCCCGCGGGCCGTCGTGGTGAGGACGGCGACCGTGACGCCCTCGCTGTGGCCGGTGGCCGGGGTCCAGGCGGTCGCGGCGTCGGCGTCGTCGGAGCGCACGCACCACACGCGGCAGGCCTCCGCCTCGGCCGAGGCCTGCCGGTTGGCGGCCGGGTCGCTGGTGGCGATCAGGGCGTACCAGGCGTCGGCGAGGTCTCCCTCGGCGTAGGGGCGCCTGGACCAGCGCAGCTCGCCCGCGTCCGCCATCGCCTCGACGGACGGAGTGGCCTCCGGGGAGACCAGGTGCACGTCGGCGCCCGCCCCGATCAGGGCGGGCAGGCGGCGCTGGGCGACCTGGCCGCCGCCGAGGACGACGACCCTGCGGCCGGCGAGACGGAGGCCCACGGGGTAGGCGGGGTGTTCGGCCATGAGGGTGCGGCTCCTCGTACGGGCAGAGAGCAGTGGGCGGGCGCTGCGGCTCTGGAGCGGCCCTGACGTGCGCATTTTAGAGGTGCTTCAGCATGCGGCGGGGCCGGGGGCGGCACAAGCGCGTGCCGCCCGGCCCCGGAGCAGGTCCTACTTCTCGGTCACGCCCGCCGAGTCGAACGTCGCGACCTCGTGCATGGCGCGGGCCGTGCTCTGCACCAGCGGCAGGGCCAGCAGCGCGCCCGTGCCCTCGCCCAGGCGCAGGTCCAGGTCGACCAGCGGGCGCAGGCCCAGCTTGTTGAGGGCCGCCACATGGCCGGGCTCGGCGCTGCGGTGGCCCGCGATGCACGCCGCGAGCACCTCGGGGGCGATCGCCCGGGCGACCAGGGCGGCCGCGCCGGCGCTGACGCCGTCCAGGATCACGGGCGTGCGCAGGGAGGCGCCGCCGAGCAGCAGACCGACCATGGCCGCGTGCTCGAAGCCGCCGATCGCGGCGAGGACGCCGATCGGATCGGCCGGGTCGGGCTGGTGGAAGTCCAGCGCGCGGCGGACGACCTCGGTCTTGCGGGCGAGGGTCTCGTCGTTGATCCCGGTGCCGCGGCCGGTGACCTCGGCCGGGTCGGCGCCGGTGAAGACCGAGATGAGGGCGGCGGACGCCGTGGTGTTCGCGATGCCCATCTCACCGGTGAGCAGCGCCTTGTTGCCGGCCGCCACCAGATCGCGGGCCGTCTCGATGCCGACCTCGATGGCCTGCCGGGCCTCCTCGCGGGTCATCGCGGGGCCGGTGGTCATGTCGGACGTGCCCGCGCGGATCTTGCGCGGCAGCAGACCGGGGGTGCCGGGCAGGTCGGCGGCCACGCCGACGTCCACCACGCAGACCTCCGCGCCGACCTGGGCCGCGAAGGCGTTGCAGACCGCTCCCCCGCCGAGGAAGTTGGCGACCATCTGGGCCGTCACCTCCTGCGGCCACGGGGTGACGCCCTGGGCGTGCACGCCGTGGTCGCCGGCGAAGATCGCGACGGCCGCGGGCTCCGGGATGGGCGGCGGGCACTGCCGGGACAGCCCGGACAGCTGGGCGGAGATGATCTCCAGCATGCCGAGCGCGCCGGCCGGCTTCGTCATCCGCTTCTGCCGCTCCCAGGCCTCGCCGAGCGCCTTGGCGTCGAGCGGGCGGACGCTGGCGACGGTCTCGGCGAGCAGGTCGTGCGGGTCCTCGCCGGGCAGTGCGCGACGGCCGTACGTCTCCTCGTGGACGACCCAGGACAGCGGGCGGCGCTTGGCCCAGCCCGCCTGCATCAGCTCGGGCTCGTCCGGGAACTCGTCGACGTAGCCGACGCACAGGTAGGCGACCACTTCGAGGTGCTCGGGCAGACCCAGCGCGCGGACCATCTCGCGCTCGTCGAAGAAGCTGACCCAGCCGACGCCGAGGCCCTCGGCGCGCGCGGCGAGCCAGAGGTTCTCCACGGCGAGGGCGGAGGAGTACGGCGCCATCTGCGGCTGGGTGTGCCGGCCGAGGGTGTGCCGGCCGCCACGCGTGGGGTCGGCGGTGACCACGATGTTCACCGGCGTGTCGAGGATGGCCTCGATCTTCAGTTCCTTGAACTGCTTGGCCCGCCCCTTGGGCAGGGACTTCGCGTACGCGTCCCGCTGGCGGGTCGCCAGCTCGTGCATCGCCCGACGGGTGTCGGCCGAACGGATGACGACGAAGTCCCAGGGCTGCGAGTGCCCCACGGAGGGCGCGGTGTGCGCGGCCTCCAGGACGCGCAGCAGCACCTCGTGCGGGATCGGGTCGCTGCGGAAGCCGTTGCGGATGTCCCGGCGTTCGCGCATCACCTTCAGGACGGCCGCGCGCTCGGCGTCGTCGTAGGCGGGGGCTGCCGGGCCGGCGGACTCTCGCGCTTCTTCCACGGGGACGGCCGGGCTCTCTTCCTGGTCGGCGGCCCTGGTCCGCAGGTCCTCCGGGCTCTGTACGACGTCGGGGTCGGCGTCGGCGTCGGTCTGGGTCTCGTGCTCCGCGTCGAAGGCCGCCGGGGCCTCGGTCACGACGGGCTCGGCACCGCGCGGGGCGGGGACCGGAGCGGCGGGGACGGCGGAGAGGACGGCGGCCGTCTGCGCGACCGCCTCGGCCCCGGCTTCCGGTCCGGCCGTCGTCGGCTCGGGCCCCGGCTGCTGCGACTCGGGGGCCGCGACGACGTTCGGCGGGGCCGGCGCGAGGTGCTCCGCGGGGGGCTCCGAGGCTCCGGCGGGCACGGTCGGGGCCGACGGCAGGTCCGGCACGGGGTGGACCGACTCGGGCTGCTCCTGCTGCGGCACGGGGGCGGCCGCGTGCCGGAGTTCGGCGTCGGTCTCCTCGGCGGGCTGCGGGGCAACGGCCGCGGCGGGCTCGACGGGCGGCGCTTCGGCCGCGAGGGGAACGGCGGGCTCGTGAGCGGCGGGGACGGCGGGCTCGGGGGCGGAGGGGACGGCGGGCTCGGGGGCGGAGGGGACGGCGGGCTCGGGGGCGGAGGGGACGGCGGGCTCGGGGGCGGAGGGGACGGCGGGCTCGGGGGCGGAGGGCGCGGGAGCCGCTTCGTCGGAGGGTCCGGCGGGCTCGGACGCCGACAGCGTCTCAACCGCCCCGGCAGCCTCGGCGGTCTCTTCCGTCTCGGCGGTCTCTTCCGTCTCGGCAGCCTCTGCCGTCTCGGCAGCCTCTGCCGTCTCGGTCGTCTCGGTCGTCTCGGTCGTCTCGGCAGCCTCCATCGTCTCCGCCGGGGGCTGGACGACTGGGGTCGCGGGCTCCGGCGCGGAGGACGCGTCCGGGACGGCGGCGGCCGGAGTCTCGGGGTCGGCGTCCGGGGTGGGCGACGCGGTGTCCGCCGCGTGGACGGGCTGGGCGGCGACCGCGGCCTCGGCGGACGCTTCCGGCGCCTCCGACGGCGGCGCCGGTTCCTCGGCGGTCTGCCCGGCGCTCTGCTCGGCAACCGGTTCGGCGGGTGCCGCGACGGGCTCCGCCTGCGCCGCGGCGTCCGGCTCGACGACGGTCGCCGTGGGGGCGGCGAGCGCGGGCTCCGGGGCGGTGCCGGACGCGGGGGCCTCGAAGACCTGGGCGGCGGGCGTCTCCTCCGCGGACGCCTCCGGCTCCGGCGCTTCGGGGGTCACGGCCTGAGGCTCCTCCACGGCCGGGGCGGCCTCGGGGGCGAGAACGGGCTCGGGGGCGGGCGCCACGGGGGGCGCCGGTTCCGAGGGAGCGCCGGTCACGCTGCCGGGCGCGGGTACGGCAGCGGCCGCGGGCGCGTCGGTCTCGGGCGCCTGAGGCGCCTCGGAGGCCTGCGGCTCGTGCGGAACCTGCGGTTCCTGCGCCGAGGAGTCGTCGGTCGCCGTGACGGGCTCCTGCGGCTGCGGCTGCTCGGCTGCTTCCGGCTCCTGCGGCGCGTGCGCCTCTTCGGGCGCGTCGGCGTCGGCGGGGCTCGCCGCCGCCTCACCGGCGTCCGCGACGGCCGGACCTGCGACGGCGCTCTCGGCCGCGGTTGCCGCCTCGGCCGGGTCGGCGACGGCGGTCTGCGCCGGGGCGGGCTCGGCGGTCTCCGCGGTCTCCACGGCCTCGGCGGCGGCCTGCCCAGCGGGCTCGGCGGACGGCTCGGGCTGGGCTGCTGCTTCCGGGGCAACCGGTTCCGGGGCGGCGGGGGGCTGTTCCGCGGGCGCGGCCTCGGCGTCCGGCGCCGTCTCCGGCGTGCCCGTCGTCTCGGCCGGCTGCTCGACGGCGGTCACCGGAGCGTCCGCGGCGGACGGCTCGTCGGCGGGCTGCTGCTGGGCCTCCGCCATCATCGCGGCGCCGAGCAGTTCGCCGGTGTCGACGATCCCGTACCCCCGGGCGACGCGGGGTTCCGGCGCGGTCCCGGGCTCGTCGGCCTCCGGCGGGGCGGTCGCGGCGATCGCCTCGGTCGCCACGCGGGCGACCACGGCCTGGGCCGCGCCCGCGGGCTCGGCCTGCCGGGTCCGGGCGACCGCGGCGGGGACGGCCGTCTCCCCGGCGGTCCCCCCGGAAACGGCGGAAACGGCCGGGGCCTGGGCGACGTCCTGGACCGTGGTCTGCGCCGCGGTCTGGGCGGCGCCCCAGGGGGACGCGCCCTGCGGGGGCATGTCCCGCAGGTGCGGCACGTCGAGGTACTCGGGGCCGGAGACCGCCACGCCGGACTGCCGCACCGGCGCGCCCGCGGGGCCGCGGTCGGCGAGCGAGCGGACCGGGCTGGCGGAGGCGTCGGGGATCGGGGGGCCGAGGTGGAGGGGGCGGCGCGGGGTGGCCTGCGGGGCCGACGGGCCGGGCAGGCGGACGCCGGTGAGGTCGACCGAACCGCTGTCGCGGCCGGCCGTCTCGTGCGGCCCCGGCTCGTGGACCGCCTCGACCACCGGTTCCGGCGCGGGCGGCGCGACCTCGTTGCCCCACGCGCTCTGGGCACCCGGCAGCAGCAACAGGTCTTCGTCCTCGGCGGGGGTCTCGGAGAGGTAGGTGTACGCACCGTGCGCGGGGACGCCCGGCTGCTCCACCATGCCTGCGCTCTCCGGCAGCCCCTCGCCCGGGACCTGGCCGGTGTCGGTCATGCGTACCCCTCGCCCATCGGTTAGTGCTTCTGCGGCCGGCTCACCCGGAGCGGCGCACCGACCGCCCCGTAGTGAAGAACGAGCGTCCGCGCCCAGCGGCACGAACGACCCGCCCGAAATAGCGACAAAGCCATTCAGTGGCATTGTCCCGGCCGTCGTCGCCTCGCGACAGCTTGATCGGCGAGGCTCCGCTGTGGACTGCGCCACGTTGCGCGCCCTCCGGTTCTGCCGTACCACACGCAGCCCAAAAGGGAGGTGTTTTCCGGACATTGGCCGACGAAGCGTCGGGCGACCGGAAGCGGTACGACGATCGGCCAGCCTACCGCGCGCGGTACGACAACAGGATCACGGGGAGGGCTGTCCCGGTCACGGCCGGCGGTCGGCGAGAACCCCGGTGAGCAGGAACGCGACGCTCCGCTCCGTCTCCGTCCAGGCCCGCGTGTCGAGTTCGACGGACTGGACGAGGGCGCACTCGACGCCGTACCCGTGCTCGGAGAGGTCGCGGCCCACGCGTTCGGCCGCGTCGCGGGTCGCCGCGTGGGTGACGATGCGCTGCGGACGGCGGTCGACGACCGCGGAGACCACCGGCGCTCCCCCGCCGCCGACCCGGACGACGTCCGGTTCGGGCAGGTTCTCCAGGACGTGCGGGGCTCCGCCGTGGACGATCTGGAGCTGGACCCCGTGGCGGCGTGCGGCCGCGTCGGTGCGGGCGCAGGCCTCCAGGTCCCGGTCGACCGCGATGACGGCGGCGCCCGCCCGGGCGGCCTCGGTCGCGAACGCTCCGCTGCCGCAGCCGACGTCCCAGACGAGGTCGCCCACGCGCGGGCCCAGCCGGGCGAGTTGGGCGGCGCGCAGCAGCGGCGTCTCCCCTTCGCCGAGCACCCCGCCGTACGCCTCGCCGGGCAGTGTCCAGCCGCGCGGGCCGGCGCCGGGGTCGCGGCCCGCGATCCAGCCGCTCTCCCCGGCGACGACCGGGCCGGTGGGGCCGCCGATGACGATGACGACGTTGGGGTCGCGCCACATGTGGTCGGCCGCCTTGTCGGAGGTGACGACGCTGACCTGTTCGCGGTCGGTGCCGAGTTCCTCGCACACCACGAAGGTGCGGTGCACGCCCTCCAGCAGCAGGCCCAGCTCGGCGGGCCCGGCGCCCGGGGAGGTGAGGACGGCGACCTTGGTGTGGGCCCGGCACACGTTGACCGCGCGGCGCAGGGTGCGCCGGTGGGCGACGACCACCTGGGCGTCGTCCCAGGGCATGCCGGCCCTCGCGAAGGCCGCGGCCACGGCGGAGACGGCGGGGACGACCTCGACCTCCAGGCCGAACTCGGGGGCGCGCAGGGCGCGTACGACGCCGAAGAAGCCCGGGTCGCCGTCGGCGACGACGACCGCGGTGCCGCGGTGGCCGGCGATGCGGCGGGCGGCGAGGGCGACGCTGCCGAGCCGGACGCGTTCCGCGGTGGGCGGCACCTCGGGCAGCGTCAGATGGTGGGCGGCGCCGGCCACCAGGGTGGCCGCGCCGAGAGCGGAGCGGGCCGCGGCGGTCAGCGGCGAGCCGTCCCAGCCGATCACCGTGACGCGGTCGGCCATGGTCGTCAGTCTCCCCCGGGTTCACGCAGGCAGCGGGCTTCGTGAGGGTACCTGGTCGGGGCGTGCGGGAAGGGGCGCGGCCCGGTCAGTTCCAGTCGGTGTACGAGGTGAAACCGCCGCTCTCCGCGAAGTGCTCGCCGCCGGTGTCGAGGTCCTCGGGGAGGAGGCTCCACACGATGTAGTCGGTGCGGACCTCGCTCCACCCGCCGTCCTCGCCGCGCACGCGCGCTATGCAGGCGCCGCGCAGCACGCCCTCGCTGATGCACCCGATCTTCTGGGCGACCTGCTGGGAGGCGGTGTTGTCGGCGGCCGTGCGCAGCTCGATGCGTTCGAACTTCTGGTCGGTCAGCAGCCATCGGGCGGTGGCCATGGCCGCTTCGGAGGCGTAGCCCTCGCCGCGCGCCCAGGGGGCGACGATGTACGACAGCTCGGTGGAGCGGACGTGCCAGTTGGTCTTGGCGAGCTGGACGACGCCGACGAGGCGCTGGGTGAGGAACTCGGTGACGGCGAGGTCGAGGCCGCGGCCCGCGGCGTGTTCGGCGGGGGCGTACTCGGTGATCCAGCGGCGGGCGGCCGCCTCGTCGAAGGGCTGCGGGACGGAGGTCCAGGCCGCGACCTGCTCGTCGTTCATCATGTCGGCCAGGGCGGGCACGTCGTCCTCGTCGAGCGGACGCAGGCCCAACCGCTCCGTGCTGATGGAGATGGTGGGGAAGGTGCTCGTCATGCGCCGCTCCGTAACCTTCGGGACCTCGTGAACCTGCCGACCCGTCAGGGCCCGCTGAACTGCCCAGCATGCAGCATGCGGCGCTGAACCACACCACGGGGTCCGCGCCGCCCGCGGGCGCGGACCTCGGGTGCGGGGGACGTCGGTCGAGGTCAGAAGGCGGCGACGACGGCGCCGTCGTACGTGTCGGCGATGAACTTCCTGACCTCGGGCGAGGTGAGCAGCTTGGCGAGCTTCACCACGCGCGGGTCGGTCTCGTCGCCCTTCTTCACGGCGAGGAAGTTGGCGTAGGGGTTGTCCTTGGCGGACTCCGCGGCCAGGGCGTCCTTGGCCGGGCTGAGCTTGGCCTCCAGCGCGTAGTTGCCGTTGATGACGGCCGCGTCGACGTCGCCGAGGGAGCGGGGCAGCTGGGCGGCCTCCAGCTCCTTGAACTTCAGGTTCCGGGGGTTGGACGCGACGTCCTTGGGGGTCGCGTCGTAGCCGGCGCCGGACTTGAGCCGGAGCAGGCCGCCCGCCTCCAGCAGCTTGAGCGCGCGGGCCTCGTTGGTGGTGTCGTTCGGCAGGGCGACGGTGGCGCCCGCCTTGAGGTCCGTGAGCTTCTTGGCGCTCTTCGCGTACAGGCCGAGCGGCTCCAGGTGCACCGCGGCGCCGGGCACGGCGACGATGTCGGTGCCGTTCTTCTTGTTGAAGTCGTCGAGGTACGGCTGGTGCTGGAAGTAGTTGGCGTCGACCTCGCCCTGCTGGACGGCGGTGTTGGGCGTCACGTAGTCCGTGAACTCCTTGACCTCCAGCTTGAGGCCGGCCTTCGCCGCGAGGTGGTCCTTGACGTAGGTGAGGATCTCGCCCTGCGGGGTGGGGGTGGCGGCGACGGTGAGCGTGGCGTTCGCGTCGGCGCTGCCGGAGTCCTTGTCCGAGCCGCAGGCGCTGAGTCCGAGGGTGAGGGCTCCGGCGGCGAGGACGGCGGTGGTGATCTTGGCGGTGTTACGCACGAAAAGTGCCTTTCCTGAAGGGTGGTGCGCCCCGCGTCGGGTGGTGCGGGGAGTCTTGGGCAGCGGCCCGGTGGGGGGCGGGCCGAGGCGGGGTGGCCGTGGGGGCCGGGTCAGACGGCCTTGCCGACGTCGGGGGCCGCGGGCTCCTTCGCCCGGAGCAGGCGCAGCTTCGGCGCGGGGCCGGAGCGGCCGCCGCGGCGGTGCAGGGAGCGGGCCGCGTAGTCCCCGGCGAACTGGATGAGCGCGATGACGACGGCCAGGATGGCCACCGTGATCCACATCAGCTCGGTCTCGAAGCGCTGGTAGCCGTAGCGGATGGCGATGTCGCCGAGGCCGCCGGCGCCGACCGTGCCGGCCATCGCGGAGTAGCCGATGAGGGCGACGATCGTGGTGGTCGTGCCGGCGATGAGGGAGGGCAGGGACTCGGGGACGAGCACCTTGCGCACGATGGTCCAGGTGTTGCCGCCCATCGCCTGCACGGCCTCGACGAGTCCGCCGTCCACTTCCCGGACGGCCGTCTCGACCAGGCGCGCGAAGAACGGGATGGCGCCGATGGCGAGCGGCACGATCGCGGCCTCGCGGCCGATGGTCGTCCCGGTGACCGTGCGCGTGAAGTTCATCAGCGCGACCATGAGGATGATGAAGGGCATCGAGCGGGCGATGTTCACGACCTGCCCGATCACCTTGTTGGCGACGGTGTTCTGCAACAGGCCGCCGCGGTCGGTCAGCACCAGCAGGACGCCGAGCGGCAGACCGCCGACGACCGCGACGAGGGTGGACCAGCCGACCATGTAGAGGGTGTCCCAACAGGCCTGGGACAGCAGGGGCTGTATCTCGGACCACTGGGTTCCGCTCACTTGGCGGCCTCCTTCAGCAGCGCGGGCCCGGGCGCCGCCCGGTCCACGACGTCGATCTGAAGGCCCCGTTCGCGCAGGAAGCCGATGGGCACGACGTTGTCCTCGTAGCGGCCGGGCAGCTCGATGCGCATGCGGCCGATCTGGAGGCCGCCGACGGTGTCGATGGCGGCGCCGAGGATCGAGATGTCGATGTTGTAGGTGCGCGACAGCTGGGAGACGACGGGCTGGGTGGCGGCCTCGCCGAGGAAGGTGACGTCGACGACGGTGCGGTCGTCGCCGGTGGCCTCGCCGCCGACGGGGAAGAGGGCGGCGGCCAGTTCGGAGCCGGGGGTGGCGAGCAGCTCGCTGACCGTGCCGGACTCGACGAGGCGGCCGCTGTCCATGAGCGCGGCGGAGTCGCAGACCGACTTCACCACGTCCATCTCGTGGGTGATCAGCAGGACCGTCAGGCCGAGCTGCCGGTTGAGGTCGCGCAGCAGCCGGAGGATGGAGCGGGTGGTCTCCGGGTCGAGGGCGCTGGTGGCCTCGTCGGACAGCAGCACCTTGGGGTCGCCGGCCAGGGCGCGGGCGATGCCGACGCGCTGCTTCTGGCCGCCGGAGAGCTGGGCGGGGTAGGACTGCGCCTTGTCGGCCAGGCCGACCAGGTCGAGCAGGTCCAGCGCCTTGCGGGAACGTTCCTTCCCGGAGCTGCCGAGGATCTCCAGAGGCAGCTCGACGTTGTCCTGCACGGTCCGCGAGGACAGCAGGTTGAAGTGCTGGAAGACCATGCCGATCCGGCTGCGCGCCTGCCGCAGCTCCTTGCCGGCGCGCGGACCGCGTCCGGCGAGCGCGGTGAGGTCCTGTCCGGCGACGGTGACCGTGCCGGAGGTGGGGCGCTCCAGGAGGTTGATGCAGCGGATGAGCGAGGACTTGCCGGCGCCGGACTGGCCGATGACGCCGTACACCTCGCCTTCGCGCACGTGCAGGTCGACGCCGTCGAGGGCGGTGACCGCACGGCCGCGCGAGCGGTAGACCTTGCTCAGGCCCGTGGTGGTGATCACGTGGGGGTTTCCGTCACTGTCGAGTGCGCGGGCGCGGGTGTGCCCGGGCGCACGGATGCAGGCTGTCTGGGCGCGGCACGGCTCTCGCTCCGGCGGGGGATCCGGGGGGAACGCGTGCGCGGGGCGCGGCTGCGGTCTCGTACGGCTGGGATGCGGCGTACGGACCTGCCACGGCGGCTCGCTTCGGGGCGCGAGCGCGGAGGTGGTGCGGGGGCCCTCTAGAAGGCGCGCATTCGACACAGACAACGAGCACCGGGCGTCATGGTCGCCTCGGTCGCACGGATGCGGCTGCTCGTCGTGGTCATGAGCATCAGTAAAGCAGACGTACGGTCCTGACCGGGATCGCGGTGTCCGGATGCTGGACAGCCGTGGACACCGCTTCGGCGCATGTCAGCCGAGGGCGGGGTTACCCGCGGCCCTGCCGTTGACCGGCGGCGACGGGGTGGACGGGGCTCGGCCCCGGGGTCGCGGGGAGCGGCGCAGGCGCGCGGTCCGGGGCCGGCTGTGGCCAACGCCACGGTGGCCGGACCGACGGCCCGCCCCCGCGGGACGGGGGCGGCGGCGGCCGTCGGGGCGGGGGCCGGCCGCCCCCGGAGCGCGGGCGCCGGAGTGGGGCCGACCCCGCCGGGGCGGGGGCCGGCCGCCCCCGGAGCGCGGGCGCCGGAGTGGGGCCGACCCCGCCGGGGTGGGGCCGGCCGTCCTCGGAGCGCGGGCGCCGGGGGCGGGGCTCGCCGCGCGGAGCGTCCGGGGCGGCGCGGCCTCCCGGCGCGTGTGCGGGGGTGCGGGGCCGACGGCGGGAGGCGGAATACGGCGTAATAGGGTCGCTGCATGTTTGATGCCCTGACGCTGGCGACCGGCGTCGCCGCGTTGCTCCTCGCCGCCTGGTGCGGCTGGGCCGCCTACCGCGACCAGCCGACGAAGGACTGGCACTTCATCGGGATGGCCGTGGTCTCGCTGCTGGCGGTGGTCCAGCTGGTGATCGGGATCGTGCAGCTGGCGCGGGGCGAGAAGCCGGAGCAGGGCACGACGATCTTCGTGGCGTACCTGCTGGGGGCGTTCGCGTGCGTGCCGGCGGCCGGTCTCCTGTCGCTGGGCGAGCGCACCCGCTGGGGTTCGGTGACGGTCGCCGCGGCCGGTGTGGTGCTCGCCGTGCTCGAGGTGCGGCTCTTCGACATCTGGGGAGGCTGAGATGACGGCGACGCAGGAGAAGCCGGTCCGGCTGATCGGCGGGCCCGGGCTGCTGCTGGTGTGGTTCTACGGCGTCATGGTGGTCGGGGCGGTGTCGCGGTCGGCGTACCAGATCGCGACCGAGTTCGACCGGGCCCCGCTGTCGTACGTGCTGTCGGCCGTCGCCGGCGTGGTGTACGGGTTCATCACGTACACCCTGGTGCGGGGCGGGGAGACGGCCCGCAGGGCGGCGCAGGTCTGCTGCGCCGCCGAACTCGCGGGCGTGCTGATCGTGGGCACCTGGACGCTGGCCGAGCCGTCGGCGTTCCCCGACTCGACCGTGTGGTCGCAGTACGGGATGGAGTACGTGTTCATCCCGGTCCTGCTGCCGCTGTCGGCCCTGTACTGGCTGCGGCGCTCCCGGAACGCCGCCGCCGGATAGCCGCCCGCGCGCTACGCGGTGGCCGCGTACTCCCCCGCCTGCTTCTCCAGGACGATCATGGGCACGCCGTCCGCGCCCTGGGAGGTGCCGACGGTCTCGTAGCCGACGCGGCGGTACAGGCGGAGGTTGCCCTCGCTGCGGTGGCCGGTGAAGAGGCGGAACTTCTTGGCCCCGCGCTCCTCGGCGAGGGCCGACTCGGCGGCCCGCAGCAGCCTGGCGCCGATGCCGTGCCCCTGAAGACGCGGGTGGACGCAGAGCTTGCCGATGGCGGCGGCGCCGTCCTCGGTGAGGTTGCCGCGCACGCAGCCGACCACCTCGTCGCCCAGCCGGGCCACGAAGACGCAGTCGGCGGCGAGTTCCTCGCGCACCGACGCGAGGGTCTGGACGAGGGGGGCGATGCGGTAGTTGCCGTACAGCGCGGCTTCGCTCTGGAAGCACAGGTACTGCAGCCTGAAGATCTGCTCGGTGTCCTGCTCGCCCGCCACCGAGATGGTCACGCTCATGCCCATGTGCGCACGCCTCCCGCTCACCTGATCGCCTGTGGTCCCCCACTCCTATCCCCGCGCTTCGCGGGCCGCAACCTCCGGCGGAAGCAAACGCCGCAGACATCCCAGACATCGGGAACGTTCCGGCCCGAGACTGCCCTGTGAGATACCCAACTTCCCCGCGATCTCGCGGTAGGTGAGGTCGTCCGGCGACAGCAGGGCCTGCAGCAGACGGGAGCAGCGGCCGGGCAGGCGGTGCACGGCCTCGCGCAGGGCGCGGTGGCGGGCGGCGGTCAGGGCGAGCTGCTCGGGACCCCGTTCGGCGTCCTCGGCCGGGTCGGCCACGTAGGGCTGTTCACGGCGGACGGTGCGGCGGGTGCGGCGGGCCTCGGCGCGCACGGCCCGGCGCAGCCAGTTCTGCGGGTCGCGCGGCGGGCCGTCGGTGGCCAGGTGCTCCAGGAGGCGCAGCCACACCGCCTGTTCGAGGTCGGCGGGTTCGGCGCCGGCGGCGTGGGCCTCGGCGGAGGCCTCCGCGTTGAGCAGCGGGCGCAGGGCGGTGAGCAAGTCGTGCGTCATATGCGCCACGATGCGACCGCCCGGGCCGGCGGTTGCCCGGGCGGTCGACTGTCACTCCAACGAGGAATCAGCCGTTGACGAAGTCGGCGCGGGCGAGCACTCCGGTGTCCGGGTTGTCCGTGAAGACGCCGTCGATGCCGGTGGCGAAGTAGGTGCGGAAGGCGCCGAAGGGGTCGCCGTATCCGTCCGCGTCCGTGCCCTTGCGGAAGTCCGCGGGCAGGAAGAGGTTCTCGTTGCGCATGGTGTAGGGGTGCAGCACCAGGCCGACCGCGTGGGCGTCCTTCACCAGGGTGGTCGGCTCGGTGAGGTTGCCGGCCGCGTCCTTCGGGATGACCAGGTCGAGGGTGGGGCCGATGCCCTGGGCGTAGCCCGCGATCTCACGCAGGCCGGCCCGGGTGATCAGGTCGGCGACCGTGCGCGGGTCGCCGGTCTCGACGAAGTCCCAGGGGCGGGAGTCCGCGGTGGACAGGAGCACGGCGAGGGGGTTGTCGACCAGCTTGTCGAGGCGCTGGAGGCTGGTGGGCTCGAAGGACTGCAGGACGACCGGCGAGTTCCTCCTGTCCTTGCCGTGCCTGTGCAGCAACTTGGCGACCCGTTCCTCCAGGCCCAGGCCGAGCTTGCGGAAGTAGGTGGGGTGCTTGGTCTCGGGGTAGATCCACACCTGCTTGCCGCGCTTGCGGGTCTGCTCGTCCTGCCACTTCAGGACTTCCTCGAAGGTGGGGATCTCCCAGCGCCCGTTGTAGAGCGTGTTGTGCGGGCGGTTCGCCGGGATGCGCTCGACGGCCCGCAGGGTCTTCAGCTCGGCGAGGGTGAAGTCCTCGGTGAACCAGCCGGTGGTGGGGACGCCGTCGAGCACCTTCGTCGTCCTGCGGGCGGCGAACTCGGGGTGCTCGGCGACGTCCGTCGTGCCGCCGATCTCCGGCTCGTGGCGGCAGACGAGGTGGCCGTCTCTGGTGGGGACCAGGTCGCCGGCCTCGACGATGTCGGCGCCCAGGTCGAGCGCCAGCTCGTAGGAGCCGAAGGTGTGCTCGGGTCGGTAGCCGCTGGCGCCGCGGTGGCCGATGATCGTCGGCACGGGCAGGCTCCGCAGCCCGCCGCCGCGGCCGGACCCGGACCGCGACGGCGCGGCTTCGGCGGCTCCGGCGGTGCCCGACAGGCCGAGGACGCCCCCGGCGGCGCCGAGCACGGCCGCGCCGAGAAGCGCCCGCCGTCCGGTGCCGCCCCCGCCCGCCTGCTGGTCCGATCCTTGCGTGCCCTGCATGCCCTGTGTGCCCTGCGTGCCCATGAGGCCTCCTGCCGTCGGCTCGTCCGTGCGGGCCGATCGTAGGGGCGTGAACATGACCACCGGGAGACCGCGACCCCAACACGCGGGTGACGGGTGACGGCGTCTGCCTGGCGTGGGCCGTACATCGGGGGCGGGATGTTCCCTACGACAGAAGTACGCCGGGCGTACGACGGATGTGCGCCGGACGTACGCCGGACGCGCGGCGGGGGCTACCGCGATGTGACGGGTCGTCGGCTCGGTCGGGTCGGACGGATTCGCCGCGGCCCGCGGGGGAACGCGGTCCGGTGACGGCGACGGCAACCACCTCGGCGGCCGACGGCGACCGACGGCGGTGGCGGCGCGGGGGCGAGGGCCGCGGGACGGCGGCCGGTAGACCAGGGCGCGCGGACGGCCCCGGCTCCCCGGTCTTCCCGGCGGCTGCCCGGCGGTTTCGTGGCGGTTCCGTGGCGGTCTCGCGCCCGTTCCGCACGGGTGACGGACGGGCGGCGGCTCGGCCGTCCAGGTACTCGTGTGTCAACAGTGCGTAAGACCTGGGTGACCCGATGTGCGCCGGGTCCGCGGCCGCGAGTATCGTCCTAGTCCTCACCTGCACATACTCATACCGTTTCCCTTGACATCGGAGGGCTCGTTGTCCCGCTTCGCGCTCATCAAGGCAGTGCTCGGACCGATCATGCGCCTGATGTTCCGCCCACAGGTCGAGGGCGCGGAGCACATCCCCGGCGACGGCCCCGTGATCCTGGCGGGCAATCACCTGACCTTCATCGACTCGATGATCCTGCCGCTGGTGTGCGACCGGCAGGTGTACTTCATCGGCAAGGACGAGTACGTCACCGGCAAGAGCCTGAAAGGCCGTCTCATGGCCTGGTTCTTCACCGGGGTGGGCATGATCCCGGTGGACCGCGACGGCGGCCGCGGAGGCGTGGCCGCGCTGATGACCGGCCGCCGGGTGCTGGAGGAGGGGAAGGTCTTCGGCATCTACCCCGAGGGGACCCGGTCCCCCGACGGCCGCCTCTACCGTGGCCGCACCGGGATCGCCCGGCTGACGCTGATGACCGGCGCGCCGGTCGTCCCCTTCGCGATGATCGGCACGGACAAGCTCCAGCCGGGCGGCGCGGGCATGCCCCGGCCGGGGCGGGTCACCGTGCGCTTCGGCGAGGCGATGGAATTCTCCCGCTACGACGGGATGGACCGGGACCGCTATGTGCTGCGCGCCGTGACGGACTCCGTGATGACCGAGGTCATGCTGCTGTCCGGGCAGGAGTACGTGGACATGTACGCCACGAAGGCGAAGGCGGCGTAAGCCTCCGGCGGTCGGGCGGGGTTCGTCCTCGGGGAGTTGTCCTGGGGGCGGGTCCCTCGCGTGAGGGCGCCGGGGGCGCCGGGGCGGGTCTTCGGGTGCGGGTCCGTCGTGGCTCGTCGCGCAGTTCCCCGCGCCCCTGACAAGCACCGGGTGCGCCGAGGGCGGGTTTTCGGGTGCGGGTGCGTCGTGGTTGATCGCGCAGTTCCCCGCGCCCCTGACAAGCACCGGGTGCGCCGAGGGCGGGTTTTCGGGTGCGGGTGCGTCGTGGTTGATCGCGCAGTTCCCCGCGCCCCTGACAAGCGCCGGGGGCGCCGGGGCGGGTCTTCGGATGCGGGTGGGTTGTGGCTGGTCGCGCAGTTCCCCGCGCCCCTGATGAGCGCCGGGGGCGCCGGGGGCGGGTTTTCGGGTGCGGGTGCGTCGTGGTTGATCGCGCAGTTCCCCGCGCCCCTGATGAGCGCCGGGGGCGGGTTTTCGGGTGCGGGTGCGTTGTGGCTGGTCGCGCAGTTCCCCGCGCCCCTGACTAGGGACCCCACGCCCCTGGTGGGCGCGGGGTTCAGGGGTGTTCGGCCAGGCGTTCGTTGCGGAGCATGAACCAGGCCGCCGCCGACGTGGCCAGCAGGACCGCCGCGCCCACCCCCGACGCCGTGTTCAGGCCGTCCACGAACGCCCCGCGGGCCGATGCGAGCATCTCGCCCGCCGCGGCCGCGGGCATGTGCCCGGCCGCCTCCGCCGCGCCCCCGAGCGACTCGTGCGCCCCTTGCGGAGTGCCCGCCGGGGCCGGGAAGCCGCGGTAGACGCCCGTCACGATGGAGCCGAGCACGGCGATGCCGAGGGCCGCGCCGAGTTCGTACGCCGTCTCCGACACCGCGGACGCCGCTCCCGCCTGGTCCTTCGGCACCGAGCCCAGGATGACGTCGGCCGTCACCGTGAAGGAGATCCCGGCGCCCACGCCGACCACCAGCAGGACGGCCCCCAGCACCGGGTAGCCGGTCGAGGGTCCGACCGTCGTCAGGGCCGCGAGGGCGAGACCGATCGCCGCGAGGCCGCCGCTGACCGCGCCCCGCACCGAGAAGCGGCGCGCGACCCGGCCCGCCGCCAGCCCGGCCGCCACCGCGCCGACCGCCGCGGGCAGTTCGGCCAGCCCCGCCTCGAACGGAGCGCGGCCCTGGACCAGTTGCAGGTACTGGGAGAGGAAGAACACCAGGCCGGACAGGCCCAGGATGGTCAGCAGGTCGGCCAGCACCGCGCCGCTGAAGCCGCGGTTGCGGAACAGCCGCATGTCCAGCAGCGGCGTCGGGAGGGTCAGCTGGCGGCGGACGAAGCCGCACAGCGCCGCCGCGCCCAGCAGACCCGTGCCCATCGAGGCCCAGGTGAAGCCGTGGGTGGCGGCCTCCTTGACGGCGTACACGACGCCGATCATGCCGAACAGTGACAGCAGGACGCTCGGCAGGTCCCAGGGGCCCGGATGCGGGGTGCGGGACTCGGGGAGCGTCCTGACGCCCACGAGGACGAGGACGACCATCACCGGCACGTTGATGAGGAAGACCGAGCCCCACCAGAAGTGCTCCAGCAGGAAACCGCCCAGGACCGGCCCGACCGCGGTGCCGGCGGAGGCGGCCGCGCCCCAGATGCCGATCGCCAGGCTGCGTTCGCGCGGGTCGTGGAAGAGGTTGCGGATCAGGGCGAGGGTGGCGGGCATCAGGGTCGCGCCGGCCACGCCGAGCAGCGCCCGGGCGGCGATCATCGTCTCCGGGGACGTCGCGTAGGCGTTGAGGACCGATATCAGCCCGAACGCGGTGGCCCCGGCGAGCAGGATCCGCTTGCGGCCGATGCGGTCGCCGAGGCTGCCCATGGAGACGAGCAGACCGGCGATGACGAACGAGTAGACGTCCCCGATCCACAGCAACTGGGTGCCGGAGGGCGCCAGATCCTCGCTGATGTAAGGGGTCGCGAGACCGAGGACGGTCGCGTCGACGGCCACCAGCAGCACGGCGAGCACGAGGACGGAGAGCGCGAGCCAGCGGTCCGGGCGCCTCACCGCCTCCGTCGTGGCCGTCGGCCGCAGGGTGCTGGTCATGGTTCCTCTCTTCGTCATGCGGGATCGCGGGGAGCGGGGTCATGAGGGGCCTGCTCGGGTGGGACCGGCTCGTGGGCGGCCGGGTCGTGTGGCGTCGGGTCGCGTGGGAGCGCGGGGTGCCGGAGTGCTCCGCCGAGCAGCAGTTCGACGACCATGCCCGAGAAGTCCCGCGGCGCGCCCTTGCCGCTCTGCACCATCCAGACGCCCGAGGCCAGCAGGCCGAACAGGGCCTCGGTGAGCCAGGCCGGCGTCAGGTCGATGCGGAACTCCCCGCCGAGCTGACCGCGCCGGAAGAGGGCGGAGATCCGGTCGTCGATCCGGGTCCAGCCCGCGTGCTGCTCCTCGCCCTCGAACAGCTGGTTCTCGGTGTAGAGGAAGGCGAGCAGCCCGGCGGCGGACTCGATGCCGGCGACCAGCCTGCGCACGGCGTCGCTCGCCGGGCCGTCGTCGAGGCGGGCCGCGTCCAGGGCGGCCTCGCACTCGGCGATCCCGAGCGCCTCCAGGGCGCGGACGAGCGCGTCGCGTCCGGCGAAGTGCCGGTGCAGTGTGGCGCGGCTGATGCCCGCCGCCTTGGCCACCTCGTCCATCGTCGCGGTGGACTTACGGGTCAGCAGGGCGGCTGCGCTGCGCAGCACGTGGTCACGGTCGACGGCCATGAGACAACCATAGACCATGTGAGACATCTTTGTCTCACTACGGGCACGCACGCCTCACGCCCCCACGGCTCGGGGTGAGCGTGAGGAGGTGGGGCGGGTGAGGGGTGAGGGTGCGTACCGGTTTGCGCCGCGGGCGGCCGCTCCGTCAGTGCCAGGGCAGGCGGCCGCGCTGCTCCCAGTAGGCGCGCGGCTCCTCGGCGAGGGCGTCGAGCCGCTCCAGCTGGTCGTCGTCCAGGTCGACGACGGCCGCGTGCAGGTTGGAGGCGAGCTGCGCGGCCGTCGCGGCGCCGGAGAGGACGACGCCGGCCCAGGGCCTGCGCAGGACCAGGGCGAGCGCGACGGCATCGCACCCGAGGGAGGCCTCGGCGGCGACCTGCTTCAGGGCGTCCGGCGCGTGGGGACCGGCGAGACGGCCGTTGGCCATGCCCTCCTTCACGATCACCGTGAGGCCGGCGTCGTGCGCCTCGGCGAGGGCGGGACCGGCCGAGGTCTCCAGCGCGTTGTACGTCGACTGGACGGTGCGGAAGAGGGGTTCGCCGTCGACCGTGACGGCCAGGGCGGCCCGGACGGCGGCGGCCTGCTCGGGGCCGCTGGTCGAGAAGCCGACGGTGAGTCCCCGGGCGGCGGCCTCGGCCAGCTTCGCGTGGAGTTCCTTGTCGGTGAGGGCCGGACTGTCCGGGGTCACCGAGTGGATCTGGTAGAGGTCGAGCCGGTCGCCGAGCAGTGCGGCCGTCTCGGCGCGCTGCCGTTCGTATGTGGCGAGCCCGTGGTCCTTGACCTCGTGCCGCTCCGCGTCCGTGGTCCAGCCCGCGGTGTAGGTGTAGCCCCACTTGCTGCCGACGACGACGTCGGCGACGTCGGGCCGGGCCTTCAGCCAGTCGGCCAGGAACTCCTCGGAACGGCCGTAGGAGCGGGCCGCGTCGAAGTAGCGCACGCCCTGGGCGTAGGCCGCGTCGAGGAGTTCATGGGTGCGGGCGCGCAACGCCTCGACGCTGCGGTCCGCTCCGAGGTCCCCGTCCCGGCCGAGGGTGATGTAGCCGGGACGGCCGACGGCGGCGAGGCCGAAGCCGATGTGGCAGGTGGGGGTCGTTGCGGCGGCCAGGCGGGCGAAGGGCATCGCGGGCTCCGTGGGGGTCGGCTCCGGTACGGCTCCCGACCAACGTATCCCGCGCCCCCGGACACCGGCCCCGGACCCCGGACCCGGAATCGGGACCGCCGCCGGCCTCGCCCCTCGCCCTTCGGACCTGGACCTCGACCTCGGCCGCCGGACCCCCACGGACCCGACGGACCCCGACGGATCCCGCCCCTCGGCCCTTGGCCTCGGACGACTGGCCGGGGAGGGCGGCGCGGGCCGCCGGCTACCGCTTCGCTTTGGCCGTCGCCCACTCGTGCTGGGCCGCCACGTTCCGCTTGACCTCGGCGAGCTGGACGGCGACCGCGCTGGGCGCGGTGCCGCCGCGGCCGTCGCGGGAGGCGAGGGCGCCGGGGACGTTGAGGACCGAGCGCACCTCGGGGGTGAGACGGGCGGAGATCTTCGCGAACTGCTCGTCCGTCAGCTCGTCCAGTTCCTTGCCGTCGGCCTCGGCGACCTTGACGCACTCGCCGGCGACCTCGTGCGCGACGCGGAACGGCTCACCCTGCTTGACGAGCCACTCGGCGATGTCGGTGGCCAGGGAGAACCCGGCCGGGGCCAGCTCCTCCATGCGCTCCCGGTGCACCGTGAGGGTGGCGATCATGCCGGTGAAGGCGGGCAGCAGGACTTCCAGCTGGTCGCAGGAGTCGAAGACCGGCTCCTTGTCCTCCTGGAGGTCGCGGTTGTAGGCCAGCGGCAGGGCCTTCAGGGTGGCCATCAGTCCGGTGAGGTTGCCGATGAGGCGGCCGCTCTTGCCCCGGGCCAGCTCCGCGATGTCGGGGTTCTTCTTCTGCGGCATGATCGACGAGCCCGTGGAGAAGGCGTCGTGGAGGGTGACGAAGGAGAACTCCTTCGTGTTCCAGATGATGATCTCCTCGGCGATCCGGGAGAGGTTCACGCCGATCATCGCGGTGATGAAGGCGAACTCGGCGACGAAGTCGCGTGAGGCCGTGCCGTCGATGGAGTTGCCGACGCTGCCGTGCTCGAAGCCGAGGTCCTTGGCGACCGCCTCCGGGTCCAGGCCGAGGGAGGAGCCGGCGAGGGCGCCGGAGCCGTACGGCGAGACGGCCGTGCGCTCGTCCCACTGGCGCAGGCGCTCCGCGTCCCGGGACAGCGCCTGCACATGGGCGAGGACGTGGTGGGCGAAGAGGACCGGCTGGGCGTGCTGGAGGTGGGTGCGGCCGGGCATCGCGACGTCCGGGTGGGCCTCCGCCAGGCCGACGAAGGCGTCCTGGAGCTCGGCGAGCAGGCCGCCGATGATCCGGGCGTGGTCGCGCAGGTACATCCGGAACAGGGTGGCGACCTGGTCGTTGCGGGAACGGCCCGCACGCAGCTTGCCGCCGAGGTCGGGGCCGAGGCGCTCCAGAAGGCCCCGCTCCAGGGCGGTGTGGACGTCCTCGTCGGCGATCGTGCCCACGAAGGAGCCGTCGGCGACGTCCGACTCGAGCAGGTCGAGTCCGTCGAGCATCCGGGTCAGCTCGTCGTCGGTGAGCAGGCCCGCCTTGTGCAGCACGCGCGCGTGGGCGCGGGATCCGGCGATGTCGTAGGGCGCGAGCCGCCAGTCGAAGTGGACGGACGCGGACAGCTTGGCCAGGGCCTCGGCCGGACCGTCGGCGAAACGGCCGCCCCAGAGCCTTACGTCACCGCTGTTGCTGCTCACTTGCGCTGCTCCTCACCGCTGACCTCAACGCTGCACCTCAACGTCATGCATGAGTATGCAGACCTCCGCATGATTCGTCAATCCAGCCTCACCCCACAGGGAAGCCCACCCCTCTCCCGAAGACTTTTCGAAGACACCTTGAACAATGGCAACCGCTTACCCGTACTCACCCCTGAACGCCGGCGCCGCGTTGACACACACCCACTCCTGACCCAAGTGAGGCAACCGCATGTCCAGGGCTCTTCCCAAGTACAACAAGCGTCGCGTGGCGATCATCGGCGGCGCCGTCGCCGTGGCTCTGACCGGTGCGGTCGTGGTGAACACCGCCCTGGCCGGGGAGTCCAAGGGCGGCGGCGCGACCAACGCCCAGACCCTCGCCGCCGGTCCCGGCACCATCACGTGCCCGGACGTGGCCTCGCAGCTGCCGGCGATTCCCGCCTCCGCCAAGGCCGAGGTCGACCGCAACCTCGCCCTGCTCCAGACGCAGATCAGCGAGGCCAACACGCGCTTGCAGAACACCGTGGGTCAGGGCGGCCCCAACTTCGTGCAGAACGCGATCCTCGGTCCGCTGAAGGACAAGCGCGTCTCGACCGTCAACCGCATCGCCACGGCGATCGGCCGCACGGCGGCCAAGCCGGCCGGCCTCGACGCGCTGGCCCCGTGCGCCCTCAACGGAGGCGGCGCGGCCGCTCCCGCGACGGGCAACAACGGGAACAACGGGAACGCCGGGAACAACGGCAACGCGGGGAACAACGCGAACAACGGCAACAACGGCAACGCCGGGAACCAGGGCAACAACGGCAACGGCAACAACAACGCCGGGAACGCGGGCAACGCCGGTGCGGTCGGCACGATCACCTGCCCGGACGTCGCCTCGCAGCTGCCGGCCGTGCCCGCCACCGCCAAGGCCGAGGTCGACCGCAACCTCGCCCTGCTCCAGACGCAGATCAACGAGGCCAACACCCGGCTGAAGAACACGGTCGGTCAGGGCGGCCCCAACTTCGTGCAGAACGCGATCCTCGGCCCGCTCCAGGGCAAGCGCGAGTCCACCATCGACCGCATCGCCATCTCGATCGGCCGCAAGGGGACCAAGCCGCAGGGGCTGAACGTCCTCGCCGCCTGCACGCTGAACAAGTGACGTGACAGGCCCGGTGGCCGCCCCGCCCGGAGTGACCCGGGCCGGGGCGGCCGCCTGCCCGTCCGCACACACCCGGTCGCATACTCGCGGTCGCGCATTCCCGGTCGTGCGGAGCCGGCGGGACGGACGGATCCCGTATCTCCTTAGACACACGAAAGGCTTTCCCGGATAATCATTAGACATGGGAAAGACTTATGAGCGCATAGACGGCAGGCTCCGGACGTTCATCGAGGAGCAGCCCCTCTTCTTCACCGCGACCGCGCCGCTGGCGGGCGACGGCACGGTCAACCTCTCCCCCAAGGGACTCCGGGGTTCGTTCGCGGTGCTCGACGAGCACACCGTGGCCTACCTCGACTTCGCCGGATCCACCTCGGAGACCGTCGCGCACCTGCGCGAGAACGGCCGGATCACGCTGATGTGGTGCGCCTTCCAGGGCCCGCCGAACATCGTGCGGGTGCACGGGCGGGGCGAGCCGGTCTTCCGCGACGACCCCCGCTTCCGGGAGCTGCTCGCCCGCTTCCCCGACATCGATCCGACCCGGCACGGGCTGCGCGCGATCATCGTCGTGCACGCCGAACTCGTCCGGGACAGCTGCGGGTACGCGGTGCCGTTCATGACGTACGACGAGGACCGCGAGCTGCACGGCAGGCGGTTCGCGCGGGAGGACGACGACTCGCTCAGCGCCTACTTCGCGAAGAAGGACCACATCGCCACGAGCCTGGACGGCCTGCCAGGGCTGCCGCTGCCCCTGAGCCCGCTCTGACCTTCCCCCGCCCGGGCGCCGGCGTTCACGGTCGGCCCACCCCGCCTGCCGACGCCGGAGCCCGCGCCTAGCGTCTGATCATGCGCTCCCCCGCCGTCATCGCCGCCGTCCTCCTGTGGCATTCGCTGCTCCTGCCCGGCGCCGCCGCCCCGCACTCCGGCCCGGCCGCCCCGCTCCCCGGCGCCGGCACGCCGTTGCCCGCGAGGATGGCGGCCACCGGCGGCGGGACCCAGCTGATCACCGCCGTGGCCCCGAAGGCGGACGGCGCCTCGGGCACGCTCGCCTGGTGGGACCTGCGGGGCGGCCGCTGGGTGCGCGCCGGATCCGCCCCCGCCCGGTTCGGCGCGAACGGGCTGGTCGAGGGGGCCGCCCGCCGCCAGGGGACGAACACCACTCCGACGGGCCTGTACGGCCTCCCGTTCGCCTTCGGGCTGCGGCCCGCGCCGCGCGGGACGACGTATCCCTACCGTCCCGTGCGCCAGGACTCCTGGTGGTGCCAGGACAACGCGTCCGGCGCCTACAACCGGTGGACCCAGCCGCGGCCGGCGGACTGCCGTGCCGCCGAGTCCGAGCATCTGGTGACGTACCGGACGCAGTACGCCCACGCGCTCGTGATCGGGTTCAACTACGACAGGCCCGTGCGCGGTCGCGGAGCGGGGATCTTCCTCCACGTCGACGGGCGGGGAGCGACGGCGGGCTGTGTGTCGGCCCCCGCGGACGCGCTGCGCCGGATCCTCGCCTGGGCGCGGCCGGACGGGCGTCCGCACATCGCGATCGGCACGTCCGCCGGGCCGACGGCGATCACCCGGTACTGAGCCGCC
Organism: Streptomyces sp. NBC_00704; assembly: GCF_036226605.1. Taxonomy (NCBI): domain Bacteria; kingdom Bacillati; phylum Actinomycetota; class Actinomycetes; order Kitasatosporales; family Streptomycetaceae; genus Streptomyces; species Streptomyces sp. NBC_00704. The sequence goes on from NZ_CP109000.1 coordinate 1,470,633, forward strand.
GCGCTCCCGGAGCGGTGCGGGCCCGGACCGAGCGCCCGAGCACGGGTTACCGGCGGTCGCCCCGCTCCCGGACCGCTCCCATAACGCTCCCGACGTCTCGGTGCGCAGATGAACACTCCGCGCTCGCGGCCCGTATCTGAGGGCCAAGGGTCAGTACCCACGGAGGAACAGTGACCACGACGATCGCCGGCGGCCGTGCCGCCCGCCGCCAGACGATGCGCCGCATCCGTCCGCGCCGCTCACCGGCCGTTCCGCTGCTGCTCGCCGTGTGGGCGGGCGCGGCGGGCGTGCTGTGGCTGTGGTGGAGCAACACGCCGAACATCGCGGACGACAACAGCAAGATCCTCAACGCGGGACGGATCACCGGGCTGCTCGCCGGGTACCTGATGGCGCTCGTCGTGCTGCAGATGGCGCGGGTGCCCGCACTGGAGCGGCGGGTGGGCTCGGACCGGGTCGCCCGCTGGCACGCGATGAGCGGCCGGTACACGCTCTGCCTGGTCTTCGCGCACGTCTTCCTCATCATGTGGGGGTACGCGCTGCAGGCCGGCAAGACGCTGGGGGACATCGTCCAGCAGACGGTCGACTCCGTCGAGCAGCTGCCCGACATGGGCAAGGCGGCCATCGGCACCGGCCTCTTCCTGCTGATCGGGCTGGTCTCGATCGCGCCGGTGCGCCGGCGGATGCCGTACGACACCTGGTACCACATCCACCTGCTGACGTACGGGGCCGTGTTCCTGACCTTCTGGCACCAGATCACCACCGGCAACGACTTCGCCGTCGAACCGACCGCGAAGACCGCCTGGTACGCGCTGTACGGGTCGGTCACCGCGCTCGTCGTCTGGTACCGGGTCATCACCCCGCTCCGGCTGAACCTGCGTCACCGCATGTACGTCGAGGCCGTCATCGAGGAGACGCCGGGCATCGTGTCCGTGCTGATCGGCGGCCGCAAACTGCACCGGATGGGCGCGGAGGCCGGACAGTTCTTCCGCTGGCGGTTCATGGCGCCGGGGATGCGCCTCAGCTCCCACCCGTACTCGCTGTCGGCGGCGCCCCGCCCGGAGCTGCTGCGGATCACCGTCAAGGCGATCGGCGACCACAGTGCGGCGCTGCGCGAGCTGACGCCCGGCACCAAGGTGTGGGCCGAGGGTCCGTACGGTGCGATGACGGCGTCCCGGCGCAGCCGCGGCAAGGTGCTGCTGGTGGCCGGCGGGGTCGGCATCACGCCGATGCGGGCGCTGTTCGAGACGCTGCCGGGCGGAGCCGGTGACATCACTCTCCTCTACCGGGCCAACAGCACCCAGGACCTGGCCCTGTGGGACGAGCTGGCGAAGATCGCCGACGAGCGCGGGGCGCGGCTGATGTACGCGGTCAACAGCCCCGACGGGGAGCGCCCCGACATCTCGTCGGAGTCCCTCCAGCGCAAGATCCCCGACATCGAGAACCACGACGTCTTCATGTGCGGGCCGAACGGGTTCGCCCAGGGCGTGCACGAGGCACTGCGCGGCGCCGGGGTTCCCGCCCGCCGCATCCACCACGAGTCGTTCGAGATGTGAGCGACCCGTACGCACGGGAACCTCGCCCACCAACCGGAACCAGGAGCTCAGTCAAGCGATGAGGAAGAGCCACCCTCTTCGGCGGGTCGTGCTGGCCACCGCCGCCACCGTGTCAGGGATCGTGCTGCTGCTGTCGCTGAAGCCGTCGTCCGACCCCGCTTCCGCGCAGGCCGCGGGCTCGGGGACGGGCGCGGCGGCGGCGCAGGAAGCGGCGCAGGGCGGAGCCGGCGCGCCGGTGACCGGCACGATGACCGGCGACGCCGTCCAGACGCAGTACGGGGCCGTTCAGGTCCGGATCACCGTGGTCGCGAACAAGATCACCAAGGCGGAGGCGGTCCAGGCCCCCAAGGGCGGCACCAGCGATCAGAAGACGGCGCTGGCGGTGCCCAAGCTCAACGCCGCCGTCGTCGCCGAGCAGAGCCCCGACATCGACACCGTCTCGGGGGCGACCTACACCAGCGAGGGCTACAAGAAGTCGCTTCAGTCGGCGATCGACAAGGCGAACGCGAGCGCCCGGCCGGGGCCCGGGTCCTCCCAGGGGTCGGGCAGCGCGCAGGCCTCGGGGGCCTTCACCGGCGCGGCGGTCCAGACGCAGTACGGAACCGTGCAGGTCCGGATCACGGTGGCCGGCGGCAAGATCACCAAGGCGGAGGCGGTCCAGGCCCCCAAGGGCGGCACCAGCGACCAGAAGACCGAACTGTCCGTCCCCAAGCTCAACCAGGAGGCCGTCGCCAAGGGCAGCGCCGACATCGACTCCGTCTCCGGCGCCACCTACACCAGCGAGGGCTACAAGAAGTCGCTTCAGTCGGCGCTGGACCAGGCGAAGGCGAAGGGCGGCTCGGGGTCCGGCTCCGCGTCGGGCTCCGGGAACGCGGGATCCTCGGCGGGCGCCGCACAGGCCAAGACCGTCACGGGCGCCGTCCAGCAGACGCAGTACGGGCCGGTCCAGGTCCGGATCACGGTCGCCGGCGGCAAGATCACCAAGGCGGAGGCGGTCCAGGCCCCCAAGGGCGGCACCAGCGACCAGAAGACCGAACTGTCCGTCCCCAAGCTCAACCAGGAGGCCGTCGCCAAGGGCAGCGCCGACATCGACTCCGTCTCCGGCGCCACCTACACCAGCGAGGGCTACAAGAAGTCGCTTCAGTCGGCGCTGGACCAGGCCGGTGGCTGACACCGTGACGGAGCCCGCCCCCGCCCCCGCCGTGATGCGGCATGCCGAAGAGGTCATGGGGACCGTCTTCTCCTTCGACGTCCGCGGCGGCGAGCCCGAGCCGGTGCGGGCGGCGCTGGAGGAGGCGATCGCCTCCCTGCACCGGGTGAACGAGGTGTTCAGCACCTACCGCGAGGACAGTCAGGTGTCCCGGCTGGCGCGCGGTGAACTGACCGCCGGGAAGTGCGACCCCGAGGTCGCCGAGGTACTGGCGCTGGGCGAGGAGGCGGAACGGGTCAGCGAGGGCTGGTTCAGCATGCGCTACCAGGGCCGGCTGGACCCGACCGGCGTCGTCAAGGGCTGGGCCGCCGAGCGCGCGGCCCGGCTGATCTCGGCGGCGGGCGCGAGCGGGGTCAGCGTCAACGGCGGCGGGGACGTGCAGCTGCTGGGCGTTCCCGGCCCGGAGCGGCCGTGGCGGGTCGGGGTGTCCGACCCCCTGCGGCCGGGCGGCCTGGCGGCCGTGGTGTCGGCGGCGGGCGCGGACGAACTGGCGGTCGCCACGTCGGGCACGGCGGAACGCGGCGCCCATATCGTCGACCCTCGCACGGGCCGCTCCGCGGTGACGGACCTGGTGGCCGTGACCGTGGTGACGCCCCGGCTGACCTGGGCGGACTGCTGGGCGACGGCGGCGTTCGCGATGGGGTCGCGGGAGGCGCTGGCGTGGCTGGAGGCGCTCCCGGACGTCGAGGCGCTGCTGATCACGGCGGGCGACGAGGTCCGCTGCACGGGAGGCCTGGCCCGCCGCCTGGGCTGAACCCCCGGCCCCGGAGAAGGGGGGCGCGGGCAACCGCGCAAAGCCCCCACCCACCCGCACCGGACACCAAGGCCGAGGTCACCCACCCAGGGGCGCGGGGAACCGCGCGACCAGCCCCCACCCACCCGCACGCGAACGACCACCCGGCACCAACCCCTTCAGGGGCGCGGGGAACTGCGCAGAACCCCCCCCACCCGCACCGAACACCGAGGCCGAGGTCACCCACCGTCACAGCGCCGCAACGGACCTAGTGCCCGTTCTGGGCCAGCCGCAGCAGATGGTCCGCCAGCGCCTGTCCGCCCGCCGGCTCCCGGCTGATCAGCAGCAGCGTGTCGTCGCCCGCGATGGTGCCGAGGATGTCGTGCAGCTCCGCCTGGTCGATGGCCGAGGCGAGGAACTGGGCGGCCCCCGGAGGGGTCCGCAGGACCACGAGGTTGGCGGACGCCTCCGCGGAGATGAGCAGCTCCTGCGACAGCCGCCGCATCCGCTCCTCCTTCGCCGACTCCCCGAGCGGCGCCCGCGGGGTCCGGAAACCCCCCTCGCTGGGCACGGCGTAGATGAGGTCGCCGTCGTTGTTGCGGATCTTGACGGCGTTCAGCTCGTCCAGGTCCCGCGACAGCGTCGCCTGGGTGACGCTCAGCCCGTCGTCGGCGAGCAGCTTCGCCAGCTGGCTCTGCGAGCGCACCGGCTGCCGGTTGAGGATGTCCACGATCCGGCGGTGACGCGCGGTGCGGGTCTGCGGCACGGCGGCGCCGCCCGCTCCGGCCTGGTCATGGTCCTGCGCCTGGCTCATCGTCGTCTCATTCCCCGGATCCGTCCCCGTTCGCTGCGTCGAGGATGCCGGGCAGTGCCCGCAGGAACGCCTCCACCTCGTCGTCGCGCAGGTTCAGCGGCGGCATCAGCCGAACGACGTCGGGGGCGGGCGCGTTCACCAGGAACCCGGCCTCCTGAGCCGCCTGGCGCACCTGGGGCGCGAGGGGCTCGGTGAGCACGATACCCAGGAGGAGACCCGCGCCCCGGACATAATCGATCAACGGGTGCCCCGTACCCGTGATCCCGTCCCGCAGCGTCTCGCTCTGCCGCTTGACGTTCTCGAGCAGCCCTTCGTTCTCGATGGTGTCGAGCACGGCGAGCCCGGCGGCGCAGGCGACGGGGTTGCCGCCGAACGTCGTGCCGTGCTGGCCGGGCTGCAAAAGGTCCGCCGCCCGGCCGAAGGCGACGGTCGCGCCCAGCGGCAGTCCGCCGCCGAGGCCCTTCGCCAGGGTCACGACGTCCGGCAGGACGCCCTCGTGGGCCTGGTACTCGAACCAGTTGCCGGTGCGGCCGACACCGGTCTGCACCTCGTCCAGGACGAGCAGCGCGCCGGTCGCGGCGGTGATGGCGCGGGCCGCCTTGAGGTAGCCCGGGGGCGGGACGACGACGCCCAGCTCGCCCTGGACGGGCTCCAGGACGACGAGCGCGGTCTCCTCGGTGACGGTGGCGGCAAGGGCCTGCGCGTCGCCGAACGGCACGTGGGTGACGTCGCCCGGCAGCGGCAGGAACGGCTCGCGCTTGCCCTGCTGCCCGGTGAGCGCCAGGGCTCCCATGGTCCGGCCGTGGAAGGCGCCCTCGGTGGCGACGACGTGCGTGCGCCCGGTCAGCCGGCCGATCTTGAAGACGGCCTCGTTGGCCTCGGCGCCGGAGTTGCAGAAGAAGACCCTGCCGTCCCGGCCGAAGTGCTGGAGCAGCCGTTCGGCGAGGGCGACCGTCGGCTCGGCCATGAAGAAGTTGGAGATGTGGCCGAGGGACGCGATCTGCCGGCTCACCGCGTCCACGACGGCCGGGTGGGCGTGGCCGAGCGCGTTGACGGCGATGCCGCCGACGAAGTCGAGGTATTCCTTGCCGTCGGCGTCCCAGACCCGGCTGCCCGCGCCGCGCGCCAGGGGCAGCAGCGGGGTGCCGTAGTTGTGCATGAACGCGCCCTGCCACCGCGCGGTCAGCTCCTGGTTGGCGTCGCTCACGGCTCCCCCTGTCCGTCGGGCACGACCATCGTGCCGATTCCCTCGTCGGTGAAGATCTCCAGCAGGATCGAGTGCTGGACCCGTCCGTCGATGACCCGGGCGGTGTTCACGCCGTTGCGGACGGCGTGCAGACAGCCCTCCATCTTCGGGACCATGCCGGAGCTGAGGTCCGGCAGCAGCTTCTCCAGCTGCGCGGCCGTGAGGCGGCTGATCACCTCGTCGCTGTGGGGCCAGTCCTCGTAGAGTCCCTCGACGTCCGTGAGGACCATGAGGGTCTCGGCGCCCAGAGCAGCAGCGAGTGCCGCAGCCGCCGTATCAGCATTGACGTTGTAGACATGTCCGTCGTCCTGTGAGCGGGCGATCGAGGAGACGACCGGGATGCGGCCGTCGGCGAGCAGGGCCTCGATGGCGCCGGTGTCGATGGCGGTGATCTCGCCGACCCGTCCGATGTCGACCTGCTCGCCGTCGATCTCGGGCCGGTGCCTGGTGGCGGTGATGGTGTGGGCGTCCTCGCCGGTCAGTCCGACGGCGAGCGGCCCGTGCTGGTTGAGCAGGCCGACCAGCTCGCGCTGCACGTGCCCGGCGAGCACCATCCGTACGACGTCCATGGCGTCCTCGGTGGTGACGCGCAGGCCGGCCTTGAATTCGCTGACGATGCCGTGCTTGTCGAGGGCGGCGCTGATCTGCGGGCCGCCGCCGTGCACGACGACCGGCTTGAGGCCGGCGTGGTGCAGGAAGACGACGTCCTGCGCGAAGGCGGCCTTGAGGTCGTCGTCGATCATGGCGTTGCCGCCGAACTTGATGACGACGGTCCTGCCGTTGTGGCGTACCAGCCAGGGCAGCGCCTCGATGAGGATCTGCGCCTTGGGAAGCGCGGTGTGTTTGCGGGTCACGTTGCTCATGAGGAGTAGGCGCTGTTCTCGTGGACGTAGTCGGCGGTCAGGTCGTTGGTCCAGATCGTGGCCGTCTCGGATCCGGCGGCGAGGTCGGCGACGATGTGCACCTCGCGGTAGCGCATGTCGACCTTGTCGCGGTCCTCGCCCACGCCGCCGTTCTTGCACACCCAGACGCCGTTGATGGCGACGTTCAGCCGGTCGGGCTCGAAGGCGGCCTTCGTCGTGCCGATCGCGGAGAGCACGCGGCCCCAGTTGGGGTCCTCGCCGTGGATGGCGCACTTGAGGAGGTTGTTGCGGGCGATGGAGCGGCCGACCTCGACGGCGTCGTCCTCGTCGGCGGCGCCCACAACCTCGATCCTGATGTCCTTGCTGGCGCCCTCGGCGTCCCGGACGAGCTGCTGGCCGAGGTCGTCGCAGACGGCGCGCACGGCGGCGGCGAACTCCTCGTACCCGGGGGTGACGCCGGAGGCGCCGGAGGCGAGCAGCAGCACGGTGTCGTTGGTGGACATGCAGCCGTCGGAGTCGACGCGGTCGAAGGTGACCCGGGTGGCGTCGCGCAGCGCCTTGTCCAGGGTCTCGCTGTCGGCGTCGGCGTCGGTGGTGAGGACGACCAGCATGGTGGCGAGGCCGGGGGCGAGCATGCCCGCGCCCTTGGCCATGCCGCCGACGGTCCAGCCGTCGCCCTGGGCCACGGACGTCTTGTGGACGGTGTCGGTGGTCTTGATGGCGATGGCGGCCTTCTCGCCGCCGTGCTCGGACAGCTGTGCGGCGGCGGCCCGGACGCCGGGCAGCAGCTTGTCCATGGGCAGCAGGACGCCGATGAGGCCGGTCGAGGCCACGGCGACCTCGGCCGCGTTGTGCCCGAGCACCTCGGCGGCCTGCTCGGCGGTCGCGTGGGTGTCCTGGAAGCCCTTCGGGCCGGTACAGGCGTTGGCGCCGCCGGAGTTGAGGACCACCGCGCTCACCTGGCCGCCCTTGAGGACCTGCTCGGACCACAGGACGGGCGCGGCCTTGACGCGGTTGGAGGTGAAGACGCCCGCGGCCGCTCGGCGCGGCCCGGTGTTGACCACGAGGGCCAGGTCCGGGTTGCCGTTCTCCTTGATCCCGGCGGCGATGCCCGCCGCCGTGAATCCCTTGGCTGCCGTGACGCTCACTGCATCTCCTCGTTCGATTCTGCGGCCGCGCGGCGCGGCGCGGCGGCGATCGTCGTCGTCCGCGGCCCGGTGGCCGCGGCTGCGCCGCTCACGGGGCGACTCCGGTCGTGGAAAGCCCGGTGCTCTCGTCGAGTCCCAGGGCGATGTTCATGCTCTGCACGGCTCCGCCCGCGGTGCCCTTGGTCAGGTTGTCGATGGCGCTGACGGCGATGACGCGGCCCGCGGCCTCGTCGTGGGCGACCTGCACCTGGACGGCGTTGGAACCGTAGACGGACGCCGTGGCGGGCCACTGCCCCTCGGGGAGGAGGCGGACGAACGGTTCGTCGGCGTAGGCCTTGGCGTAGGCGGCGCGGACGGCTTCCGCGCCGACGCCGGGCCGGGCCTTGGCGCTGCACGTGGCGAGGATGCCGCGGGACATGGGCGCGAGGGTCGGCGTGAAGGACACCGTCACCGGCTCGCCCGCCGCCGCGCTGAGGTTCTGGATCATCTCGGGGGTGTGCCGGTGGACGCCGCCCACACCGTAGGGCGACATGGAGCCCATGACCTCGGAGCCGAGCAGGTGCGTCCGGGCGGCCTTGCCCGCGCCGGAGGTGCCCGAGGCGGCCACGATCACGGCCTCGTTCTCGGCGAGGGCGGCGGCGTACGCGGGGAACAGGGCCAGCGAGACGGCCGTGGGGTAGCAGCCGGGGACCGCGATGCGCCTGGACCCCTCCAGCGCGGCGCGGCCGCCCGGCAGTTCGGGGAGGCCGTACGGCCAGGTCCCGGCATGCGCGCTGCCGTAGAACCGCTCCCAGTCGGCCGGGTTCCTCAGCCGGAAGTCGGCGCCCATGTCGACGACGAGGACGTCCGGGCCGAGCTGTTCGGCCACGGCGGCGGACTGGCCGTGCGGGAGCGCGAGGAAGACGACGTCGTGTCCGGCGAGCACCTCGGGGGCGGTCTCCTGGAGCACGCGGTCGGCCAGCGGCAGCAGGTGCGGCTGGAGGCCGCCGAGCTTCTGACCGGCGTTGGAATGGCCGGTCAGGGCGCCGATCTCGATCTCGGGGTGCGCGAGGAGCAGGCGCAGCAGCTCTCCGCCCGCGTACCCGCTCGCTCCGGCCACCGCCGCACGTACCACCATGACTCCTCCTCCTGGACGGCATGACTATACGTTTCGTTGCACGTTTATGCAATCCATGCGGTGTCCACGCGCCGGGCAGCGGCATCGCCCCCTGTCGATCTTCATCTTCATCGCGGAAGGCTTCGGCCAGGACGACGACCCGGTGGAGTAAGCCGGGGGTGTGGTCCGACGCCGTGGGAGTGCTGCTGTCGGTCCACTTCTTCCCCCTGGTGCCGGATCGGCCGGCCGAGAGGGGCTGGTCGCGGCGCAAGGGCGCCTGGCGGGCGTGGACGGCGGCCGTCCACGCCCGCCGGCCGGGTCCGGCTACCGCCGCCCGATGCGCAGGAAGGTGACCGAGTTCGCCGGGAAGGTGTACGTGAACTTCCGGGCGACGCCGGTGAACGTGGAGGTCACCGGGGCGACCGCGGTCGCCGTCTCCGAGTTGACCGCGTCCGGCGCGGCCGCGAGCGTGGTCACCCGGGCCCTGGACGCGACCTTCGCCCGGCCCAGGTCGATCGCCGTGCGCGCGTCGGCGGACTGGGCGTTGACGACCTTGACGATCAGGTCGCCGGTCTTCCCGTCCTCGGTGACGACCTGGCGGAACGGCTCGGCGGGCTTGTCGTCGGTGAAGGCGCCCCACTCCCGGCCGTCGAGGTACAGGGTGACCTGGCGGCCCCGCACCTTGACGTGGACGTCGTAGGCGCGGCCGGTCTCCACGGAGCCGGCCTTGGAGATCAGCGTCGACTTGCCGCCGTCCACGGCCTGTTCGACGGCGGACTGGGTGTTGTTCCAGCCGCCCAGGTTCCACCAGTAGTAGTTGCCGGTGTCCTTGACGCCGAACGCGACGAGGAAGCCTTCCTTGCCGGACTTCTTGGTGGCCTTCACCTGAAGGTCGTAGTCGTGCCAGGCGGGGTCGCCGGCCGAGACCATGGTGTTCTCGGCGGCGGTGTCGGTCTGCGCGTACTGCCCGTCCTGGAGCGACCAGTCGCCGCCGCCGGTGTGCGTCCATCGCGAGGCGTCGCCGGAGAAGTCGTCGCTCAGCAGCGTGGCGCCGTCCGCGCCGGTCACCCGCACGTCGTCGTAGGCGGCGGCGGTCGCCCAGGTGGAGAGGCCGACGGCGCCGGTGATCGGGCCCTGGAGGGACGGGGTGCCGCTGGCCGTGGACGGGACCACGCGGTCGCCCACGTTGGTCATGAACAGCTTCTGCACCTCGTAGTTGGCCGAGTTCCAGGAGGCGTGGTTGTTGAACCACACCAGGTCCGGACGCCATTGGACGTAGTCCTCGTTGGCGAACAGCGGCGCGTAGGAGGCGAGCTGGACGACGTCGGCGTTGCGCTCCAGGCCGGTCATGAACGCGGCTTCGGCCAGGCCGTTCTGCAAGGCGTTGCCCTGTGAGGCGTATTCGCCGAGGAAGACCTTGGGGCCGCCGCGGTCGTAGGAGTCGTAGCGGTCGTTGTTCTGCAGGAACCACTGCGGGCTGTTGTAGTAGTGCTCGTCGACCATGTCGACCTTGCCGGCGCGGTTGAGCTGCCAGGCCGTGTCGAAGGTCGCACCGGAGTCGTCGGGGCCGGAGTTGGAGACGACGGTGACGTCCGGGTACCTGGCCGCGACGGCGGCGCGGAACTCCTGGAAGCGGGCGAAGAACTCGGCCGGGAGGTTCTCCTCGTTGCCGACCTCGAGGTGGGTGAGGTGGAAGGGTTTGGGATGGCCCATCTGCGCGCGCTTGCGGCCCCAGGTGGAGGTGACCGGGCCGTTGGCGAACTCGATGAGGTCGAGGGTGTCCTGGACGTGCCGTTTCAGCAGCGCCCCGTCGGCCACCGCCTTGTTCTGGCCGCAGCCGGTGACCAGGGCGGGGACCACGGGCAGCGGCATCGCGCCGACGTCCTCGGCGAAGCGGAAGTACTCGTAGTAGCCGAGTCCGTAACTCTGGTTGTAGCCCCAGAAGTTGGAGTTGACCGCGCGCTCCTCGACGGGGCCGACGGTGTCCTTCCACTGGTAGGACCGGGCACGCTGCCAGCCGGACGCCTCGCTGTAGTCCTGCATGGAACCGGTGTTCACCAGGCAGCCGCCCGGGAAGCGCACGAAGCCCGGGTGCAGGGCGGCGACCTTCTCGGCGAGGTCCTTGCGCAGGCCGTTGGGCTCGTGCTTGTAGGTGTCGCGGGGGAACAGGGAGACCATGTCGAGGGCGGCCGCGGCCGAGGAGCCGACCGTCAGCCGGCCGTCGCCGCTGGTGCGGGCCGCGGTGAAGGACGTCCGGTACCGGACCCAGCCGCCGGCGCGCACGGCCACCCGGCGGGCGGGGGCGAGCGTGCCGCCGGCGTCCTGGAGGCTCACGGTGAGGGTGCTGCCGTGCCCGGCGCGGGCCCAGACCGAGAAGTCGTACTTCTTGCCCTGCTCGACCCGGATGCCGGTGTTGTAGCCGGAGTTGGTGACGGACGATCCGGCGTCCAGGGACAGGTAGGCGCGGTTGCGGTCGTTGAGGCGCCCGGCGTCGTCGAGGACCCGGGCGGAGCCGCCGACCGTCCAGGAGGTCAGCGGGGTGTACGACCCGTTGTCGACGGGGGCGTACTCGAAGGACCTGTTCTGCACGAGTTCGGCGTACAGACCGCCGTCGGCGGCCCGGTTGATGTCCTCGAAGAAGACGCCGTACATCGTGTCGCCGATCTTCGCGCCCTTGGCGGCGGGGTCGACGGCGAGGGTGTAGTCGGTGGCGCCGGCGGCCTGCGCGGGGGCCGGGACCGCTCCCGCGGCCAGCAGGAGGGCGCTCGCCCCGAGACCGAGTCTCAGTCGGACGGTGCTGCGTGACATGGATGCTCCGAGGCTCTGCGTGCACGAATGTTCGAGATACCGGACGCTGATCAGCACTTCGAACGGCAAGATAGGGAGGGGGCCGGGGAGCGTCAATGGGTCGCGCGGCAGCGGAAGTTTCGGGAGTGAACGGTGATGGGCGAGTTCTGGCCAGTGACCGACGTGCTGGCCCATCTGGCCGGGAGCTGGCGGACGGAGCGGTCCGTGCGGGACCTCGCGAGCGGGGACACGGGCGCGTTCACGGGCACGACCGTCTTCGCGCCGCTCGACGGCGGCGGGCTGCTGCACCGGGAGAGCGGCACGTTCACCTGGCGGGGCGTCGCCCGGCCGGCCGAGCGCACCCTGCGCTTCCTGCCGGGGCCGGCGCCCGGCGCGGCGGACGTCCGGTTCGCCGACGGCCGTCCCTTCCACGACCTGGACCTGACGACCGGACGGCACACGAGCGAGCACCCCTGCGCGGCCGACCTCTACCGGGTCGAGTACACCGTCGCGGACGCGGACCGCTGGCGGACGGTGTGGCGGGTGGGCGGTCCGGCCAAGGACCTGCTGCTGACGACCCGCTACACGCGCGTCGGCTGAACCGGCACCCCTTCGAGGCGCAGGTTCCAGCGCCCGCCCCGGCCGGTCACGGTGGTCGCCGACAGGGGGCGTACGTCGATGTTCCAGTACGTCGCGGGCGGCGCCTTGAGCACGTAGACCACGGCGGCGCGGATCACGCTGGGCTCGGCCACCGCGACGATCTTGTCGCCGTCGCCGACGGGCCGGGTGTCGAGCCAGTCGCCCACCCGCGTGACGAAGTCCAGCAGGGACTCGCCGCCGTGCGGGGTCGCCAGCGGGTCGGCCAGCCAGGCGTCCACCGCCTGCGGTTCCCGGGCCATCGCCTCGCCGAGCGTGAGACCGCGCCAGCGGCCCATGTCGCAGTCGCGCAGCGCGAGCTGCACCAGGGGCGCGTACCCGAGGGCGTCGCCGGTCGCGCGGCTGCGCGGGGTGGGCGAGCAGTACCGCAGGCCGGCGGCGGCGAGCGGCAGGAGATCGGGCACCGCCCGCTGCACCTCGTCCCAGCCCGGCTGGTCCAGCGGGCGGTCGTCCTCGAAGCGCTCCGCGAGCAGCGAGGAGCTGCGAGCGGCGGCGACGAACGTGACCCGAAGTGGCATGCGGCGATGGTGAGCCGCGGAAGTGCGCAGGTCAAGAGGTGTTATCCGCTAGTTGTCACGACTGGGCCGAACCTTGGCCGAAGGTCTGGACACCACAGGGCAAGTCACTCGAAAACGAGCGCCATCCACCGGTCGGGCGCCGCGAGCGGCCGGAAACCGGCCTTCTCGTACACGCCGTGCGCGTCGTGCGTGGCGAGCAGGATGCGGCGCAGCCCGTACGGCGTGAGGTGGTCGCGCACCGCCTCGGTCAGCGCGGTGCCGAGCCCCTTGCCGCGCGCGGCCGGGTCGACGTACACGTCGCACAGCCAGGCGAAGGTGGCCAGGTCGGTCACCACGCGGGCGTAGGCGACCTGCTCGCCGGACGCCGTGTCGTACACCCCGAAGTTGAGCGAGCCCGCCGTCGCCCGTTCCTGCTTGTCCAGGGTCCGCCCGATCGCCCAGTACGCGTCGGACGAGAGCCAGCGGTGCACGCGGGCGACGTCGATGCGGTCGGGGTCGGTGGACATCTCGTAGCCGTCGGGGAAGCCTGGTGCGTCGCTCATGGCGGGATCCTCACAGCGCGCGGGACGTCATGTCGAACGGTTTGCGGGCAGCGCCTCCGCGCACGCGGCCTCCAGCCGCCGCACGCCCTCCGCGATCTCCTGCGTCCCGGCGACGGCGGCGAAGCTCAGCCGGACGTGGGCGGCGGGGGGTTCGGCGCTGAAGTAGGGCCTGCCCGGCGTGAGGGCGACCCCGGCGCGCAGCGCGGCGGCGGTGAAGGCCGCCTCGTCCGTGCCGTCCGGCAGGCGCAGCCACAGGTGGTAGCCGCCGGACGGGATGTGCGGCAGGGCGAGGCGGGGCAGCCGCAGCCGCAGGGCCGCGGCCATCGCGTCCCGCCGGGCCCGCAGCTCGGCCGCGACGGAGCGCAGGTGGCGCGGCCAGGCCGGCGAGCCGACGAGTTCGAGGGCCGCCTCCTGCAACGGGCGGGGCACGAAGAAGCTGTCGACGACCTGGATGGCGCGCAGCCGCTCCAGCACCGGGCCGCGGGCCACCAGGGCGCTGACCCGGAAGCTCGGCGAGGTCGCCTTGGTCAGCGAGCCCACGTGGACGACGACGCCGTCGGGGTCCTCGGCGGCGAGCGGGCGCGGCAGCGGGCCGGCGTCCTCGTGCGCGAGACGGCGCACGAAGTCGTCCTCCACGACGAACGCGCCCGCCTCCCGGGCGATGCGCAGCACCTCGGCCCGCCGGCCGGCGGCGAGGACGGCGCCGGTGGGGTTCTGGAACAGCGGCTGGCAGACGAAGACGCGGGCGCCGCTCGCCCGGAACGCGTCGGCGAGCAGGTCCGGCCTGACGCCGTCCGGGTCGACCGGGACCGGGACCGGCCGCAGCCCCGAGGAGCGGGCGATCGCCAGCATGCCGGGGTAGGTCGGGGACTCCACCAGCACCGGCGCGCCGGGCGGGGCCAGGGCGCGCAGCGCGGTGGTCAGCGAGGCCTGGCCGCCGCCGCTGACCAGGACCTCGGCCGCGGTGACCGGGCCGCCGACGGTGCGTGCGAACCAGTCGCGCAGCTCCGGCAGCCCTTCCATCGGCGGCCGTCCCCAGGCGCCGGGCCGGCGGCCCGCACGGGCCAGGGCCGCGGCCATGGCCCGCTCCGGCTGGAGCGAGGGGTGGAGGTAGCCGCCGTTGAACTCGATCACTCCGGGCGGCGGGGCGGACAGCGAGACCGTGACGCCCGAGGCGTCCACCGAGCGCGGGACGAGGTCGCCCGTCCCGTCCGCGCTCAGCGACACCTCCTGCCAGGAGGTGTCGCCGGCGGGAGCGGCGGTGTGCGACGGGCGGGCCCGGAAGGCGCCCGCGCCGGGGCGGGTGGCCACGAGCCCCTCGGCGGCGAGGTGCGCCAGCGCCCGCGAGACGGTCACCGGGCTCACCCGGTATCTCTCGACCAGGGCCCGGCTCGACGGCAGCTTCCCACCCGGCGAGTAGCGGTCGAACTCCTCACGCAGGCGTTCCACCAGTTCACCCACACTGCTACGCTCATGCATGAAGACACAGAGTAGCGCTATCGCGCCGTCGCCGATAGCGGTCAGCATCCCGGACCCCGCCGAAGGGCGGAGCGGTCCCGGCACCCTCCAGGCCGCTCTCGGCGTCGTCGCCTTCTCGCTGACGTTCCCGGCCACCGCCTGGGGCCTGGAGGGCTTCGGCCCCTGGGCGCTGGTGGCGGTGCGCAGCGTCCTGGCCGCGCTGATCGCCGGGGTGTGTCTGCTCTCCCTGAGGATCGCGCCGCCCGCCCGGCGGCACTGGGCCGGGCTCGCCGTCGTCGCCGGCGGGGTCGTCGTCGGGTTCCCCCTGCTGACCACGCTCGCGCTGCGGACGTCCACGACCGCGCACGCGGCCGTCGTGGTGGGTCTGCTGCCGCTGACGACCGCGCTCCTGTCCGCCCTGCGCACGGGCGCCCGCCCGTCGCGGGCCTTCTGGGCGGCGGCCCTGGCCGGCGCGGCCGCGGTGGCCGCGTTCACCGTGCAGCAGAGCGGCGGGGCCCTGACCACCGCCGACCTCTATCTGTTCGGGGCGCTGCTGGTGTGCGCGGCCGGCTACACCGAGGGCGGTCGGCTGGCCCGGGTGATGCCGGGCTGGCAGGTGATCGGCTGGGCGCTGGTGCTCTGCCTGCCCCTCACGCTGCCCGCCGCCGCGCTCGCCCTCGCCGTGGAACCCGTCCGCCTCACCGCGCACAGCGTGGCCGGACTGCTGTGGGTCGCCGCCGGCTCGCAGTTCCTCGGGCTGGTCGTCTGGTACCGGGGCATGGCGGCCATCGGAGTCCCCCGGGCCAGCCAGTTGCAGTTGGCGCAGCCGCTGCTCACACTGGTGTGGTCGGTGCTGCTGCTGGGCGAGCACCTCACGCCCGCCGCGCCGCTGACGGCCGCGGCCGTCGTCGTCTGCATCGCCGTCACCCAGCGGGCGCGCGGCTGACCACGAGCCGCCCGCCGCCCGCGACGGCCCGTGCGGGACGCGAGGCGCCGGCCCGACGGCACGGATCCCCGCCCGGCTCTGTGAGGAGGCCCAGATGCGCGCAACCACGGGTGACCAGCTTGTCCAGCACGGCAGGGTGGTCGGGCAACACGACAAGGTCGGCGAGATCGTCGAGGTGCTGGGCCCGGGCGGCGACCCCCCGTACCGCGTCCGCTTCGAGGACGGACACACGGGCGTGTGCTCGCCCGGCCCCGACACCGAGATCCGCCACCGCACCGCCGGAGAACGGCGCCCGTAGGGCCCAGCCTGTAAAGCCCCTCTTCGGTTCCCCGTCGGCTCGCTCCGCTCAGCTCGGGGGCGCGGCCGGCTGCGGGTAGTGATCGGCGACCACCCGGGCCATCGCTCCGATCCGGTCCTTCCTCACGTCCTCGGCGGCGAAGAACACGTGCCCGCGCACCTGGGGGTGGGCGGCGGCCAGGTCGAGGTGGGCCGACAGTTCGGCCGGGTCCTGCCAGGCGGCCGGCTGCGCCGGGTCGCCCGCCCGGTACAGGGCCTCGCCGATGTACAGCCGGGTGCGGCTGCCCCTGGCCACCTCCGCCCACCAGGGCACCAGCTTGGCGTAGTCGGCGACCGGCAGCCCGATGTTCCAGTACAGCTGGGGGACGACGTAGTCGATCCAGCCCTCCTTGACCCACTTGCGCGTGTCGGCGTGGATGTCGTCGTACGACTGAAGGGCCCGGGTGTCGGAGCCGCGCGAGTCGGTGGCGGCGTTGCGCCACACGCCGAACGGGCTGATCCCGAACTGGGTGCCGGGCCGGGTGTCCCGGATCCGGGCGGCCGTCTCCAGCACCAGCCGGTCGACGTTGTCGCGCCGCCAGGCGGCCCGGGTCGCGAAGGCGCCGCCGTGGGCGTCGTAGGCGTCCTGGTCGTCGAAGGTCTGCCCGGCGACCGGGTACGGATAGAAGTAGTCGTCGAAGTGCACCGCGTCCACGGGGTACTTCGCGACCGCGTCGAGGATCGCGTCCTGCACGAAGGCGCGGACCTCCGGCAGGCCGGGGTTGTAGTAGAGCCGGCCGCCGAACCGCACCACCCAGTCCGGGTGCCGGCGCGCGGGGTGCGCGGCGACCAGCCGGGAGGGGTCGTCGTGGGTCGCGATGCGGTACGGGTTGAACCAGGCGTGCAGCTGGAGGCCGCGGGCGTGGGCCTCCTCGACGGCCGTGCCGAGCGGATCCCAGCCCGGCGCCCTGCCCTGGACGCCGGTGAGCACCTCCGACCACGGCTCGAACGGCGACGGCCACAACGCGTCGGCCGTGGGCCGCGCCTGGAGGATCACCGTGTTCAGCCGTCTGCGCACCGCCACGTCCAGCAGGGCGATCAGTTCGGCGCGCTGGGCGGCGGCGGTCAGTCCGGTCCGTGACGGCCAGTCCCGGTTGGAGACGGTCGCCAGCCACATGCCCCGCATCTCGCCCGTCGCCCGCCGCTCCCGCCCGGGAGCGGCCGCCGCGCCCGTCGTGGTGAACGCCGACAGCGCTGCCAGCGCGAACGCCCGCCGGGTCAGTCGCCCCATCGCACACATCCCCACATACTCTGCGGATCCGTTCGGTCACGGATCGTTTCCGGGGCCCAGCATGCCCCCACCCCGGCGATCGATCATCGATACTTGCTAGTAACGTGCACGATCGGAGCAGGCCGTCCGGGACCCGGCAGACCTGCCACAGCCAACAGAGTCAGCGCGGCGAAAGGTGCGATGTGACCGACATCGAGCGGGTCGGAGTGGTGGGCTGCGGCCAGATGGGGGCGGGCATCGCCGAGGTCTGCGCGCGCGCCGGCCTCGACGTCAAGGTCGCCGAGACCAATGGCGAGGCCCTGGAGATCGGCCGGACCCGGCTGCTCAACTCCCTGGCCAAGGCCGCCGAGCGCGGCAAGATCTCCGAGGAGGAGCGGGACGCCGCGCTGGCGCGCCTGAGCTTCACCACGGACCTCGGCGAGTTCGCCGACCGTGATCTGGTCGTCGAGGCCGTCGTCGAGAACGAGCAGGTCAAGACCGAGATCTTCCAGGTCCTCGACCAGGTGGTGACCCGCCCTGACGCGATCCTCGCCTCCAACACCTCCTCCATCCCGCTGGTGAAGCTGGCGGTCGCCACCTCGCGGCCCGACCAGGTCGTCGGCATCCACTTCTTCAACCCGGCGCCCGTGCAGCAGCTCGTCGAGCTGATCCCGGCGCTGACCACCTCGGAGGGCACGCTCGGCCGGGCGCAGCTGTTCGCCGAGAAGGTGCTCGGCAAGCACGCGATCCGCGCCCAGGACCGCTCCGGCTTCGTGGTCAACGCGCTGCTGATCCCCTATCTCCTGTCCGCGATCCGGATGTTCGAGACGGGCATCGCCAGCCGCGAGGACATCGACAACGGCATGGAGATGGGCTGCGCCCACCCGATGGGCCCGCTGAAGCTGTCCGACCTGATCGGTCTGGACACGGTCGCCTCGGTCGCCTTCTCGATGTACGAGGAGTACAAGGAGCCGCTCTACGCCGCTCCCCCGCTGCTCCAGCGCATGGTCGACGCGGGCCGGCTGGGCCGCAAGACCGGCTCGGGCTTCTACACGTACGGCTGACCTGCCGAAATCCGGCTCCGCCGCGGATCTGTGCAGGTCCCCGCACCACGCTGAAGGCCGCTCCCCCGGTATGCGGGGAGCGGTCTTCGGCGTTCGTCGCCGCCCCCAGGGGGCTGTGAGGGGGTTTCGGAGGGAGGTCGCGTCACTCCCTCACGCGGCAGGAGCAGGAACCGTGGGGGCCGGTGCGCTGTCCGCGCCTCACGCCCGGTGGGTTCAGCCGAGCCTCATGTGACGCAGCAGCATCAACGCGGCCGCCATGTTGGCGGCCGGGACCTCCCCCCGGGCGACCAGGTCGGGGACGCGCTTGAGGGAGACCCATTCCCTGCGGTCCGACTCGAAGTCGTCCACGGGGTGCCCCGTGTACCGCGCCTCGTCCGACCAGTAGATGTGGTGGACGGCGTCGGTGAGCCCGTTGGACGGCTCCACGCTCATCAGGTGGCGCAGGGGCCCCGGCCGCCAGCCGGTCTCCTCCTCCAGTTCCCGGGCGGCCGCCCGGGCGACGTCCTCGCCGTCCTCCACCACGCCCGCGGCCAGCTCCCAGCCCCAGCTGTCGGTGATGAAGCGGTGCCGCCACAGCAGGAGGACCTCGTTGGCGTCGTTGACGACGGTCGCCACGGCGACGGGCCGCAGCCGTATGAGGAAGTGGTCCAGATGCCGGCCGTCGGGCAGCTCCACATCTGCCAGGTTGACGCTGAACCAGCGGTTTTCATACACAGTTTGTTCGTTCTGTTTTGTCCACTGCACGGTTCTGCCACCTTCCGTCGAGTAAGTGGCAATATCGCAGCAGGAACCATGCGGCGTCGGCGCGGACGCCGGGCCGGCGCCTCCTCGGCCGCCGGGATGCGGGCGCCCGCGACGCCCCGCCTACAGCGGGACGCGCAGCGCCCCGTCGATGAGGTCGGCCGCCTCGGCCGTGCCCGCGCAGCCGCTGCGCACGAGGTGCTCGCGCACCGACCGGAGCCGGTCGCGCAGCCGCTGGGACTCCATCCCGCGCGCCTGCTCGGCCATCCGCACAGCGGTGACCACCGCCTTGTCCGCGTTGCCCTGCCGCAGCTCGATGGTGCTGAGCATGGCCAGCCGGTGCACCCGGCCTCGGTCGTGCGCCGGGGTGCCCACGGCGGCCGTCGCGTGCTCGGCGGCCGCGGTGAGATCGCCGAGGCTGAGCAGCGCCTCGGCCACCTGGACGTTGACCAGGCCGGGCTGGACATATCCGGTCTCGTCGGGCTCGTGTCCACGCCGGATGCGGTCGGCGGCTGTCTCGGCCCGCCGGATGCACGACAGGGCGCTCGTGCCGTCTCCGAGGTGCGCGTACGCCTTCGCCTGCATCGCGTACAGGTCGGAGGCGAGAGCGGGCGTGATGTGCCTGCCCGCCGCCCGCAGCGCCGCCTCCGCGAACGCCACGGCCTGCCGGTACTCCCGCATGAACAGCGACTGGTTCACCAGCAGGGCGATGACGTACGCGCCCAGTCCCCGGTCACCGCTGGCCTTCGCCAGCCTGAGCGCCTGGTGGAAGTAGCGCTGGGCGAGGCCGTGCGCGTCGGAGTCGTAGGCGCAGATCCCCGCCACCGCCACCAACCCGCCGGTCGCGCGGTGCAGTTGACGTCCCGTCTCGTCCGTGTAGCTGCCGCGCAGCAAGGGCGCGGTCTCGGCGTTCAGGAAGCCGACGACACGGCTGCGGGTCGCGATGCCGCCCGCCTTGCGGTACATCTGCTCGTAGTGGGCGCGAGCGGCGCGCAGCATCTCGATGTCGCCGGAGGTCACCCGGTGCCGGCCGCCGCGCGAGACGTCCACGTCCTCCGGCGGGTTCTCCCACTCCCACACCGGCATCACGGCCGGCGTGCCGGTGACGGCGGGAGCGCCCAGGAGGTGCGGGCGCTGCTGCTCGTCCGAGCGCCACAGGGCGGTGGCCCGCTCGACGAAGCCGGAGAGCGAGGCGCCGTGCGGGGTGGACGGCTCGCCCGGCACGCCGAGGCCGATGTCGTCGAGGGTGACCGGCCGGTGCAGCCGCACCGCGAGCACCTCGCAGATGAGGTCGGGCACCTGGCCGCGCGGGCGCTGGCCCTTCAGCCAGCGGGCCACCGCCGTGTGCTCGTACCGCAGGGCGAGGCCGCGGGCCCGTCCGGCCTGGTTGACGTGGGCGGCGAGGCCCGCGTGCGAGACGCCCGCCTCGTCGAGGATCGCGTCGAGCAGAGTGTTGGGCTGCATGGGTGCCCCCCGGTGCCGTGCCTCGTGCCGTCAGACTAGTGGGTCCGACTTCACACGGGGTGTGAACGCAAAGCCCATGCCTACGGGCCGTGCACGCTGCCACGACGCACCCGTGCCCGGTTGACTGGAGCGCCTCGCAAGAGGTTCGCCGGGCCGTCGGCTCCCCCTCCAAAAGCGACGGCCCGGTGCCGCGCTCCGCCTCCGGCGAAGGGTGAGGTCTCGGGTACGTGGACATGTCCGGACCGGCCGTGGACATGCGCGGGTCCACCGTGGCCGGTCGCGCAGTTCCCCGCGCCCCTAGGGTGTCGCACCCGACCCCTCCGACAAGAGACCCCAAGCCCAGCGCAGAACCCCAGCCCCCTCAGGGGCGCGGGGAACTGCGCGACCAGCCCCCACCGGCCGGCAGCCGGGACACGACCGAGGCCGGGGGCAAGGGGCGCAGGGGGCGCAGCCCCCAGCCCTCCAAGGGGCGCGGGGAACTGCGCGACCAGCCCCCACCGGCCGGCAGCCGGGACACGACCGAGGCCGGCCGCAAGGGGCGCAGGGGCGCAGCCCCCAGCCCTCAGGGGCGCGGGGAACTGCGCAGAACCCCGGGCTCAGCCCCGCAGGGCCGCTCCGGTCCGCTCCCCCGCCAGGGCCACCGCCGCATCACGCGCGGCCGACGCCTCGTCGACGGTCAGCGTCCGGTCCCCCGCGCGGAAGCGCAGCGCGTACGCCAGCGACTTCTTCGCCTCGCCGAGCTGCTCCGCGTTCTCGTAGACGTCGAACAGCCGGATGTCCTCCAGCAGTTCGCCCGCGCCCTCGCGCAGCGCGGCCTCGACGTCGGCGTGCGGCACGAGCCGGTCGACGACGAGGGCGACGTCCTGGGTGGCCACCGGGAACGTGGAGATGCCCGGCGCCCGGGGCGTGTCGTCGCCGACCTGCTCCAGGACGTCCAGGTCCAGCTCCATGGCGCAGGTGCGCGCGGGCAGGCCGAGGGCCTTCAGCACGCGGGGGTGCAGTTCGCCCGCGTGGCCGACGACCCGCTCGGCGCCGTCGGCGGTCACGACGAACTCGGCGCAGCGCCCGGGGTGCCACGGACCGTAGCGGCCGTTGCGGACGACCAGGTCGACGCCGGCCTCGCGGGCGACCGTGCGCCCGGCCTCGACCGCGTCGGCCCAGTTCGCCGGACGGCCCTTGCCCCACCAGCCGGCCTGCTCGCGGGCGCCCGCGAGGACGACGGCGACATGGCGCGGCTGCTCGGGCAGCACGGCGTTCAGCGACGCCAGCTCCTCGTCGGTGGGACGGCGGTCGACGGGCAGGTGCCCGGCGACGCCCTGCTCCTCGCGCGGGAGGAAGACCAGGCCGGTCTCGAAGAGCGCCAGGTCGTGCGAGCCGCGGCCGTCGTTGCGCCGCAGCGCGCCGAGCAGGCCCGGCAGCAGCGACGTGCGCAGCGCGGGCTCCTCGTCGTTGAGCGGGTTGGTGAGCCGGACGACGCGGCGGGCCGGGTCGTCGGCGTCCAGGCCGAGCTGGTCGAAGACCTGCTCGCTGACGAACGGGTAGTTCGGCGCCTCGACGTAGCCCGCCCCGGCCAGCGCGCGACCGACGCGCCGGTGCAGGCGCTGGCGGTGGGTGAGCCCGCGGCCCGAGGGCGGCTTGGGCAGCGTGGAGGGCAGGTTCTCGTAGCCCTCCAGCCGGATGACCTCCTCCGCCAGGTCGTTGACCTCGGTGAGGTCGGGCCGCCAGGACGGGACGGTGACGATCAGCTCGTCCTGCCCGTACACGTCGCAGCCGATCTCCTGGAGGCGGCGCACCACCGTCTCGCGGCCGTACACCACGCCGGCGACCTTGTCCGGGTGGTCGGCCGGGACGCTGATCGTGTGCGGCGCGGAGGGCGCGACGATCTCCGTGACGCCCGCGTCGGCGGTGCCGCCGGCGAGGAGCACCAGCAGGTCCACGGTGCGCTGCGCCGCCGCCGCGGCGGCCTGCGGGTCGACGCCGCGCTCGAAGCGCCGGGACGCCTCGGAGGACAGCTTGTGGCGACGGGCCGTGCGCGCGATCGACACCGCGTCGAAGTGCGCGGACTCGATGACCACGTCGGTCGTCGGGCTCGCGAGGTCGTCGTGGTCGGCGATCTCGGTGTTGGCGCCGCCCATGACGCCGGCGAGGCCGATGGGACCGCGGTCGTCGGTGATGACCAGGTCCTCGGCGTGCAGCTTGCGGGTGACGCCGTCGAGGGTGACGATCTGCTCGCCCTCGGCGGCCCGGCGCACGCCGATGGCGCCCTGGACCAGGTTGCGGTCGTAGGCGTGCAGCGGCTGGCCCAGCTCCGTCATCACGTAGTTGGTGACGTCGACGGCGAGCGAGATCGGGCGCATGCCGACCTTCTGCAGCCGGCGCTTCAGCCAGATCGGGGAGCGTGCCTCGGGGCTCAGGCCGGTGACGGTGCGGGCGGTGAAGCGGTCGCAGCCCATCGGCTCGGAGATCTGCACCGGGTAGCCGAAGGCGTTCGGCGCGGGGACGTCGAGCAGCGCCGGGTCGCGCAGCGCCAGACCGTAGGCGATGGCGGTCTCGCGGGCGACGCCGCGGATGGACAGGCAGTCGCCGCGGTTGGCGGTGACGGCGATGTCCAGGACCTCGTCGACCAGTTCGAGGAGCTCGATGGCGTCCTTGCCGACCTCGGTCTCCGGCGGCAGCACGATGATGCCCTTGGTGCCGTCGTCGCCCATGCCCAGCTCGTCGCTGGAGCAGATCATGCCGTGGGAGGTCCTGCCGTACGTCTTGCGCGCGGCGATCGCGAAGCCGCCGGGCAGGACCGCGCCCGGGAGGACCACGACGACCTTGTCGCCCACGGCGAAGTTGCGGGCGCCGCAGACGATCTCCTGGGGCTCACCGGTGCCGTTGGCCGTGCCGACGTCGACGGTGCAGAAGCGGATCGGCTTCTTGAAGCCCTCCAGCTCCTCGACGGTGAGCACCTGACCCACGACCAGCGGGCCCTTGAGGTCGGCTCCGAGGTGCTCGACGGTCTCGACCTCGAGGCCGGCCGACACCAGCTTGGCCTGCACGTCACGGCCGGTCTCGGTGGCCGGCAGGTCGACGTACTCCCGCAGCCAGGAAAGCGGGACCCGCATCAGATCTCCATCCCGAACGGCCGGGTGAACCGGACGTCACCCTCGACCATGTCTCGCATGTCTTCGACGTTGTGGCGGAACATCAGCATCCGCTCGATGCCGAACCCGAAGGCGAACCCGCTGTACTTCTCGGGGTCGACGCCGCAGGCGGCCAGCACCTTGGGGTTGACCATGCCGCAGCCGCCCAGCTCGATCCAGCCCTCGCTGGAGCAGGTGCGGCAGGGGCGGTCGGGGTTGCCGACGGACTCGCCGCGGCAGACGTAGCACACCATGTCCATCTCGGCGGACGGCTCGGTGAACGGGAAGAAGTTCGGCCGCAGCCGGGTCTTCATGCCCTCGCCGAACAGCGACTGGACCATGTGGTCCATCGTGCCCTTGAGGTCGGCCATGGTCAGGCCCTCGTCCACGGCGAGCAGCTCGACCTGGTGGAAGACCGGGGTGTGCGTGGCGTCCAGCTCGTCGGTGCGGTACACGCGGCCGGGGCAGATCACGTACACCGGCAGCTCGCGGTCGAGCAGCGAGCGGATCTGGACCGGCGAGGTGTGGGTGCGCAGCACGACGCCGGACTCGGTGCCGCCCTGCGGGCCCTGCACGAAGAACGTGTCGGCCTCGCCGCGGGCCGGGTGGTCCGGGCCGATGTTGAGGGCGTCGAAGTTGAACCACTCGGCCTCGACCTGCGGGCCCTCGGCGACCTCGTAGCCCATGGCCACGAAGACGTCCTCGATGCGCTCGGAGAGGGTGGTGAGCGGGTGGCGGGCGCCGGCCGGGATCCGGTCGTGGGGCAGTGTGACGTCCACCGCCTCCTCGACCAGCACCCGTGCGTCGCGCTCGGCCTCCAGCTCCTCCTGGCGGGCGGCGAGGCCCTTGTTCACGGCGCCGCGGGCCTGGCCGACGAGCTTGCCGGCGGCGGCCTTGGCGTGCGGGGGCAGGGCGCCGATCTCGCGGTTGGCGAGGGCGAGCGGGGAGGTGCCGCCGGTGTGGGCGACCTTGGCCTCCTGGAGCGCGTCGAGCGAGTCCGCGGCGGCGAAGGCGGCGAGCGCCTCGTCCCGCATGCGCTCGATCTCTTCCGGTTTCAAGGCCTCGACCTCTACCGGGTCGTACGACTTATTCGGTGCCGACATCTCTTCCCGTGCTTCCGATTGTCTGGCTGAAGGTCCCCGTCATCGACTCACGCAGAGGTCAGAGGGCCGTCCATGGGACACAAGGGTGCCAAAGGCCGAGTCTAACGGGGTGAGGGTGTACCGCTGCGCCCGCGGCTGCCCGGCTGCTCTCAGGTGAGGTAGGCCGGGGTCGCCACGGGCAGCGTAAATCGGAACTCCGCGCCGCCTCCGGGGGCGCGGCCGACCGTGATGGCGCCGCCGTGGGCTTCGACGATGCCCTTGACGATGTACAGCCCAAGGCCGGTGCCGCCGCGCTTGCTGCCCCGCCAGAAGCGGGTGAAGACGCGGTTCATGGACTCCTCCGGGATGCCTGCGCCCTCGTCGCTCACGGTGACCGATGTGCCGGTGTCCTCCCCTTCTCGGGGGGACGCGGCGGGCGTGACGTCAATGGTGACGGTTCCCTCGCCGTGGCGCACCGCGTTTTCGAGGAGGTTGCTGAGGACCTGGTCGACCTTGTCGGGGTCGGCCCACAGGGCGGGCAGCGGCTGCTCGATGCGCAGCAGGAACCGGTCGGCGGGCTGTCCGGCGGCGACGTAGGCCTGGATGTGCCGTCCCACGGCCGCGCCCATGTCCACGGGCTGACGGCGCACCTCCAGCCGTCCGGAGTCGATGCGCGAGATGTCGAGCAGTTCGGCGATGAGGCGGGTGACCCGGTCCGCGTCGGCGTCGACGGTCTCCAGCATGAGCCGTTTCTGGTCGTCGGTGAACCGCGACCACTTGGCGAGCAGGGTGGCGGTGAAGCCCTTGACGGAGGTGAGCGGGGAGCGCAGTTCGTGGGCGACGGTGGCGATCAGCTCGGCGTGGCTGCGTTCGGTGCGGCGGCGGGCCTCGGTGTCGCGGACCGAGACGACGACGCGGCGGACGGGGCCGGTGGGCTCGTCGCGGACGTAGCGGGCGGAGACGAGGACTTCGCGGCCGCCGGGCAGGAGGAGGTTGCGTTCGGGCTGGCCGACGCGGATGGCGAGGCCGCCGTAGGGGTCGGTGAGCTGCCACCAGCGGCGGCCTTCCAGGTCCTCCAGCGGCAGGGCCCTGTCGAGGCGCTGTCCGAGGGCGTCCTCGGCGGCGACGGCGGTGATGCGCCGGGCGGCGGCGTTGAAGCAGATGACGCGGCCGTTCTCGTCGGCGACGACGAGCCCGTCGGGCAGGTCGTCGGGGTCGATGCCGAGTCCCGTGAGGTCACCGGCCGGCCCGGCCGCTCCCGGTGCCCTGGTCGTGCCGACACTCATCCCCGTACCCCACCTCCCGTCCTCCCGGAAGAGGCCCGCGAACTCGTCACCCTACTAGCTGTCGGTCACGGAGCGGCACCCTCCGGAGGCACGCTGTGCACGGGCCGACGCGTAGAGACATACGGCGGCGGCGGTCGCGAGGTTCAGGCTCTCGGCCTTTCCGTGGATCGGGACGCGCACGACGGCGTCGGCGAGCGCGCGGGTCTCCTCGGGAAGTCCCCACGCCTCGTTGCCGAAGACCCAGGCGGTGGGGCCGCCCATGGCGCCGGCGTCGAGTTCGGCGTCGAGGTCGTCGTCTCCCGCGCCGTCCGCGGCGAGGACGCGCACGCCGGCGTCGCGGAGCCCGGCCACGGCCCTGTCGACGGGGACGCCGACGGCGACGGGCAGGTGGAAGTGGGAGCCGACGGAGGCGCGGACGGCCTTGGGGTTGTAGAGGTCGACGGAGGCGTCGGTCAGCACGACGGCGTCGGCGCCGGCGGCGTCGGCGCACCGCAGGACGGTGCCGGCGTTGCCGGGGTCGCGGACGTGGGCGAGGACGGCGACGAGCCGGGGCCGGGCGGCCAGGACGCGCTCGAAGGGCACGTCGATGAACCGGCAGATCCCGACGAGTCCCTGGGGGGTGACGGTGGTGGAGACGTCCTCGATGACCTGCTCGTCGGCGAGGTGGATCCGGGTGCCGGCGGAGCGGGCCTCGGCGAGGACGTCGGCGTGGCGTTCGGCGGCCTCCACGGTGGCGAACAGCTCGACGAGGGTGGCCTGTCCGCCGGCGTGGTGCGCCGCGGCCTCCCGGACGGCCTGCGGCCCTTCGGCGAGGAACAGCCGCTCCTTGCCCCGGAAGTTCCGCCGGGCGAGCCGCCGGGCCGCGGAGACACGCGGGGAACGGGGGGAGATCAGCTCGGGGCCGGCGGGGGGCATCTTCACCTTCACAACTCCATGGTCTTTCGCCTGGTGCGAGTGATCCGACCCGGGGGCGCGGGGAACTGCGACCGGCCACCGGCGGCCCGCACCCGAACGGACGGCGTCAGGGGGGTGTCAGCAGCAAAGGACCCGCAGGAGGGAACCTGCGGGTCCTTCTCTGACGTCGGCTCAGGGCCGGCGCAGCGTCACGCGGCCTTGGGCGCGTTCACGTCCGCGGGGAGGGCCTTCTGCGCGACCTCGACCAGCGCGGCGAACGCGGTGGCGTCGTTCACGGCCAGCTCGGCGAGGATCTTGCGGTCGACCTCGATGTTCGCGGCCTTCAGACCCTGGATGAGGCGGTTGTACGTCATGCCGTTCTGGCGGGCCGCAGCGTTGATGCGCTGGATCCACAGCTGACGGAAGTCGCCCTTGCGCTTCTTGCGGTCGTTGTAGTTGTAGACCAGCGAGTGGGTGACCTGCTCCTTGGCCTTGCGGTACAGGCGCGAACGCTGACCGCGGTAGCCGGAGGCCGCCTCGAGGATCGCCCGGCGCTTCTTGTGGGCGTTGACTGCCCGCTTGACGCGTGCCACTTGTTAACTCCTTGTAGCGGGGCCGTGGTGGGACTCACACGGCCCGGAAACGATTGGGTCCCGGTCTCAGAGGTCGGGCGCGACGCTCGCGCCCGACGTCACTTGCCGAGAAGCTTCTTGATCTTCGCGGCGTCGCCCGGGGCCATCTCGGCGTTGCCGGTGAGGCGGCGCGTCACGCGGGACGACTTGTGCTCGAGCAGGTGGCGCTTGCCGGCGCGCTCGCGGAGCACCTTGCCGGAGCCGGTGATCTTGAAGCGCTTGCTGGCACCGCTGTGCGACTTGTTCTTCGGCATAGCGCCGTTCTCTCCTCGTCGGTGGCGTTCCGGTGCCCGGTCGTGAAACCGGGCACGGTGGAACGTCGCTGGTATCGGTTATGTCCGCGGGACTCGCGTCCCCCGGATCACGCCTCGGCGGGGGCCTCGGCGTCAGCCGCCTCGACCTCGACATCGCCGTCGACGTCGCCGTCGGCGTTCACGGCGTCGGCGTCCGCGGCGTTCTGCGAGCGGCCGGGGTTGGCCTTCGCCTCGGCCTTGCGGGCCTCCTGCGCCTGCCGGGCCTCGGCCATGGCCTCGGTCTTCTTCTTGTGCGGACCGAGAACCATGATCATGTTCCGGCCGTCCTGCTTCGGGTTCGACTCGATGAAGCCGAGGTCCTCCACGTCCGACGCGAGACGCTGCAGAAGCCGGAAGCCGAGCTCCGGCCGGGACTGCTCGCGACCACGGAACATGATCGTGATCTTGACCTTGTCGCCCGCCTTGAGGAACCGGACGACGTGACCCTTTTTGGTGTCGTAGTCGTGCGGGTCGATCTTCGGCCGGAGCTTCATTTCCTTGATGACCGTGTGCGCCTGGTTCTTGCGCGCCTCACGGGCCTTCATGGCCGACTCGTACTTGAACTTCCCGTAGTCCATGAGCTTGCAGACCGGCGGGCGTGCGCTCGCCGCCACCTCGACCAGGTCGAGGTCGTACTCCTGCGCAAGCTCCAGGGCCTTGGCCAGCGGCACGATGCCGACCTGCTCGCCACTGGGACCGACAAGTCGCACTTCGGGAACGCGAATCCGGTCGTTGATGCGGGGCTCGGTGCTGATGGATCCTCCTCGGTAGCACCACACGGCAGTCTGGCGGACGGCCGCGTAACGTCTGTGTTCGATAGTTTTATAACCACGTCGAAGCACAAAAAATGCCCCGACAATCACATTGCGGGGCTCCAAGCACTACCGGAGCACCGCCGCAAGGATCGCGGGGCGCGCTACCGGGCGACTCCATCGTCCGTACGGAACGATGGGGGCCGCCTGACCGGGGTGACCCGCCGTCCCAAGGGGCGGTCGGGTGGGAGCTCGGAGTCTCCACTTGTGGGCCGGGCCCGCCTGCTGAGGGGCACGCGTGTCCGACCGGTCGTTCACCGAGATTACCAGCCCCCGTCGCGAACGGCCAATCGAGCCTCGCCACCGGACCCGGCGCGGCCTGCGCCTATCGTGTCCTGCATGAGTGACACCTCCCCCTCCGGCTCCGCCGGGACGCCCGCCGCCCCCGACTTCGACGAGATGACCCGCGACATCGCCGAGGTTCCCGCCGTCGAGGTGATCGTCACGGTCGCCGTCAACCTGATGAGCGCCGCGGCCGTGAAGCTCGGGCTCACCGAGGAGGGCGACGCGTACAAGGACCTGGACGAGGCCCGCAAGCTGGTCACGGCCCTCGCCGGGCTGCTCGACGCGTCCACGACCGAGATCAGCTCCTTCCACGCCGCCCCGCTGCGCGACGGCCTGAAGTCGCTCCAGCTGGCGTTCCGCGAGGCGTCGGTCGTCCCGGACGAGCCGGGCCAGGGCCCGGGCGAGAAGTACACGGGCCCGGTCTACGGCTGAGCCGTTCCCCGCGGATCGGCTCTCCGCGGCACGTCAGCTCTCCGCGGCACGTCAGCTCTTCGCATCGTCGCGCTTCGCGTCGTCGCTTTTCACGTACAGGGGCTCGCCCGGGGGCGTCGTCCCGGCCGGCAGCACTGC